>JAFVDW010000035.1 GCA_017478245.1 Lachnospiraceae bacterium
AGTTATTTTGCCCAAAAGGCTCAGGTGGTTATTTCGCGCATAGCTTCAAAATACAATCGATCACTTCCTGAATCGTCATATCCGAACTGTCCACCAGCACTGCGTCCTCCGCCTGACGAAGGGGTGAATGCTCCCTGTGCATATCCCGATAGTCTCTATCCTCGATATCTGCCTTTATCTGTTCCAAGTCACAGGTCTGTCCCTTTGCGGTAAGCTCATCATAGCGACGCTTAGCCCGCACCTGACTACTTGCCGTCAGATAGATTTTTACCTGCGCGTCCGGCAACACACATGTGCCAATATCCCTGCCATCCATCACGCAATCCACCTTTGCCGCCAACGCCTTCTGCAGCTCCACAAGCTTTGTTCTCACTGCCGGCTGCACGCTTGTGGCAGAAGCCATATTGCCAACCTCCTCCGTGCGCAGAAAGGCGGTCACATTCTCACCATTCAAATAAACCTGTTGTTCTCCATTCACATAGCCAATGGTGATTTCTGCTGTCTGGCATTTTTTACTAATCGCTTCCGCATCCGCAGGGTCAACGCCCTCACGAATCATATACAAAGCCATGGCACGGTACATAGCTCCTGTATCCACATATACAAAGCTAAGCTTCTTCGCCACCGCCTTGGCAATGGTACTTTTTCCCGCTCCCGCAGGTCCGTCAATCGCAATATTATAACTCATCCTACACATCTCCTTGCCATTTCATTATTTCACGCTGCTCCCTGCCAGATGCCCGGTGGACCAGGCAATCTGCAGATTAAACCCTCCGGTATAGGCGTCCAGATCCAACACTTCCCCCGCAAAATATAATCCCTTCACCCGCTTCGACTCCATGGTGGAAGGATTTACATCCTTCACAGACACACCTCCACGAGTAATAATCGCTTCTGCAAAGCTTCGTGTTCCGGTGACCGTGAGGGGCAGACTCTTAATCAATCTCCCAAACGCCACACGCTCTTGCCTGGTAATCTCATTGACCTTTTTGTCAGGAGAAATTCCCGAGAGCTGTACCATGATTGGTATTAATTTCGCAGGAAAAAGTCCTCCTAATGCATTTTTGAACTGTTTGTTTTTTGCCTCTTCAAAATCCCGAAGCAGGCGTTTGTCCAGTTGTTCCTCATCCAGTGCAGGCTTTAAATCAATATACAATTTAACAGGCTCCGCCACCCCCTCCTTACCCGCTTTTCTCCTGCCATAATGACAACTGGCACTAAGCACCAGCGGTCCGCTGACGCCAAAATGCGTAAACAGCATCTCCCCAAAATCACTATACAATTCTTTTTTTCCCTGCATCATGCGCAGTGACACGTTCCGCAGAGACAGCCCCATCAGCTCCTTACACCAGCTTTCCTCAGTCTCTAGCGGAACCAAAGAAGGAGCAGGCTCCACAATTCTATGTCCCAGCTCTCTGGCAAACAGATAGCCGTCCCCCGTAGAGCCGGTGCCAGGATAAGAAACACCTCCCGTACAGATAATCACCGCCTCCGCCTCTATCTGCTCCCTGTTCTGTAGTCGCACACCGGTTACCTGGGGCACTTCTATGTCTTCTTTTTCCTCTGTACAAATCTTCTCCACAGGTGCATGCAACAGGATCTCCACATGATTTTGCCTCAAAGCTCTCTGTAACGCTGCAATCACATCAGAAGAATGATCTGATACCGGAAATACTCTGTCTCCACGCTCTACCTTCAGCGGGCATCCATTCTGTTCCAACAATTCCATGAGCGCCCGATTGTCAAACCCATAAAAGGCACTGTATAAAAATTTACTGTTGGTGCAGACGTTCTCAAATAACACATCCATATCTGCCCCATTGGTGGCATTGCACCTGCCTTTGCCGGTGATAAACAGCTTCTTACCTAATTTTTCGTTTTTCTCTAACAGCCATACCTTATGACCATTTTCAGCCGCGGCTATGGCAGCCATCATACCCGCTGCCCCACCGCCAATCACAACCACTCTACTCATCCAATCCCCCTACATATCACTTGACGATTGATATAGAATACGACCCTCCTGTTATTCCTTGCGCAAGGAATAATTCAACATCGGCTCATCATCGATGAAATTAATTTCGTCATTCAAATATACTTGATAATTATTCCATGCCTCTTCCAGCATCTCCAGATTATGCTTCACTTCCTGCGGACATCTAAGGCATAATGCAACTACCAGAGCGTTAATCACACTCAAGGGTGCCACCAGTGAATCGACGATGGACACCATATCGCTTCTTGCAAGCAGATTACAGGAGGAATACAGACTCATAGGTGAATTCACCGAATCCGTGATTGCAATCACCTTCGCATTCCTGTCATTGGCAAACTCCATCGCCTTCAGCGTACGCATGGAATAACGCGGGAAGCTGATTCCGATAAAACAATCCTTTTCACCGATGTGCAGCATCTGTTCAAAGGTCTCGGTGACACTGGTGGTATTCAGCATAATCACGCTTCCACGAATCATATTCAGATAAAAATGCAAAAAGGCTGCCAACGGCTCATTACTTCTAAGCCCCATAATGTAGATTGTGTCCGCCTCCAAAATACTGGTGATGGCAGACTCAAAGGCTGCGGGATCCAAGTTCTCGATGGTATGCTGCAGCTTCTCAATATCTGCATTTAAAACCGAGGTCAAAATCTCAGACTGAGAGCTTTTCCCATACTTGGCATCCATCTTCTGCACTGCGCTGAGCTTACCCTTGACACACTCTGCCAATGCCTTCTGAAATTCGGGATAGCCCTCATATCCAATACCGGATGCAAAGCGCACCACCGTGGACTCACTGATTCCTAAGGTCTCTCCCAGCTTCGCAGCGGTCATAAAAACTGCCTGATCGTAATGCTCTGAAATATAATTGGCAATCGCTTTGTGGCTCTTGCTCATACCGCTAAAGCGCTCATTGATTCTGCTTAAAACATCGTACTGTCCCTTCATGACTGTCGTTTGTCTCTCCACTTCCTTTTGTATTTAATGCTCCTTCTCTCTTACCTTGCCATAAACGCCTCGTAAGAGCTTTCCAACATTGCCAGTGTCTCCACATCTGACAAATCATAATCTCCTGTCAAAGTCATACACGCCGCCCCATGAATAAAAATCCACATTTTCATAAACAGCTCTCCGGGGTCACTACAGCCCGCGACTCTTGCCAGATTGATTTCATACACTACATTGCCGTTTTCCCCATTCAACACCTCATACATGCTTTTGGTGCCCGGTCCTCCTGCCAGAAACAAGAGCTCAAACAGATGCTTCTCCTCTCTGGCAAAAGCAATATATGCCATTCCCAAATTAGAAAAAGGCTTCTTGCCCGTTCTCGGAAACAGACTATAATAATCCTGATAAAATGCTACCGCTCTTTCATAAACTGCATTCCACAGCTCTTCCATATTTTTGTAAACGCGAAAAATCGGCTGTGTGGAGCACCCCGCCTTCGCTGCCACTTTCCTGGCAGTCACATTGGAAAAGCCCTCCTCTCTCGTCATCGCAAACGCAGTATCCAATATGGTATCAATGGTGATTGTCTCTTTTCTTGCCATTACTAATCCCTCTTCAATTCATGCTTCCAACGTATAACACTTGTTATTTTACAAGATAACCTCCATGCCTGTCAAGTACGAAACAAAAATAGTCTTGCCGAATTTAAAACAACTGAAGTGAAAACAATCCCATCATCCGCAAAGCAATCAACAGATGATGGGATTTTCATTTCGATATATTGTTCCAAATTAATTCTTTTGAAGCAGCTTCATCATCATGGATGCGCATTCCGCACGAGTGGCTGTTCCCTGCGGATCCAGTCTGTAGGCAGAAAGGTCATTACCACTTCCTTTACCACTCATAATTCCTTGTGTCACAGCCCAGTTCAGAGCCTCTGCCGCCCATGTACTCACCTTCTTGGCATCGGAATACTGTTCAATCTGTCCATCCGTAGAAGTAAGGTCATATTTTTTCAGCCCGGCATAATTGTAAAGCATCAAAGCAAGCTGTTCCCTGGTGATGTTTTTGCCAATACCGAAGGTGCCGTCGGCATTACCGCTGGCAATATGATTGGCATTCGCCCAAAGCACTGCGTTGGTATACCATTGCTCCGGCTTCAGATCGCTGAAGTGATTGACCGCTCCCTCCACTGCGGGAGTACCGCTGTGATTGTACAACACCTGCACAAATTGCTCACGGGTCAGTTTACCGGCAGGATCAAATTTAGTTCCTTTACCCGCCATGATGTCATGATCATATGCAAACTGCACGGCTTCTACCCACCACTGACCTTCTTTGATATCATCAAATTCTTCCTTTACATCCCCCTTGCTGTCGGGCTCTCGTTCCACTTGTTCATCTCCGCATACGAAACAAATTCTTACGTTTGAACCATCATCCTTTGTTATGATTTCTCCATATTCATGATCTGATGTGGTAATATCCAGCGGTGTCGAGCATCTGATCCGGAGTTTTGAACCATCCGACCAATATACATAGCCTGTGCCATATAAAGAGCACAGATATTCTTTTCCCTCTTGATTTACCACTGTTCCCTGGAAATTTTCCATATCATACTGTTTATGAAAGCTCAAATCATAAACCGTTGAGCGATACCCGACACTTTCCCTCCGCCAACTGATCACGAATCCGCAGTCCATGGAATATATCTGACACAGACTTGCGTCTTTGAGCAGCACGCATTTGTTGGTAATTTCAAAATCCTCATCTAATAGATATTTAATAATGTCTCCGTCTCTCGTTCCAATCAACAAATACCCATTATCTGTCTCTTTTACATATTGAGGAGTAACTCCATCTAAATGATTGAGATATTTTATCTCTTCTAAATTTTCATCCAGCAGTACAATATCATTCTCGCTATACTGCCGTTCAAAATCACTTTTCTGACATAGATAACATCCATTGAGCGGAAATGTCTTTCCCCATCCATTGTTGTCGTATACGGACAATGTATCTGTATCAATCACTCCTCCGAAATAGCCTGCCTTATTTCCGTTTACATTGACATCACTTATATAAAAGTAATAACCCGGTGTCAGTTTGACATCCTTCTCAACTTCAAATTTATCATTAAACACCTTTATACAGGTATCGGTTGCCGCCCCAAGCTTTCCAACCTTCCATGCACTAAGCAGATATTTTCCGTTTTCTGTTTGTCCAAAATATCCACAGCCAAACGTATCACCCTGCTCCTGCATCTCATTGTTATCCTCTATCAGAATATGTTCATCTGTCAGTTCCCCTGTCGTTCTATTAATTGTACAGGCAACCAGACCCGTTCCTGACTTATTCATCGGTACGATGATGTTTGCTCCATCTGAAACTGCAAATTTGGAAACCCAGAAATCTGAAAGCTCCCAGTTTCCTCCGTCAACAGCCTGATAACCATCCTTTTCAAAAGTGACAGCATCTCCCCAAATATCGTCTGCCATCGTGTGTATGCCTGCGACTATGATTTCATCGGAAAGTGTTCCATAGGATGTGATAAACATTCCCGCCGGAAACACAAGCTCGTACTCTGTATCCTTTTCCAGTACTCCCGTGTAAACTGCCGACAGGGCATAGTGATTCTGGTACGGATAGTTCCACACTGTGATCGGATGTACGGTGTCAACTGACAAATCACCTTCTTTTTCAGTCTTTCCCTTTTCCCTGATATATGCGGTTGCCGCGTCATTTGCAAGGAAGAAATCATGATTTCCCCGCAAATAGAATTCCGGCGATTCTGCGGTGGTTGAAGACAAATCCACCTCAACATTATCATAAATTGATGCCGGTTTGAACGATAACGGCTCGACTTGATCGTCCGGTGCCGCTTCAAAAAAGACGTCAAATGTCGCTGATGTTCTGTCGTCAGAAATATCTATATTGGTTATATTCAACCCGCTGAATACTCCCGCATCAGATAATTCTCTACTCTCAGGATATTTCATACTGGACGGCGCTGTATATGGCGTTAATTCATCTCCTTCAAAAAAATTACAGTTATAATCTGCGGTCAGTGCTTTATAACCATTACTGCTATCTCCATGTATCAGATGCGAGTCCCTGTCCACCGCAGTGATAAGGTTGTAATATCCATCATATGTATTATGATATTGAAAAGCTCCTTCTGCATTTACATGATATATCCTGATAAATGTATCATTCTGAGCCGCGCCATCATACATTGCACCATTCTGCTTCAAGTCCTCGTACTGCACGAGATAGAATTCCCCAAACAGCGATGTCGGGTGCTCCTCCGTATACAGCATAGCACACGCACCGGTAGAAGTGTATCCGTCTAATGTAATGCTTTCTCTATCGGAACTGCGATTCAGAATCTGTACCTTCTCTGCGTCAATCCACCCCAATAACATTTTGCACAGAGCATTAAAATCCCCTGTATTGTCAGCCATCATATCCGCAGTATGAATTCCCAATGCCTGCTTGTCCAAATGCGTTTCCGTACAATCATACAAATCCGGAAGTCCGAGTAAATGTCCAAACTCATGTATCGCCGTCACAGCACCGAGTCCATGCTGACTCAAATGTTTTTCCATACACATGGCATACGGCTGTGCACCACCATTATCACTTGCCACTCCTGTCACACAGCTCCACCACTGGCTCGCCCAGTCCCCTGCATCTCCCGCATAAATAATACAAAGAGCATCAAAGAAACCATTTCCGTCAACATCATAACGTTCCATATCCGCCACATAGCTCAATATGTCCGCATACACTTCCTCAGCCAGGGAAACGGCTCTGCTGTCTCCGGTTTCATCCGTGTCAGTATAATAGTTTCTTGTATTCTCCATATGAATTTCAAAAATATCACTTTCATCCCCGGAAAAAATAAGTTTACCATAGGAAGAACGTTTATACCATGCGCTGAGGCTTTCCTGCGGATAGGGAAGCACACTTGCATCCGTGCCAAAAAAAAGGTCTTTGACATAATCCTTGTGAAACTCATCATCAAATTTAACATCAGAGAAATCAACCATAACAATGAATGGATGTATCTCTCCCATTGCCGGACACAAATTGCCATTCAATACATTATGTATTTCGCCGATATCGTCAGAAGCTGAGAAATTTGGAAGTACCTCCATGACAGAGGATGTCTCCATAATCCTTTCATCCAATTCATATAGATTTTCAAACAGCTCCGGCGCCACGTCAAATTTGCCATCACACACAAAGACTGCTTCCTCTTTTACGTCATCTGCCTGAACTATCTGGGTTGAAGCTGATTCCGCCGCAAAAATCGTCAAATCGGTATACTCCGAAAGCATCAGCGCCACCCCCATCAGCAATACAGCAATTCTTACATACCTTTTTTTCATCTTGCCCTTCCTTTCTCTTACTGCTTTTATCAGACTGTTTCTCTATAAAGTTTTCTTATTATACCATAAGCGCAGACCGGGAAGCGCCACGCAGGGGCATTTACCGGGCAAACGGTGGCTCCCAGGTATAATCATCGCGCAGCGATGCAAGACGACACATGTCGGCTTGATTTCTGCGTCAGCAGAAATATTATACCATAGTCTCATTTCCTCCCGCAAGCATGAAGCCCTTGCGCCGAAAAAGCAATACATCATCTATGAGAAAAGACCAAGCAGCTTCGGCTGACTTGGTCTTTTCTCTATCTCATATGCAAATTTCATCTTTGTATTGTACAAATTATATCCCTATACCGGATATGCTCCGTTTTTTGTATCTGCCTGGGAAATGTCTACCTTGTCCTGCTGTGCCTGGCGGTATTTGAAGAAGTCGGTAGCAACCTGCGGGAACAGTGCATAGGACAGTACATCCTCGTCCTGCTGCTTCCACTCTGCCATTTCACCTTCCAGCTTATCCAACTCATTGTCGATCAAATCGGCAGGGCGACAGGTGATTCGCTCCTCGCCGGGGATAACCTTGTCGATAACCTCCTGATTCATCGGCTTTACAGTCTGACCATATTCGCCGCGCAACACCGCTTTGGTCTCCTTGGTAGCCATCTTGTAGCGCTCTCCCATCAACACATTGAATACTGCCTGTGTACCGACAATCTGGGAAGAAGGAGTAACCAGAGGGGGCTCGCCCAAATCCTTGCGCACGCGGGGAATCTCCTCCAACACATCGTTGTATTTGTCCTCTGCATTCTGCTCCTTCAACTGGCTTACCATGTTGGACAGCATACCACCGGGTACCTGATACAACAGGGTCTTAATATTCACGCCCAAAACCTTGGTGCTCATCAGACCACTCTTCAAGCACTCTTCTCTGTAAGGCACAAAATAATCTGCAATCTGTGCCAACAGGTTCTGATCAAAACCTGTATCGTAAGGTGTCCCCTTAAAGGTCTCCACCATTACCTCAGTAGCAGGCTGTGAAGTACCCATAGCAAACGGACTCATGGCAGTATCAATCACATCCACGCCCGCCTCTACAGCTTTCAGATAAGTCATACTTGCCACGCCGGAGGTATAATGCGTGTGCAACTGAATCGGCAGCTTCGTAGCTTCTTTCATTGCGGAAATAAGCTCTGTCGCCTTGTAAGGGAGAAGCAATCCTGCCATATCCTTGATACAAATAGAATCTGCTCCCATCTCCTCGATTTTCTTAGCTATACTTACCCAATATTCCAGTGTATAAGCATCACCAAGGGTATAGGAAAGTGCAACCTGTGCATGCCCTCTGCCCTCCTGCACCTTGAACTTGTTGGTGGCATCCACTGCCGCCTGCAAATTGCGCAGGTCGTTCAAACAGTCAAAAATACGAATGATATCAATACCGTTGGAGATGGACTTCTGTACAAAATACTCTACCACATCGTCTGCATAGGGTCTGTAGCCCAAGATATTCTGTCCACGGAACAACATCTGCAGCTTGGTATTCTTAAAACCGTCACGCAGCTTGCGCAGTCTGTCCCATGGATCTTCCTTCAAAAAACGAAGAGACGCATCGAAGGTAGCACCGCCCCAGCACTCTACAGAGTGATAACCCACCTGATCCATCTTATCTACGATGGGCAGCATGAACTCGGTAGGCATTCTGGTAGCAATCAGAGACTGATGTGCGTCACGCAGCACGGTTTCCGTTATCTTAATCGGTTTCTTAGCTTGTTCTGACATTTACGAATTTCCTCCAAATATTTTTATTGATAATCAAGTAATTGCGAAACGCCTTTCGGATGTTGTTGCGATTGTGCAAGATGTACATTTCCATATGCGGACCCTGGTGAGCCGTCGACACTTAGGCGGTGTACTACGGCACTGTAAATACCAGGCGCCTTATGTGCCGCTACGGGGAGATTGGCGCGAGAACGTGTCTGCTATGGATGTACGATTTGCTCAATCTTATGAACAACTATAAATGTTTTGCAAATACCTAATTTTTGTTTATAGTGAATATTTACATATAAGCTGTGCAACTCATAGGCTCTACCGAGCCTATTTCGTCACGCTTCGCGCTCTATACATCTGACTTCGCCTATCCATCCGTTCGAGCAAGCTCGACGTCTGGATAATCGAAGTTCTATTGAGCTCTATACGATTCTAAGCTGTGCAACTCATAGGCTCTACCGAGCCTATTTCGTCGCGCTTCGCGCTCTATACATCTGACTTCGCCTATCCATCCGTTCGAGCGAGCTCGACGTCTGGATAATCGAAATCAGATGTGCACAGCTTAGAAGACCCCGAAGATGGCCATAAAGGTTCCGGCTGCAACGGCGGTACCGATTACGCCTGCCACATTAGGTCCCATTGCGTGCATCAGCAAGAAGTTGGTAGGATCTGCCTCCGCACCCACCTTCTGGGATACACGAGCTGCCATAGGAACGGCAGATACACCCGCAGAACCGATCAACGGATTGACCTTACCCTTAGTCGCAATACACATCAATTTACCAAACAGCACACCTGCAGCAGTACCAAAAATAAACGCCGCCAGACCCAAAACTACAATCTTAATCGTCTCCATATTCAGGAAAGCCTCCGCACTGGTGGTTGCACCGACAGAAGTACCAAGGAAAATAACCACTATGTACATCAATGCATTGGAAGCCGTCTCTGTCAACTGTCTTACCACGCCGGACTCACGGAATAGGTTACCCAGCATCAGCATACCAACCAAGGGTGCTGTGGTGGGCAAAATCAGACATACCACGATGGTAACCACAATGGGAAACAGAATCTTCTCTAGCTTGGATACCGGACGCAACTGACCCATCTTAATCTTGCGCTCCTTCTCTGTGGTTAACAGCTTCATAACCGGCGGTTGGATAATCGGTACCAGTGACATATAAGAGTACGCCGCCACCGCGATAGGGCCTAAGATTGCCGTCTGTCCCAGCTTACCTGCCAGGAAGATGGAGGTAGGACCATCTGCACCACCGATGATAGAGATTGCTGCAGCCGCCTTGTCATTGAACCCCATCCAGATGGCGCCAAAGTAAGCTGCAAAAATACCGAACTGTGCTGCCGCACCCAAAAGAAAGCTCTTAGGGTTAGCGATCAGGGGACCAAAGTCTGTCATCGCACCTACGCCCATGAAAATCAGGGAAGGCAGAATCGCAAGTTCATCCAGTTTGTAGAAATAATACAGTAAACCGCCAGCTCCATTTGCCGCATCCTCTGCACTGAGCATGATATCGGGATAAATGTTGACCAACAGCATACCAAATGCTATCGGGGTTAAAAGCAGAGGCTCAAAACCATGACGGATAGCTAAATAAAGGAAAAAGCATGCAACCATAATCATGATGTAGTTCCCAACCGTCAGATTGAAGAACGCCGTCTGATGAATCAGATTGCTAAATGTATTTACGATATAATCCATTTGTTGACCTCCTGTTTGACTTTGTGCCAGCTCTCGATTAATTCATCGTCGCGAGCAATGCACCAGCTTCCACAGCGTCACCAACAGCTACATCTATACTTGCCACTGTACCATCCTGAGGAGCCACAACAGGAATCTCCATCTTCATTGCTTCCAGAACGACCACCGGGTCGCCAGCTTTCACTGCCTGACCTACATTTGCCTCTACCTTAAATACCTTGCCTGCCGCACCTGCCTCAATCTTCACGCTTCCCGCTCCGCTTGCTTTAGGCGCTGCTGCAGGAGCTGCCTTAGGAGCTGCCTTGGGAGCTGCAGGAGCCTTTGCTGCTACAGGAGCACCTGCGGATGTGCCCTCTTCTACGGTTACATCATATACATTGCCATTAACAGTAATGGTATAATTTTTCATTTTATTATCCTCCATTGTTTCTGTTTAAATTATATTTTTCTTACGCTAGACTCTTCTGCGAATAGATCGTACCACAAATCCATCTGTGGAGGTCTGTCCCTCGCTGGCTGCGATTGCCGCAGCGATCACTGCCACCAGTTCCAAGTCATCTGTCCCGTTTACAATTTCTTCACGATCTACAATCTGTGCTACTGCATTGTCAATTCCGGCAGCGGGGGCACTGCTGCTCTGCTTTTCCTTTTTCTTTGCAAGACTTGCCTGGAGCTTGGGAATCAATGCAAAGGCAGAAATGATAAGACTGATCAGTATCAACACAATAAACACCGTTCCCATACCGATAACGGTATTCAAAGCAGCCTTTTTCATCAGTTCACCCATAGATGCGGTAGGATTCAATGCAGCGGATTCCAAGAGCATAAACATATCGTTGGAAAAAATAATCTCCGCTTCTGCATCCTTCTTATTGCCTTCCACTTCTACATATACCAAGATCTCATCGTCTTTGATCTCTGCTCTGGACTCTCCTACACTCTTTAAGCCGCCCATCTCTTCCAGTGCCGATCTGAAAGATTCTACACCGCCGTAAAAAGCATATCCATCTACATTCAGATTGCGGTCATTTGCAATCACATAAGCAAGCTCTTCGTAAGTAAAGTCAGATAATGTTTCATAATTCTGTTCCTCTGTGTAAGTGGACAAGGTGGGAATCACACCCTGCGTCGCAAGCTGTTGAGCGTACATAACCTTCTGCTGCTCATATTCCGTGAGGCTCTCCTCACTTCCACAGGCACACAGTCCCAGAACAGCGGCGAACATGCTTATTAAAATACCTAATTTTTTCATTAATCTTTCCATGCCCTTTCCAATATTCTAGACTGTGCCATGTTTTTTCAAAGGACGATCTTCGCTCTTGGTGAAAAGCATCTCGAAGGCTCCGATCACATATTTTCTGGTGTCCGCAGCATTGACGATCGTATCCACATATCCTCTTCTGGCTGCACTGGTCACATTGAGCTGCAATGCCTCATATGCAGCGGCCTGTTTGTTGATCACATCTGCGCCCTGTCCGTCATACATGATCTTGGCAGCCAGCTTGCCCTCCATGGTTCCAATCTGTGCGTCAGGCCATGCGAGCGTAATATCTGCTCCGATCGCCTTGGAATTCATCGCTACATAAGCGGTTCCAAAAGCCTTGCCGATAATCACGTTCACCTTGGGGACTGTGGCATTGGCAAAGGCATATGTAAGCTTTGCGGCAGCTTTTGCGATTTCTTTCTCGGAAGCAATAGTTGCCTCATAGCCGGTCACATTGGTGAGAGTCAGCACAGGAATACCAAAAGCATCACAGAAGTTCACAAAATCAGCAGCTTTCTCACATCCTTCCCTTGTCAGCACGCATCCAAGCTCGTCTGTCACCTTGCCCTCCTCATCACAGATTTGTGCGCGGTTAGCGACAGCACCTACTGTAGCGCCATTGAGACGTAAGAAGCCGGTCACCATATTCCTGCCATATTCAGCCTTCACCTCGAAGAAATGATTGTCGTCTGCCAGAATACTTAGTGCGATGGAAGTATCACCCACACAGGAAGCAAGCTCTGCATTCACACGATTCAAATCATCCGTACATTCCTCAAAGGTCTCATCCTCATTGTTGGAGGGCAGAAAACCTACCAGTTCACTAATCTGTGCCAGAATGCTTGTCTCATCAGCTACCACATCCACGATACCACTCTCCTTGGACTGGAACGCCGCGGAGGAAGTATCACACTTGGTGATTACATTGCCGTCCAAAGCATTGGGCGCATTGACAAACAGCTTACCGCTCTTCTCCTCCATAAAAGTAAAATCTGTCATCGTGGGGAACAATCCCAAGCCACCGCCGCAGGTGCCGAATATAGCCGTAATCTGCGGGATGACACCGGATGCGTAGGTCTGCTTTAAATAAATCTCACCGAAAGCCTCCAGCGCATCCGCAGCCTCCTGTAAACGTAAACCGGCACTCTCAATCAACCCGATGATGGGTGCTCCCATCTTCATTGCCAGATTGTAGAGATTGGTTATCTTCTTGGCATGCATCTCACCGATGGTTCCATTCAACACAGAAGCATCCTGGCTGTACACATACACAAGCTTACCGTCGATCACTCCATATCCGGTGATACATCCATCCGAAGGAGTCATAGACGGCGTTAAGTTGAAATCTGTAGCTCTTGCAGTGACAAGACCGCCGATTTCAACAAAACTGTTTTCATCGAGCAAAGAAGCAATTCTTTGACCCGCTTTTGAAGTAGTACTCATAGATTTTGGCCCTCCATTTATGATAAAAATAAATAAAAACATATATAAAACCAATCTACGGAAAATGAGAACAAGCCAAATTCCCCCATGATTGATTTTCGTTAGATAGTATAACATAAAAAATGCAACTCGCAAAGGACGAATTGCAATTTTTTTTAACATATTTTGGCGTAAAAATTTTTATTTGAGCAAATAGCGGGAAAGGACTTGCGCAAGACACCAACTCAAATCAATCTCTGGCACATCCCCGGTAGTAACAATCGTTTCCGTACGATAATTGGCCTCTCCTACTTTATAATAGATATGTCCTACTACCGTTTCCTTTTTCACAGGCGCCATCAAGCGCTTCTCCATCTCGCACTCCACTGTCACCTGCTCATCCTCACGCATCAACAATCCGTCCGCCCCCATTTTATCTCCTTCTGCGCTTCTCCTGATTGCCAATCCGGTATACGCTGCCTCCCCCAGTCTCTCAGGGGTGCCCCCCAACACCTCTATATCCTGCAGCTTGCGTTCATCAAACGCTACTCCTTCCGCCAGAAAACTCCTATAAAAATATTCCTCCATCCCATACTCCATCAGTTTTCTGGTATCGCTCCATTTGTAATTTTTGTTGTTTGGCCACCCACATGCCAAAAGCGCTACCACAAAAGTCCTTCCATCCCTCTGCAGTGCTCCCACATAACAGTAACCTGCCTTGTTGGTAAATCCTGTCTTGCCACTGATAGCTCCCGACATCATCGTAAGAAACGCATTGTGATTATTGCAGGAAAAGCTTCTGCCATTTGCCTCAAAGCTATAATGGGGGGTCTGCGTAATCTGTAGAAAGGCTTCTTTTTTGGGGGATTCCAAAATACAATATGACATAATCCGCGCCAGCTCTGCCGCTGTGGTGCAATGCTCTCTCACGACACTTTCTCCCTTTTCATCCGGTAGGGTCTCAGTGGCATCCAGTCCATTGGGTGTGATGAACCAGGTATGCTCGCAGCCAAGCTCCCTCGCCTTTGCGTTCATTTGCGCTGCAAACGCCGCCACTGCCATTTTACTCTCCTCCACCGTATATTCTGCCACCGGTTTATTTTTGAGTTCGACTTCCAAATATCGGCTCCCCACATACTCAGCTAAAGCTACCGCTGAATCATTATGAGATTCCAACATCAGAGAATAAAGCAGATCTCCCACCCGATAACTCTCGCCCTGCCTTATGTAAAGCTTCACCTTCGGCATGGATGCTGCATAAGCAGACACTTGCAGCACATCCTCCTGATTTCCCAATTCCAACACCAAAATACAGGTCATGATCTTTGTAGTACTTGCCATCGCCATGGGAGTATCTGCATTTTTTCCGTAAAGCACCCTGCCGGAAGAAGCGTCCATCAGTACTGCCGCCGTAGCATACAATGACTCATCAAACTCTCCCGCACAAACCTCTCCGCAATCCATCAACCATAGTTCAACAATCAGTATCCCCATCAAAAATGCACAAATAAAGCCTCGTATATTTCCCTTCATGCTTGTTTCCCGAACAATCCACTTGAGAAAATATATGAGGCTATTGTTGTACCATATGCCATTAAATATCCAACTGTAACTGCACTTCCGCTTCCGCCTGTTGCTTGAACTCCTCCAACTGCACCGGATTCAGTTCCGGAAGCTCCTCCAGACTCTTCACGCCAAAGCAGCGAAGAAACTGCTCTGTTGTACCAAATAACAGCGGTCTTCCGGGTGCATCCAGGCGCCCAAGCTCCGTAATCAAATCATATTCCAAAAGCTTGTTGATAGCGTGGTCACAACTGACACCGCGCACACGCTCAATCTCCAAGCGAGTCACAGGCTGCTTGTACGCAATAATGGACAGCGTCTCCAGAACCGTGTCGGTCAAAGTCATTTTTCTCGGCGACTTTGCAATCTTAATCAAGTATTCATACATCTCCGCCTTGGTGCACAACTGTACAGCACTGTCAAACTGCGTGAGATAGATACCGCGATCCTCCTGCTCATAACGTTCTGCCATGGCAGCGAGAATCTTCTTCGTACTTCTCACATCCTCTTCTATTACCTCGGCCAGCTTACTGATCTCCACAGACTCTCCCATGGTGAACAATATCGCTTCCAGCACTGCTTCTGCCTTTGCCTGTTCCATTTTATCGTACCCTTCCTACCTGATTCCTCTTATCCGAGCTTTCATATCTACGCCACTGCAGAGGTAATCATTATGTCATCAAATATGTTTTCCTGACTGATGCTGATCTTACCCACCTTCATCAATTCCAGAATAATCAGAAATGTAACTATAATCTCCATTTTGCTGCTCTGTTTCTCCAGCAGCTTACGGAAGCTAAAGTGTCCGTGTTCTTTGGCGTAAGCCTCCACATAGAGCATCTTGGCATCCATATCGACTTCGTCTTTTTCAATATTACCGTACTGGCTTCTGATGGGATCAATCTTGTCCTCTTGCTTTTTCACAATGGATTTAAAAATCTCATGCAGTCTGCTCAAGGTCATATCTCCCATCAGCTCCTCATAGTTCACCGGCTGCCGGTAGCTTGCCACCTCCTTGGGCAGCTTCTGCTCACGATACATATTACGCGCTGCATCTACCTGACGATCCCTGAGCTCAAAGGACATATACTTGTACATTTTGTATTCCAACAATTTCTGAACCAGCTCTGCTCTAGGATCTTCCTCCTCACCATCCTCATTGACTTCCTTGGGAAGAAGCATTTTGCATTTGATATCAATCAGCGTGGCAGCCATCACCAGAAACTCGCTCATGATATTCATATCCCGTTCCTGCATTTGTTTGATATAATCCAGATACTGTTCTGTAATCTCCACAATCGGAATATCATAAATATCTATTTTGTTTTTCTCAATCAAATGAAGCAACAGATCCAACGGACCCTCAAACGCTTCAAGCTTTACCGGTATCGCCATAGTATCCTCACTTTGTGTTTCATTCACAACGTCTTCTATTGTACCCACAATTGCGTGTCATTTCAAGATGAACTTTTGTTCTCTCCCACAAAATCAACCACCAGCACCTCTCCCGGATTAAACAGCCTTATGGGAATCGTGTGCATACCAAGCCCGCGGCTAAGCAGCATCGTGGTCTTACCTCTATGGAACAATCCCCCGTCATACTTGGGGAAAAGCCGAATATTCGGCGATACCATCCCCTTTCCCCAGATAGGCACCCTGACCATTCCTCCGTGAATATGTCCTGCCAGCACAAGATCCGCTCCCCAATCCGCATATTGAGGAAAGTAATCCGGATTGTGCGCAATCAAGATTGCATAATCATCCTGTGTAGGCGCCCCCAAAATACTCTTCATATAGGCATCACTCATGGGACGAATGCCAAATCTGCCATAATAATATTTATCAATTTCAGCTCCATAAATCGTCACACCCAACTCCGGCAACCGGACATGGGTGTTGACTAGCCTAACCACTCCCATATCCGCAAGGGCTTTATCATAGCGTTCACACATATCCCCATAGGTCTCCGGATAGAGGCGCAGTCTGTGCTCGTGATTGCCATTGCCATAATAAATCGGATATTCCTCCGCAAGCTCACGCAGAAAATCTATGGCGATGTCTAATCTCGCCTTCGGCCTTGCCGTAGGAATATCTCCCGCCACCAGAATCATATCCGGCTTACTCTCCCGAATCGCTGTCAATAGTACCTCATTCTTCTTGCCATACTGCTTATTATGCAGATCCGCCACAACAACCGCCCGAAAATTTTTTCGAATTCTTGCATCCGCAAAAGTATGCTGCCGTACAACAAAACGGTTGCTGTCATACAGTATGAGCCAAAGTATCACAATTATAAGCAAACAAAAAATAGTAATCAAAATATTAAGCACTCTGTTCCGTACCTCTCTACCAAATGAATCTCACAATATCTTATCATATTATGTAGTCAGAAGAAAAGCATTTTCCAAAGAAAAGCTTCAGACAAGGAATAATCCCCATACTTTTTTCAGATAATCCTTGTATTTTGCCTTCGCAATCTCCTCCGCTGCAAGAATAGGTACATTCCCTATAGAGGAACCATCCAGGAAATACTGTGCCTCTCCCACGACAGCCCCCTCTTCCACCGGCGCCTGAACCGCTTCCGGCAACTGAATCCTTTTTTCCACTGTCGCCAGAGAATTGCCCTCCACATCCAGGTAGCGGAATTCTCCCTCGTATTGTAACGGAACCTCCTCCAACACACCGCCCTCTACCTTCAGAGGAGAGAGCAAATCT
Source organism: Lachnospiraceae bacterium (assembly GCA_017478245.1). GTDB lineage: Bacteria > Bacillota > Clostridia > Lachnospirales > Lachnospiraceae > Acetatifactor. The sequence continues at coordinate 17,781 of JAFVDW010000035.1, forward strand.
TCATTTTCATCCACATATAATTCACTGACGCTGAATCCATAGCTTAAAAGCGTCTGGGCATCCTGAAAACGCGTCTTCGGGTCAGGCGCTCCCATCACCACAGCAATCATATCAATCCCATCTTTATTTGCAGTGGCGGAAATACAATATTTCGCTTTGCTAGTGGAACCGGTCTTTAGCCCGGTGGTCCACTGATACTGCTTGAGAAGCTTGTTGGTACTGCTGAGGGTGAAGTTGGACGTTCCCTGTCTGGTCTCATGGGTGATGTCCTCCATCCAAATCTGTGTATAATGAAATATTTCCGGATGCTTAGTGATAAGCTCTCTGGACATAATCGCCACATCCTTCGCCGATGTATAATGATTATCGGAATCAGTCAGTCCACAGCAATCCTCAAAATGCGTATCTAAGAGCCCTAACTGCGCTGCCTTCTCATTCATCATATCCACAAAAGCCTCTTCCGTTCCGGCAATATGTTCAGCCACTGCAACAGAAGCATCATTTCCCGACGCCACTGTAATACATTTGATCATTGTATCCAAACCTTGTGTTTCCCCCTCCGCCAGAAAAACCTGGGAGCCACCCATGGAACTGGCGTGGGCACTGGTGAGCACCTGATCATCCAGCTTGATTTTCCCCGCATCAATCTGCTCAAAGGTCAACAGCAGAGTCATTATTTTGGTAATGCTTGCAGGACATCTGCGCTCTGCCGCATTCGTCTCATAAATAATCTGTCCGGTAGACGCTTCCATCAAAACCACGCTGGGCGCAGAAACATTTACCTCCGCTCTCGTCACCATTTTCTGCGAAAGCACCAACACAAAACACAATACAACACTTAAGATTTTCTTTCCTCGGAACATAAAAATGCCACACCCCATATTCTATTCTTTTACAGAATATGGAAGTGCGGCACAATATATTCCTGTATGCCAAAAACTCGTTCCTATCTTCCAAGGAAAGATGCACAATACGCCAAAAACCGCTCTCTCTTCTCCTTGACATCCACATGAAATACTTTCAATAACTGAACGATGTAATCCACGGTCACAATGAGGAAGATTCCGATCAGCATCCGAATGCCCCATTTTTCATTCACGCGGTCAATCACGCTATTGACTGCTCCTTGCACAAAATAGACAACACCCAACGCATAAAATCCCCATGCAATGGTACTCTCCAGGCAAATGATTCCCTTGTAATTAAAGGGCTTCTCATTATAATCCCACCAAAGATCACCCAGGAAACGAATCATTCCCTTTCCCACTATGAATTCAAATATCGTGGCTGATGCAGCGCCAATCAGATATACCGCCATGCGATGGCTTCTAAACGGATTTAAGATCAGATAGCCTATCACTGCACCGAATCCATATATGGGGCAAAAAGGACCTCTGGCAAAGCCTCTGTTTGTCAGCTTTTTGTTGCAAAAGGACATATACACTGACTCCACGAACCAACCCATGATACTGTAGATTGCAAATGCTGCCACCAGATGATAAACATCTGTTCCCAGCAATTCTTTTGTCCACATATTCTTCTCTCCCATCTTTACAATATAGTGCACACATTTGCACTATAAAACGAGAAAATCACGGTCACAAATGACCGGGACCTTTGTTTAGTTATATTTACGCTTTCTTGCTGCTTCGGATTTCTTCTTACGTTTTACGCTCGGCTTCTCGTAATGCTCTCTCTTACGAATCTCCTGCTGAATACCAGCCTTTGCGCAGCTTCTCTTAAAGCGACGTAAAGCGCTATCCAAAGTCTCGTTCTCTTTTACGATTACGTTTGACATGTTTTACACCTGACCTCCCTTCAGTCCCTCTAGTAACACGACTGATTGGGTTATTTTTATGTATTATGTGAGATATCCTCACATGCACACAAACCATTATACCATAAAATACCGCCACGTCAATAACTTTTTGAAAAAAGTTTGCTGTGCAGAAAGAATCGTATGACAGAACCGTGGGAGCTTGCTCACAAAGGATCTGGCATATGATTCTTTCTATAGGGCGGACGCCCGACATGAAACAAGATGACGGAATCCCTCTCCGTCATCTTGTGAATGGCACAGCAAATTCTGTGACACAGCAAGCTCTACCTAAGCCAACTGCCCCTCCAGCACTTTGCCCGCCTCCGCAATGGCATCTGGAATACCTGCGGGATTCTTACCGCCTGCCTGTGCCATATTGGGACGACCGCCGCCGCCACCGCCTACCAGTGCGGCAATTCCTTTAATCAGATTGCCTGCATGGGCGCCTGCTTTCACTGCCGTATCTGTAGCCATGGCAATCATATTCACTTTACCCTCTTGGTTGGACAGTAGCACTACCACGCCGTCTCCCAGTTTTTCCTTTAACTGATCGCCCAACTCACGCAGTCCGTTCATATCCACACCGTCTACGTTGGTGGCAAGCAGCTTCATGCCCTTAATCTCCTGCACCTGATTCATGACATCACCCAACGCATCCTTTGCCGCCTTGCTCTTCAAGGACTCATTCTCAGATGCAAGTGCTTTCAGCTCAGCCAAGGTGTGCTCACACTTCTCCACCAATGCAGCAGGTGTGGTTTTCATCACTTTGCTTGCCGCCTGCAGCGTCTTCTCCAGGTCTCTATAATATGCAAAGACGCCCTCTCCGGTCAGCGCTTCAATACGACGTACACCCGCAGCCACACCATTCTCTGACAGAATCTTGAACGCGGAGATTGCACCTGTATTCGCCACATGGGTACCACCACAAAATTCAATAGAAAAATCACCCATGCGCACCACGCGCACCTTCTCACCATATTTTTCACCAAACAGAGCCATTGCACCTGTCTTCTTTGCTTCCTCAATATCCATCACTTCCGTTACAACCGGAATGTTTTCTGCGATTTTCTCATTGACTAATGTCTCTACCTTCTCAAGCTCCTCACTGGTCATCGGTGCGAAATGGCTAAAGTCAAATCGAAGCTTTTCACCGTCCACATAGGAACCATTCTGCTCCACATGACTGCCTAACACTTCACGCAGCGCCTTCTGCAACAGGTGAGTAGCCGAATGATTCTTGCAGGTAGCCACACGATTGCCGGCGTTGACAGTGAGTGTAGCAGTATCGCCCACCTTAATCATACCACTGGTAACAGTACCGATATGACCCACCTTACCCCCAAGCAGCTTTACCGTGTCCTTTACTTCAAAACTTCCGTCCGCTGTGGTAATCGTACCAAAATCCGCATTCTGTCCACCCATAGTAGCATAGAAAGGGGTCTCCTCCACAATGATGGTACCAACCTGTCCATCTGTCAATGCCTCCACAAGCTCTGTCTCTGTCGTAAGCACCGTAATCTTAGAATTGTGCTGTAATCTGTCATAC
>JAFVDW010000036.1 GCA_017478245.1 Lachnospiraceae bacterium
TGTACTGGGCGTTCCCGGATAAGCAGATGTCACCTTCACTCCTGCCTCGTAAGCGCCTCTGGCAATCGCCTCATTGCCCAACATTATCTTTTTGTCCAAAATAGATACCCTTCCTTTCATATTCATACCAAAATACCACTATTCTTTATTTTAATAAACATTTGCAGATAAGTCAATCTTCATCCCCTATAAACTTGCCCTACAAAAGAAGAGCTCTGCCATAAATGGCAAAGCCCTTATTCATCACTTTCTAAAACTCAGGCGATTGATATTAGCTCTCTGCGGCATCCACAGATTTCACCAACCATTCAGACATCACAAGCATCAAGACACCATACACCAACAGAAACCCCGGATACAGTGCAATGGTAGTATCTGCAGCCACCAGACCAAACAGCGGCGGCATAAAGGTGGTCCCCACATAGGCACTTGCCATCTGAATACCAATAATTGCCTGAGAATTGTCTTTACCAAAATTGCTCGGCGTAGAATGGATTACAGACGGGTAAATAGGTGCACACCCAAATCCCACCACTATTAATCCAACCAACGCCGATACATCTGCATTTATGGGCAGCAGAATCATCACCGCACCGACCATAGCAATGACAATACCCATTCGAATCATCTTCCTGTCTCCGAATTTGTCTGCAATAAAGCCACACAAAAATCTTCCAAAGGTAATTCCCAAATAAAACAAGGAGGCAAATCTGGCAGCCGTTGTCGCGGGGGTTCCACGATATTGCACCAGATAACTGCTCGCCCAGATTCCTGCAGTCTGTTCCAGAGAGCAATAGGCAAAGAAGGTTACCAACACCTGCCACACGCCCTTGATTCTCACTGCCTGTCCCAATCCCAGAGCTTTCCCCTTAGCCTCATCATGCTCATGCTCCGCTTTTCTGTTCTTCCAAAGAGGCAGGCTGAAAAAAAGGATAGCTGTCAGCACAATCTGTAAAATCGAAACGATACGATATCCACTGTTCCACCCTCGTCCACCGGTCAGGCAATCGCTCATTATGTAAGGGCTGATGGAAGCTCCCACGCCCCAAAAACAGTGCAGCCAACTCATGTGCCGGGAAGAATAATGAAGCGCCACATAATTGTTCAGTGCGGCATCCACCGCTCCCGCTCCAAGTCCATAGGGAATGGACCATGCTACCAGCATCCAGAACGCCCCCGATACAGAAAATCCAAATAATGCCACTGCTGTCATCAGCACACTGATCGCTGTCACCAAACCTGCCCCAAGCCTCCTGGTGAGTCTGTCAGACAATAAGCTGGATATAATCGTACCCGCAGATATGACCATGGTGATAATGCCGGCATAGGACATCGGCACTCCCAGCTCCTGATGCATGACGGGCCATGCTGACCCCACAAGGGAATCCGGCAGCCCCAAACTGATAAACGCAAGGTAAATGATGACAATGAGCATCGAATACATAGTAGACCTCCTTGATAATTCCATAGCTTCCTCATAACAATTATCATGTATCCGCATTCATCCGTCAAGCATAAACGCCCCAATGAGGGCTAATTTTGTGCCAGCATGGTCTCAATAAAAATGCCATATCCCTTTGTAGGATCACTGACAAGTACATGGGTGACTGCACCGACAAATTTTCCATTTTGAATGATGGGGGCTCCGCTCATTCCCTGTATGATTCCCCCTGTAATCTTCAAAAGCTCCGGATCGGTAACAGTCAGTTCAATTCCGCGATTGACATTATTATTGTCCATCCGGACACCTGTTATCTCCACGTCATAATACCGTCTTTTTCCATCCACCGCACAGACAATCTGGGCAGGTCCCTTCTCAATTTCTTGTTTCAAGCCTATGGGAAGAGATTCTCCAATCGCCAGCTCCTTTCCCCGTGTATTGCATTTTCCAAAAATCCCCTTTGGGTTGTTGCCCGTAATATCGCCCAGAATACGCTCATTGGAGTAGACGATCATTCCCACCATCTCTCCCGGTCTTCCCACCGCCCCCTTGTGAATTGAAATAATTTCGGTCTGATACAAGGTGCCGTCATCCAATTCCATCAACGTACTGGTATCCACATCATTGATCCCATGTCCCAATGCACCAAAGTTCCCTTCCTCATCCATATAGGTCATGGTGCCCACACCCTGCGCATTATCCCTGACCCATACGCCAATTCGATACTGTCCGCCCTCGTCCTGTACGGGAGTGACCTGCAGCTCCAGCAGCTTATCTTCCCGCTCCACCGTCAGCATCACTTCTTCCCCATTGCTCTCTGTTATCCTCTGAATAAAAAGTTCTTTGTCATCAATGCTCTCTCCGTTTAACTTCCGGATATAGTCACCTGAACGCAATATATTTTTGGAGGGGGAATGCTTACCTCCGTCCGCCCCATTAAATTCTCCTACACCAATGACAAGAATGCCATCTGCCTTCAGATAAATCCCAATAGGAATCCCCACCGGTACCAGCTCTGTGGCAGTAACCGGACAGATATCGACTTCCTTAAAAGGCAAAAATCCAAATAATTTCACTTGCATTTGATAGGTCTCTGAGCTGTCCATTTTTAATGCCACCGGTTCGCTTAAATCAATGGTCACAGCCCCTTGTGGAATATTACTTTCTCCCTGGCTTCCCACACTGACGATTTCCGCCTTCGCAGGAATATTTAATTGCAGAGAATCCTCTTGATCTGCCCTCACATATAAAGTGGACGGAATGCTGCTGTCCATCTGATAATAAAGCAATGTAAACAGGGCTGCACAACTAATTACAAGTGTTGCCAACAAACAAGCTCTGTAGCGTCTATACCTTTGCAATTTTGTACTCCAGTTCGATAGTATGATTACCATTTCATCCCCTGCATATTGACGAACCTTTTCATTTTCCCGCATCCACAGCTTCATAAGCATACACCCCCAACATACAACCTTTCCGTCTTCCAAACGACAATTTCATAAGCAGAGTTTAGTATGTGGATTTTACACAAAAAAAATACAAAACAAAAAAGCTATGTGAATGATTTTGTATCCTCTTCACATAGCCTTCTGTCATACCATTTCTGTATAATATTTTAAATCGTTTCTTTATACTCCCTTGCCTGCCCCCGCATATCTCTTGCATTGGTCAGCGCAGCCTCTGTGAGCGCATCACTTCCCAGAAGTCTGGCAAGCTCTGCCAACCCTTCTTCCTCTTCCAACGGACGAATATCCGTGATGGTATTCTCGTCCGTACTGCTCTTTTCGATTACAAAATGCTTATCTGCCATGGCTGCAATCTGCGGCAAATGCGTGATACAGAGCACTTGATGTTTTCTTGCCACCTGGGCTAGCTGCTCAGATACCTTCCATGCCGTTCTGCCACTGATACCTGTATCAATTTCATCAAAAATCAACGTATCAATTTCATCTCTACCGGCAAGCACTGTCTTAATCGCCAGCATAACGCGAGACAGTTCACCGCCACTTGCCACCTGATTCAGGGGTTTTACAGCTTCACCGGGATTGGTGGATATCAAAAATTCCACGTCGTCGTACCCCAATGCAGTGATATTTTCTCCCGGTCGCACCGCTATATCAAATGCAACCGTCAGGAAGTTCAAGCCGATCAAAGCTGCTTTTAATTTCTCCGTTAAAAGCTTCGCATTCTTCTGTCGGAGCTCCGATAAAGCCCCGCAGGCTTCCTGCAGGTGCTGCTCACACTGCCCCAGGTCACACTGCAGCTTCTGCATATAGGCATCATAATCTGCCAGCTTCTGCAGCGTCTCCTGCCTGGATGCTCCATAGGCAATGACTGCTTCTATGGTGTTGCCATATTTTCCCTTCAGATGGTTCAATGTATTCAACCGCTCTTCCACTCTACGGAAATCTTCCTCATCGAATTCGCAATCACTCATATATTCTGAAATATCCCGGTTATAATCCGCCAGCAGATTGTCTACGTCTGCCAGTTGTGCCTCCAACTGCTCCAATCTGTCATCGTAAGCAGATACGCTACGGATTGCCCTAAGCGCACGACTCAGAGCACTGCCGGCACCACTCTCCGAATCACTCCCTGTGTATTGATAGCTCTCTGCCAGATTTTCCACGATTTTCTTACTGTTGACCATGCGGCGATACTGCGCTTCCAATTCCTCATCCTCACCGGGAACCAGCTTCGCCTCCTCAATCTCCTGCACTTCGAATTCTGCCAATGCTTTTTCTTTACTTTTCGTCTCCTCGTCCAACGTTTCTTCAGCAATCCTTCTCCGCAGCCTGTTACACTCCCGAAAGCCTTCTGCCACCGGAACGATTGTCTGTTCAAAAGCCTCCCCGCAGTATGTATCAAGAATCGTCATATGGTTTTTTTTATGCAAAAGGGACTGGTGCTCATGCTGCCCATGAATATCCAGCAGCACCTCTGCCAGTTCCTTTACCTGCTTTGCAGTGACGGTCTCTCCATTGATCTTGCATGTGCTTTTACCCTGCTGCAGCTTCCGACTGATAATAATCGTGCCATCCGGTTGCACATCCAGTTCCATTTCCTCCATCTTACTGCGAACCTTTTCATCCTGACAGAGGAAAACCAATTCCACCAACGCATTGTCTGCTCCCTTGCGCAGCATATCTTTTTCAAATTTGCCACCCAGCGCCAGATTTACAGAACCAATCAGCAAAGACTTTCCCGCTCCGGTTTCACCGGTCAGAATATTTAGTCCCTCGCCGAACTCCACTTCCGTCTCTTCAATCAGCGCCAGATTTTTTACATGTAAACTTTGTAACATCTCACATCTCCTTATGTACCTTCTCCAAAAAAACTCCGCAGCCCACGCGGAAATTTTGATACATAGAGCTGCTTTTATTTCTCGATCATCGTGTGGAGCTTCTCCATGAGCTGCTTCGTTTCCTCTACCGTCCTGACGGCAATCATGATGGTGTCATCTCCCGCAATACACCCAACAATCTCCGGGAACTTCAGCGCGTCCAAAGCTGCTGCCACGGCCATAGCCATGCCGGATACCGTCTTTACCACCAAAATATTCTGTGCCATCTCCATGGAGAAAAATCCCTCTCTGAGAACACGCACATATCGCTCACTCATATAGCCATCTTCCTGTTTTAAGATGACATATTTCTGCTTCCCCTCCTTGGTCAATACCTTGGACAGCTTCAGATCTCTGATATCTCTGGATACCGTCGCCTGTGTTACGCCAAAACCCGCCTCACGCAGATAACCCGCAAGCTCCTCCTGTGTCTCCACATCATACTTTTCCAAAATATCCACTATTTTCTGGTGTCTTTTCTTTTTCATGCTTACCCTCCAATCTGTATTTTACTCCTGCATCTTTTTATGTAATGTCTCCAAAAAACTCACTTGATTCAGACGAATAAATTCTGTGCTTTGGGACCACTTTACAATGCGTATCCGATCTCCTGCCTGCAAGGGAATTCTGCGATTTCCATCAAAATTCACCTCCACCGACTGACTCCTCCCGGCACGCCCCTCCAAAATCTCAATCTCAATCACATCTGCCGGCGACAAAATAATACTTCGCTGATTCAACGTGTGGGGACAGATCGGTGTCAGCATAATGAGCTCCGCCCCAGGCTCCACCAACGGACCGCCTGCGGACAAATTGTAACCGGTGGATCCGGTAGGTGTCGTGACGATTACACCATCGGCATTATATTCATGAAGAAAAAGTCCATTGACATAAATTCTGAAATTAATAATCTGCAAAGAACCACTTCTGGAAATCACAATGTCATTCAATGCCCATTCCTGATCCCCATGCAGAACCTGACCGCTGAGCATCATGCGCCGCTCTCTGCTGTAATCTCCTGTTATCAAACGCTGCAGGGCTTCCTCCAGATTCGCAGGTTCAATCTCTGTCATATACCCCAGTGTTCCGAGATTTACTCCGATCAGAGGCACGCTTCCATTTCTCATATCACGAACAGCCTGTAATACAGTGCCGTCCCCCCCCAGCACAATCATGCAATCTGCGTCAGCCGGCATTTCGCATACCTGCTGCTTCGAGGCTTCTGCCTTCCAGTCTGTCTCCTTTTGTACGACGGTAACCTGTTGCCCATGGCTCACAAGATAGTCCCGAATATGCTCTGTGACCTTCAGTTCTATGTCCTTATACTTGTTTGTATAAATCAAAAAATGCTTCATCTGTGGGACTCCTCCACCACTTTTTGAATCGTTTCCTGCCATTTTGCCCTTTGAGATAAGCCTCGCTTTTCCTCCACAAGCCCTTGTAGCTTCTCCTCTGCCTCCCGCTCGGAAAGTGCCAAAATCTCATCTTCCGGCTCCGATGCTTTTGCAAGATGTACCAGATACTCAATATTTCCCTCCGGTCCCTTGATGGGTGAATAATCCAGATGCAGAACCTCAAATCCGATACTGTCAGCATAATCGATCACCTTGCAGATGACCTCCTTATGTATCTCAGGTTCCCTCACCACACCGTTCTTGCCCACTTTCTCTCTCCCTGCTTCAAACTGCGGCTTGATCAGACACACCATCTGTCCGCCCACCTTGAGTAGATTTCTGGCAGGAATCAAAATTTTGGTCAGGGAGATAAAGGATACATCCACGCTAGCAAAATCAAGCTTATCTGCAATATCCTCCGGTTTCATATACCGGAAATTGGTCTGCTCCATGCACACCACCCGTTCATCATTGCGAAGCTTCCATGCCAACTGTCCGTGTCCCACATCTACGGAGTACACCTTTGCAGCTCCATTTTGCAGCATACAATCTGTGAATCCTCCTGTAGACGCACCAATATCCATACAGATTTTGGTCTGCAGATCGAATTTCCACTGTTCCATTGCCTTTTCCAGCTTCAGACCTCCGCGGCTCACATATTTCTGTGTACTTCCCCGAACCTCCAGTTTGATTTTGCTCACATCAAAACCGGCTCCCGCCTTGTCTTCCTTCTGTCCATTCACATATACATTTCCGGACATTATGATTGCTTTGGCTTTCTCTCTGGACGGAGCATAGCCTCCGTTTACCAGAATGATATCCAAACGTTCCTTCATGCTTCCCTTCCTCTAGTCCAATATGTTCAAAATTCTCTCCGTGATACGCTCCACATCGATTCCAATCTCTTTTTTCAAAAGCTCCACGTTGCCATGCTCCACATAGGCATCCGGTATACTGATATTCAGATACATACAACTCATGTCATGACGGTTCAGACATTCCAATACCTTTTCTCCGTATCCTCCGGCAGCGACATTTTCTTCCAATGTCACCACTAATTCGTGATTCCTTGCCGCTTCCAGAACCGCCTCCTCATCAATGGGCTTTACAAAACGGGCATTGACCAGACTGACCTGATAGCCTTTTGTCTTCAGCTTCTCTCTTACCGCCTCGGCAGTCTTTACCATGCTTCCAACCGCCAAAAGAGCAATCTCCCCCTCTGCATAAATCCATTCTGCTTTGCCATACTCTATGGGTGCCCGGTATTCTTTCAATCCGGCATAGGCTTCCCCTCTGGGGTAACGAATGGCTATGGGCATGTCCAATTCTACAGCAAATTTCATCATGTCTGACAGCTCCCATTTATTCTTAGGAGCACAGATATGCATATTGGGAATCGTGGACAGGTAAGACAAGTCAAAAATCCCCTGATGCGTCTCGCCGTCGCTACCCACAAGCCCTGCTCTGTCCACTGCAAAAATCACAGGCAGATTCTGAATACACACATCATGTATAATCTGATCATATGCTCTCTGCAGGAAAGAAGAATACACCGCCACAACGGGCTTCAAGCCACCCGCAGCCAGACCTGCCGCAAATGTCACGGCATGCTCCTCCGCGATCCCCACATCAAAAAACCGCTCCGGATATCTGTTATGGAACCGTTTCAGCCCTGTGCCATCGGGCATCGCTGCTGTGATCGCCACAATGCGCTCATCTCTGGCACCCAGCTTGCACATTACAGTGGAGAAAACATCCGTATAATTTGCCACCGTCCGCGGATGGGATGGGATTCCTGTCTCAATATCAAAGGGCTCCGCCCCATGAAATCTTGCCGGATGTCGCTCTGCCGGAGCATATCCCCGCCCCTTTTGTGTGATGGCGTGAATCATCACCGCTCCTTTCACACGCTTTGCCTCCTGAATCACGCGCACCAGACCTTCGATGTCATGACCGTCTACCGGTCCCAGATAGGTAATTCCCATATCCTCAAAAAACATTCCCGGAATCACCAACTGTTTAAAGGTACTCTTGGCACGGCGGATGTGCTTCACCACACTGTCGCCGCCTCTTGTTCCGCGGAGTGCATTGTAAATCCCCTCCTTCAGATCCAGATAACCGGTTGCAGTGCGGATATTGTTCAAATATTTGGACACGCCCCCTACATTCTCAGAAATGGACATGTTGTTATCGTTTAAGATTACAATAAAATTGGTCTCCAGCTTGGCAGCATTATTCAACGCCTCATATGCCATTCCCCCGGTGAGTGAGCCATCTCCGATCACAGATACGATGGTATTCTTCTCTCCTTTGATGTCTCTTGCCATGACAAGCCCCAGCCCCGCCGATATAGAGGTGGAGCTGTGTCCCGTGTCAAAGGCATCAAAATCACTCTCTTTTCTCTTGGGGAAGCCGCTCATGCCGTGAAACTGACGCAAGCCATCAAAGCCATCCTTTCTTCCACTGAGCAGCTTGTGTGTGTAGGATTGATGCCCCACATCCCAGATAATCTTGTCGTCCGGGAGATTCAGTGCAAGATGAAGCGCCATGGTCAGCTCCACCGCCCCCAGATTGGAGCCCAGATGCCCCCCGGTCACACTGATCTTCTCAATGAGAAATTGGCGGATTTCCTCTGCCAATGCCTTGTAATTATCCCTGGAAATCTGTTTGATATCGTTTGCTTTTTCGATTTTCTCCAAAAACATATTGTGCCTCATTTTCGCCTGTTTGTCAAAGAAAGTATTAATTGCTCTAAAAAGAGATTTTCTCCGGCTGTTCTTCGCAGAATATCCACAGCTTCTTCAGACAAGCGTTTCACATCCGCCTTTGCCTCCTCAAGTCCTTTCAGCGTCACATAGGTCTGTTTGTGATTCTGCATATCACTGCCCACCGGCTTGCCCAGTTCCTCACTATCCCCTATTACGTCTAAAATATCATCCTGAATCTGAAAAGCGATACCGATATTATAGGCACATTTTTCCATCGCTGCCACCTCTCGTTCGGTAGCTCCTGCCAGAATCGCCCCCGCCATCATCGCAGCCTGTATCAGTGCAGCCGTCTTATGCTCATGGATGAATAATAATTGCTCCATAGAAATCTGCTCACCGGAATCATCTTCCTTTTTCTCTGCCTCGATATCTGCGGTCTGTCCTCCAATCATTCCTCCGACACCCGCTTTTGCCGCCAGTACATGGAGCGCTCTTGCAGCAGCCTGCATTCTGCCTGCCACCAAATGTATCCGTTGCTCATCCTCCAGCTCTGTGAGATCCTCCTTAAGGGGAAATGCCTGCAGCGCTGTCTCAAATGCCAGATTTAACAATCCATCACCGGCAAGAATTCCCATAGCATCACCGTAAACGCTCCAGGTAGTCCTTCTGCCTCTGCGATATTCATCATTATCCATTGCCGGAAGATCATCATGCACCAGTGAGTAAGTATGTATCATCTCGATGGCAGCCATAAAAGGCTCCACTACCCTTCCCCTGCCACCAAAGGTGGTAAATATCTCCTGCATCAGCAAAGGTCTTAGGCGCTTTCCTCCTGCCAACAGACTATAGTTCATAGCCTCCAGAACTGTTTTCTGATACCCGTCTTCCTTGGGAAGATATTGCTTGATGATTTCCTCCACATCAGATGTCTTTTCTTGCAGCAATGCCTGAAATTCTTTCTCTTCCATTCCCTATTCCTCTATAACTCTTCCAGTTCTCCCTGCTCATTCAGCTTCAGAACCTTTTTTTCCACCATATCGATCTGTTCATTGCAGACCTTTAGTATTTCCATCCCATCACTGTATGCCCTAAAAGCCGTCTCTAAAGGGATATTTTCCTCCTCTAGCTGTGCGATTGTCTGCTCCAGCAATTCAAAATTTTCTTCGAGGCTATTTTGCTCCAATGGTCTTCGTTCACTCATTTTGGCTTTCCTCCCTATGCGTGTCAATCACCTTTGCATCTATGGCACCGTCCCGCACTCTTATGCGAATCCTTTCATCCGCTTTTATCTGTTCAACGGAGCGGATATTGTTCCCACACTCATCCTCCACATAAGAAAAACCGCTGCTTAACTTTTCCAGAGGAGAAAGGGCTCTCATGCGTTCAATATAAAGTGCAAGCATATGCCGCCTCTCCCCGCAAATCTCTTGCATCCTGTCCTTCAAATGCTCTTCAAGCTGTAGACTGCGCATTCTCTGCTCCCGAATACGGCTGGCAGGGCTTAAGGTACGCAGTTGTCTTAAGCAGGCAGCACTATGCGCTCTCTCCAGTAAACACCGCCTCCTGATCAATTTGAATAGCATTTCCCTGTATGCAGCCAGTTCTTCCAATGTGTCGTGGATATCCGCCACTGCAAGCTCTGCTGCCGCAGAAGGAGTAGGTGCCCGCAGATCAGATACAAAATCAATAATCGTAGTATCCGTCTCATGTCCTACCGCGGAAATAACAGGAACACTGCAATCAAATACCGCCTGTGCCACTTCCCTCTCATTAAAAGCCCACAAATCCTCAATGGAACCGCCGCCGCGTCCCACGATCATTACATCCACACCCAGTCGTTCCAACGCCCGGATACCTCTGACAATGCTTTCCACCGCCGCCTCTCCCTGAACAATCGCAGGATAGAGAATGATTTGCACATAAGGATTCCTGCGGGAGGCAATTTGGATAATATCACGCACAGCCGCACCTGTATCCGCAGTCACCACCCCCAGGGTGTGTACAAATTTGGGAATGGGCTGCTTATATTCCGGGGCAAACATCCCCAGCTCTTCCAATTCACGCTTGAGCTGTTCATACTTTTCATAGAGCAGTCCTACACCGTCCAACACGATCTGATGGGCATAAAGCTGATACTTTCCATCCCGCTCATAGACATCAACCGTGCCGCCGACAACAACCTGCTGCCCCTCTGCCAAACGAAAAGAAAGGCCCGATCGGTTTCCTGCAAACATAACACAACTCACAGTCCCCTTTGAGTCCTTCAACGTAAAATAAATATGTCCAGAGGAATGATACTTGCAGTTACTAACCTCTCCCTTCACAAAGAGGGACTGCAAAAGATAATCCTGCGTGAACATATTTTTGATATAGGAATTCAGTTGTCCAACTGTATATACGTTACGAATCTGTCTCACTAAGCTCTTTATCCCGTTTTACTATTTTTCCCAATATGGCATTGACAAATCCCCCGGAAGTCTCCTGTCCGTAGGTCTTCGCCAGTTCTACCGCTTCATCGATGGCTACAGAATCAGGAATATCCTGATCAAATACTATCTCATAACAAGCAAGGCGCAGCACTGTCAGCTCCACCTTGCCCATGCGGTTCGTATCCCAACCTTCTGTGTTCTCATCTATCAGTTTATCCAGTTCAGAAATCTTCTCCTGAACCTTCTCAACGCGCTGCGAAATATAAGCTGCATCCTTTTCGCTTATGACGGTATCCGTATCTTCCAGAAACAATCTGATCTGCTCCGGCATATCCTCCGCCGGATGAAACTCCTCGCGGAATAGCAAGCGGAAGACCTGTTCTCTCTGCTCGTGTCGTCCCATATTCTTCATACTTCCTACTTGTCCTTTTTGATATTCACTCCTGCAATACGGATATTGACATCCGTACAGGTAAGACCTGTCATGTTCTCCACAGCATTCTTTACCTTTGCCTGCACCTGCTGACAGGTTGCAGGAATATTGTACCCATACTCCATGGTAACGGACAAATCTACCGTCACATTGCCCTCCAGCACATCTACCTTCACACCCTTGGTGAGCTTCTTCATTCCAACCTTGCTCATCAGTTCATTGGTGATGTTGCCAGCCATAGCGCTGACGCCGTCCACCTCGGTAGCTGCTAAGGATGCAATCATTGCCACCACATCATCTGCAATCTGTACTGTTCCCAAATCTGCGTCTTCCTTAAGCACCAATGCGGTGTTATCTATTTCTCTTTCCATGAAATGTTCCTCCCATTATTTCTGTACTCGTTACATTATACCACACTCTTTAGTCATTTGTCACCCAAAATGTCATGGATAGCTGTTGGTCATTGTGAGAATAGGCAACCTTCACCTCTGTGTCCTGTATGTAATCGAAGACCTCCTGTTTCTCTACCATCGCCCTCAGGATACTGTCAAAGCAGGCAGTATCCGTACATCGCAGGGATATATGCTGCTTTCCGCTCTCCATGGCATGCTCAAACAAATGCCTCATTTTCTCCCGATCATACTCTGAAAACAAGGCGCCCTCCCGCACATAATAATTATCTCTGTCATCCACACAATAGGGTAGAGAGACTACCGAATCCACAGTGTGGGTCTGACACAGTAGTTCGGTGTTGACGCAGAGATAATCATAATTAATCTCCGGTTTACCTCCCACATCCTCAAGCACATCCTCCGTCTGATAAGAGGCATCTCCCCATGTACAATCCATATAATAATAGCTGCCGTCTGATTTCACCAGATTCCACGCGTGCTTTTCTCCTGTATCTACCTTACCCTGAACAAGCGTGCATTCTATTCCCATTCGATTCAACAGAAATTGCGCCGCCTTCGCATATCCCTGGCACACGGACACATGATCCACAAACACGGAATAGATATTTTGATTATCCGGCGAATCCATGCCGTATTCCGTGTTCCTGATGATTGTCTCATAAACATATTTGATACGTTCGTAATCTGAGGTACAGTCCTTTGCCCCTTCCAGCAGGGGCATCACAGCACTCTCAATCTCCGCCATTTTTGAGAGTACCTCCTCCCGTTTTGCATTCCAGGTACCGTTGAATTCGATTGCCACGATTTCCTCTCCTCTGGTATATTTTGTGTAGGTATAGCCCTCCACATAAAACAGCTCCGGATGATCCATCATGACACATTGAAAAATAAAATCAATATCCTCTATTGACAGCCCCTCTGCAAGCAGAGAGACATCCAACCGGGTATTCTCCTCCATATTCCCAAGGCTCTGTTCTATCTCGCGATACCATTCCTGCTCTATCAATCGCAATGAATCATAGGCAAAAGGATGCACCTTTGTCATAAGGAACAAATCTTCCTGCTCGTCCTCCACCGGGCAATCCCCGGTATCACTCTCGCTCATAGCTTCACTGAGCGTGCTCTTCAGCATGGAGACTACTGCACTTTCCGCCGGCTCCCCCGTACTGCACCCACTCAGAACAAACACCACCAAAAGGAGCAAAAAACTTCGTCCCAAAACCCTCATTTTCCTCATATAGATCTCCCTTTCAGGCGATCCGGCACATTAATTGCGACTAAACTCCGCAAGCTCCAGACCTTTATTTCTATCCAAGGTCATTCCGATACTCCAGGAATTCACGAACAAAAGCAACGGATTTCCCTTCATGTCCTTAACCTTCTTCATATCCGAGGTTCCTGTCAGCCTGGCAAGATCCACCTCCTCCTTATTCGCAATCCAACGAATATGCTCATATGGCAGATTCTCCAAGCGAATTTCCACGTTGTACTCATTTTCCAACCGATACTTTAATACATCAAACTGAAGGACTCCTACAACGCCCACAATAATTTCTTCCAGACCGGTATTGTACTCCTGGAAAATCTGAATGGCTCCTTCCTGGGCAATCTGCTCAATTCCCTTTACAAACTGTTTTCTCTTCATGGTATCCACCTGACGCACCCTGGCGAAATGCTCCGGCGCAAAGGTGGGAATTCCCTCATACTGAAATCGTTCCTTGGGCATACAGAGTGTATCACCAATCGAAAAAATCCCCGGATCAAATACGCCGATAATATCTCCTGCATAGGCTTCGCTTAAAATCTTGCGCTCATCCGCCATAATCTGTTGGGGCTGAGACAATCTCATAACCTTGCCCCCCTGCACATGACGCACCTCCATGCTAGCCTCAAACTTGCCGGAACAGATACGCATAAACGCAATTCTGTCACGATGCGCCTTATTCATATTAGCCTGTATCTTGAATACAAAGGCACTGAACTCCTTCTCTGTGGGCTCTATCAGACCGATATCAGCCTTTCTGGGAAGGGGTGTTGTGGTCATATGCAAAAAGTGCTTTAAAAAAATCTCCACACCAAAATTCGTCAATGCAGATCCGAAGCACACCGGCGTCAGCTTTCCTGCCCGAACTGCCTCCAGATCAAACTCTGCGCTGGCACCGTCCAGAAGCTCAATCTCCTCCAACAGCTTGTCCGCTGCTTCATCCTGGAGCATCTCCCTTAGATGCGCCTCATCCTTCACCGGAATCTCAGTGGCGGTTCCCTCCTTCGTACCTTTTTCCGTGTCCGCATAGGCAATCACACACTTCTTTTCTCTGTCATAA
>JAFVDW010000037.1 GCA_017478245.1 Lachnospiraceae bacterium
GAGATACCCCCAAGTCATAAGAACCTTAAACATGAGGTGGGCCGAGGAGTGTTATCTGATTGAACGGCGAACCGGTAAAGAGCCGGAGGAAGAGAACGTGGATGTTCCATTTTCCAAGGATAAGAGTTACAAACCGAACCTGTGTCATTTTGTGTATGCTCACGTTTGTTGTCATGATTTTGTTTAAGACCGGAATTTACCCGCTGGCCTGTATCTGTGTGGTCTGGCTTGTAAATACGGTAAGCTATATGCTGACAACAGTGAAACTTGAAACAACATATTAGGAAAATAATCCTGTAACTATTCCTAAGGAATATTAGAAACGATAGCAGTTGCCTATGGATTCAATCCGGAGGGTGGGATGGGGATATTTTCTAAGAGCCGGGAGTTATGCCAACAAATCCCGTTGGCATAACAACCGCTTTTTCAACAGCTCAAGGAAATGCCCGTTGCCGATTACCTTGATGGCAGGGCCAAAGGAGAGAACCTCAATGAGCAGCTCCGTTTCGTTGCTTTTATTATAATAAATTTTGCATTTATAAGTGTTCTCATCTATGCGGACGGTGTTCTTTTTGTAGTTGGCAAATTGAAGCATTGCCCGCTCCAGGGCGTTGCGCTCGTTTGTGATCAGCAATGTTACCGGCTTTTCGTCGTATTCCTTTGTGATGTATGCATTGATATCAGGAATTTCCCGGGCATATTTTCCTGTCTCTTTGATCTCATCCATTCGTGACAGATTGATGATGTGAAGTCTGAAGTGGCTGCGTTTCCGGGCTTCCAATGCCAGCAGGCGAAACCGGTCATTTTTGACAGAATATTCCAGCTTGCAGGGCAGATACCAATAGTGCAGTCTGTTATTTCTGTGAGTGTTAAAGGATATATTCAGGTATTGTCCGCTTTCAATGGCAGACAAAATGGTTCTGAAATTTTTTCGATAGTTCTCGTCTGCGTAATCATCTCCATCAGCGAAACGGTCATATACATAGAAATCCGCCCCATTGTATAAGGGTTCGACACCGTCCAGTGCAGTTTGGATGGAGGTGAGGGCGTCATCATCCAGAAAAAGCCTGATTCTCGGTTCAAGGAGAAGAGTCTTAAGCCAGCGCTTTTGAAGCGTGGAAAGAACCAAATCGGGCTTGTTATGAAGCGTAGAGACATACAGATCATCTTCCTTTTTGAAAAAATTCCATTCGCCGGAATCAAGTTTCGGTATGAGATAAAGCATGGTCTCATCAAAGCCCTCACGGGATACGACGGAAATGAGTTCCTCTTTGGAAAAGGGGGCGTTCCGGCTTAACAGATTGTGTATGATATTATAGTAGCAGTTGTATATTTCAGAGTAGAGTTGCATATGAATCTCCTTATTGTAAAATCAGATATAGAGCTTCGACAAAGCGTCGAGATCTTCTAAAAACTGTTGCCTTAAGGATGTGTTTTCCCTTATCTCTTCAAAATTTTGATTCATGGTCATAAAATGTATATCCATGATTCTTCCGATAAATGTGCGCAGCCATGGGAACATTTCCTTTGCGTCAAACACCACCTTTTCATAAAGAAATGTGTTGTCATCAAGCCTGGTGACGGTACCATGTTTCCCCTCCCGTTCCAAACGGTTGAGAATAAACCCCTCATAGCGCTCATCGATCTTAAGGGTGAGAGCAACCTTGGTTCTTATGCCCTCGAAGGAAACGCCCCAGACAAGCGGCAGGTTTTTGATCAGGGCCTCCTCCTGAGCTGCGAACGCATCGGTAGTGGCGGCTATGGCAGTGCGTTTTGCCCCGCTGACAGAATCAGGCGTTAGCACACTTACGGATTTTATCTGATCCAGCCGCACACATCTAAAATGATATTTCGGTTCTTTCTTTGAAGTAACAGATGTTTTTCGGCGGTTACCGGCCACAGTATGCGCTCTTTCCTGAATCATGTGATACACGCAGATATAGCGACGTCCGGTTCTGGCGCTTACAAATATTTTGAGGGGTACCCCATATAGAGGCCTCGGCGTCTGACCTGTCTTATTGCTCATAATATCCATTTTCACATAGCTGTGCTCCTTTTTTGCTGTCAGAAGCTGATAAGCGATTTCCTCTTCCAAAGTAAATGCGGGAAAGCTGTGCTTGATTCGGAATACATTGTTGCTCTTAGAAATTCTTTCTAAGATTGTGTTTCCAATGTAGCCGAAGGGGATATCAAGCTGGAAAAATGAAATCGCATGAATCATGGATGTTTCCCACATATTTTGACGGGGAATACGTTCCTTGCTGCTTGCAGGATCGGAGGCAAAAAGCGCATCCCATGTCAGTCCCCTCCGATATCGCAGTGTTTTTCCATCCTTTTCGGCCTCTAAAAGTCCCTCTTTCACGTACTCGTTGCATTTGCGTCTCACAAGCTGTGTGTCCGCCGGAAATGCATAATTCGCAGATAGAAGATCTGCAAGCTCGTTAGCGGTGTACGAGGTATGTACAGGTGGATCGTTCAATAGATCAAACAGATAAAAGTGCAGCAGTATGTCATTGTCTGTGAAGCTTTTTGTCTTCCAGACTGAGAACAGAGGATTGGTGTCTAAGAGATTGCTGTCTATCTGCAGGGATATGGTTTTGACATGGTTTTTGGGAGTATCTGCAGTTTCTGCCATATCTTCCACAACATATTCGGAAAGCCAGCTTGTAATCCTTCTGCGCTCGTCGTCATAGGTGCGGGCGCTCTTTCTGTCAGAGGTAAAGTCCTGCCTGCTTTTAAAACCATATACAAAAAAATCGCGCACATAGTCGCGGCATTTATTAAAATTTTTGATTAACTCTTTAAATTCTGCCATGAAGATACCTCTTGTTATAGATAAGAAATTGTCATGGAATAACTTATCCATCGTACTTTTCCATAATCATACTATACAAAATCCTCCTCTGAAATTCAACACATTCTTGCATTTAAGATTTCCCTGGTTACTATTATTTTACAATCTTTAAACAGATCCTTAGTTCGCAGCTTTTTTGAAATGATAAAGTTTCCAGGTTTTGGTATTGTAATCTCAACAGAGAGGTAGTGTGAGAAAGGAGAAGATTATGTTTGTACATTATAATGATCATACAAGATTTCCAATTAAGATATGGGTAAATGACAGGGAAGCGATTGAGGATAGCTGTATGGAGCAGGCAGAGCATCTCGCAAACCTTCCATTTATACACAAATGGGTATGCCTGATGCCGGATACACATACCGGGAAGGGAATGCCGATCGGCGGAGTGATCGCAACAAAGGGTGTGATCGTTCCGAATGCAGTGGGTGTGGATATCGGTTGTGGAATGAATTTTACAGATACCAATATAAAGCTTGAGGATGTGAAGGATATTCAGACCGGAAATGGAACCATCGTCCAGGCAATTGTCGGTGGCTTTATGAGAAATATTCCGGTAGGTACCGTCCGGCACAAGGTACCACAAAAGAGTGAAGTCCTTGACCGGGCAAAGGAGGAGTTTGAACGGTATGAGGCAAATCAGGAACTGATACCACTGATTGAGGATGGGTATTATCAGGTGGGAACCCTTGGCGGCGGCAATCATTTTGTGGAGCTTCAGGAGGATGAGGAGGGATATCTCTGTATCATGATTCACTCTGGAAGCCGTCATCTCGGCAAGGCAGTATGTGACTTTTTCCATAACAGGGCAAGGGAGCTTAATAATAGATATTACAGCGAAGTGCCTGAGAAGTGGGGACTTGCATTTCTTCCGGTGGATTCGGAGGAAGGAAAGCAGTACATCAACTGGATGCAGCTTTCCATGGATTATGCCTTTGAAAACCGCAAGGCTATGATGGATGCAGCGTGCAATGTGGTGCGGGAAGTGATTGAGAAGCATACCGGTCTTTCGGTCGAATTTGGATCACAGATCAACTGCCACCACAATTACGCAGCAATTGAGAATCACTACGGAGAAAATGTGTGGGTGCACAGAAAGGGTGCGACCCGTGCAAGAGAGAGGGAGCTTGCGGTAATCCCCGGAGCCATGGGTTTTTATAGCTATGTGGTCGAGGGCAAGGGAAATCCTGAGAGCTTCTGTACCTCCTCCCATGGTGCAGGCAGAGCATACTCACGAACCGGAGCGAAGGAGGCCTTTACGGTGGAGCAGGTGATGGTGGATCTGAAGCGTCAGGGAGTGGTGCTTGGCAAGGCAAAGAAAAATGATGTGGCTGAAGAGTGCCGTTTTGCCTACAAGGATATCGATGTGGTCATGGAAAATCAGAAGGAGCTTGTAACACCTGTCCGCAGATTAAAGACAGTTGGGGTTTTAAAAGGGTAAGGTCGAAAGCCGACCTTACACTTTTTTCATGATATTAATCTACTTCTTTATTGTTTGCCAAAATGTTTTTTTTGCGTTTTTTTAGTTTTTCTTTCTCCTTTTCATCCGGTTCACGGTCAATCAATTCATCAATAAATATAATTAACGCATTGTAAACTTCAAATTGTTGATCACTCATGCCCATATTCCCACCGCCTTCATTATGTGATTACAATACAATTAATATATCAGATTTTTTATCCTGTGTAAAGCCTTGCTGCAATGCAGTTCGCAGATTTTTTGAAATGATAATAGATCTAAAATCTGGTATTGTAATATCAACGAAGAACAAGGCAATATTACTTCGAATTTAACGTGAGGTAGCTCAATGGTAGAGCACGTGAAAAATGAATCATGTTCTGTGGTTCTAACAGCTATCCTTTTCGGGATTACGGTGTTGCAGGTTCGACTCCTGTCCTCACGATTTGGGATGCTTACAGCAATTCATAAACGACTGTCCATCGTAAATGTTCATCGTAACATAACGCATCCTGTATGTGACACCAACAGCAAATCTTATATTGGTTATGTGGTTCGAATCCATCGGCTTGGTTGAAACCAGGTTGTAAATGGTGCCAAGCTAGAGATGGTGTCATGAAAATGGTTAAGAATCTGTCAGGCAAACAGACAAGCGATATATACTAGTTAACCTTAATGATTGCCGAAGGCACACCGAAGGCGTCCTTTAGGAAGCATTTAGTTTAACTGTATATACTGCAGCAAAAGATTACAATCGGCAGCTAATTTTGTTCGCAAGTATAAAAAGTAATTTTTGAACAGATCCTTAATATTTATGAGCAGGTATCAATTGAGAAAAAGGAAATGAGGTGAAATCATGCATTTTGCAGATATATTGAGAGAGCAGTCAAACAAAACCTATACAGAAAACGGTGCCCTTGCACTGAACACAACCGGTACCGCATGCCTTGACCTCTTTGGAAGCATTGGTTCCTTAAGAGAGGCGGATGAGGCGAGAATTACGGGACTGTTTGCAGAGGCATATCGGGAGAATCCTTTGATGGCGATAAAGATCGCATTTTATGGAAGGGATATACGCGAGGGTTTAGGAGAGCGCAAGACCTTTCGTACCATTTTAAAATTTATGGCATGGCATCATCCGGAGGCGTTAAAAAATAATCTTGGTCTGATCGGCGTCTATGGCAGGTATGATGATCTCTATGCACTGATCGGAACGCCTTTGGAGGAGGATATGTGGCAGGTGATGAAGCAGCAGTTTGAGGCAGATTATGAGGGCTTACAGACAGGAGGTGGAATCTCATTGCTGGCAAAATGGATCAAGACCGCAGATGCCAGTTCCAAAAATACCAGACAGCTCGGAATCCTTACAGCGAAAAAGCTTGGCTATTCCGTATATGAATTTAAGCGGATGGTGCGTGCACTGCGTAAGGAAATTGGCATTGTGGAAGCAAAGATGTCTGCAAATGAGTGGGAAGATATTGCATATAACCGTGTTCCCTCAAGGGCGATGATGATATATAGGAATGCCTTTTTAAGACATAATGAGGAAGGCTTTGCGCAATATATAAAAAGGGCTTCAAAGGGTGAAGAGGTCATTCATTCTGCAGCATTATATCCATACGATCTTACGGAAAAGTTCTTAAGTACATATGGATATGGAAGAAGAGAGCCTCTCTCCGACGAGGAGAAGAAGGTGTTAGAGGCACAGTGGAATCAACTTCCGGATTATGTGGGTGGGGGAATCAATGCAATTGTTATGGCGGATGTATCCGGTTCCATGATGGTATCCAATGGAAGACCAATGGCATCTTCCATCGGTCTTGCCATATATTTTGCGGAAAGGAACCATGGAGACTATCATAATCTGTTCATGACCTTTAGTGCAGATCCCCAGATTGTGGAGCTTCGAGGAGAAACCCTTGAGCAGAAGATCAGCTTTACCCGTAAAGCAGAGTGGGGTATGAATACGAATTTGAAGGCTGCATTTGACAAGGTGTTATCCATTGCTGTAAAGTGCCATACACCGGCAGAGGATATGCCAACGTCCATCATTGTAATCTCTGATATGGAGATCGATCAATGTAACAGTAACGACTGGACCTTCTACGATCAAATGCAGGCACAATACAGAAGCTGTGGCTATGAGATTCCGAATATCGTATTCTGGAATGTGAACAGCAGACACGATGTATTCCACGCAGATTCAAGAAGACAGGGCGTTCAGCTCGTGTCCGGCCAGTCTGCGGCAACCTTTAAGCAATTGATGAGGACAGTCGGCATGACACCTGTCGAGGCTATGACCTATGTGATAGACTCTGAGAGATATGAACCGATTACGCTTTGTTCGTGCCACGTTCCTTCTAACACTCCTTCTCATATTCTTTAATTTCCGGTCAGCGATAGGATGTTTCTTCCTTGTATTTGTCGTGTACATTTCTGTGAATCAATGTCATTAAGTTAAGAATTAGCCAGTAAACAGCTACCGGGTATGGTATATGTTTCACAATGCAGGGCTATCTGCGGACGTCGGTCCTTAATGAGCAGCCCAGGCTGCGAATTTAGTACCGTTACGTCTGCAGCTAAGCGCAAGCGTGCCCGGAATGGGAAACATATACCATACCTGGTAGCGTCCGGC
>JAFVDW010000038.1 GCA_017478245.1 Lachnospiraceae bacterium
AATGCATCTACAAGCACAAATGCAAATGTAGGGGCAAATGCTACGCAGGCTGTGCAGGCCACGCCTGAAGTTACACCTTCTTCTACAGCAGAGGTAGCATCATCTGAGGCAGATCAGCCCGCATCACAGGAAAGCACAGTAGCAGAAACAGCCTCATCTGCAGAAGCGGTAGTAGATAATCCTAACATCATTGGTGGCATCGATTTTACTAGGTACAATAACTTAGAACGACCGATGTATTGGTGTTTAAAAGAGCAAAATGCAAAATTTGAAAAATTAACTGCTATTATCACAATAGAAGATAATGAAGAAGGAATTCGTAAAGCAGAACAAATATCATATGATGGGGATTCATATGTGGGCAAACTTAAACCAAGGGTGGCAGTATTTATATTTGGATCTAAGGAGATTAAGGATGTTGAATGCAATAAGCCAGACCTATATGTTGTAACGGTTCCAAAAGGGGCAAACTACGGAAGAGGAGGATTTTATGGTTTATATACAGGCGGGGAGAATGAAGAAATAACGCATACTGTAACATACGTGGATGATACCAAAGAGTCCATCACTCTGTACTTCACATTGGACTAACCAGCTGTTTATCCATAAAAATGTAATTATTATTTCGGTTCCATTCAATTGTTAAGTAATAAAAAAAAAAGAGGAGATTGATGTACTATGTCAGTCCCCTCTTTTTTCTGCCCGCCCGCAAAGTCTTTGTTCATAAATAAGAAATTCATTTGGCCTAAAATGGATTTATGCCCCCCAAACCGCACAAATGAGGATATGAAAATGCTGACAGGCTCCGTTGAAGTTATAGCGGATTTGTGGTAGTATTATATTGATTTATTTTGCTCAAATACGAAATGAATTCGAAGATATGCACTATAGTAGATATCAGAAAGATAAATCGGAGAATTTCAAGGATGATTTTAGATTTTTTTCATAGCAGAGTATGGATTAGAATAAGCAAAGGGCTATTGATCAGTGCGACGGTTATGGCATTGGTCGGGTGTGGCCATGATGAGGGGAATACACCTACAATGGCTGAACTTGTGCCAGAAACGATTCATGCAGAGAGTAATACTGCGGCGCGACTGGTTTCCGAGAACGGGGAGGCACAAGTGGGGGAGAACAGAGCTACGGAGCAAGCGGCAGAAGTGAGTGGACAGCAGGTGGAAGTGGAACAGCAGGCAGAAAATGTAGCTGAAGCAGAACGGGAGATGGCATCTCAAGTGCCAGCGCAATCTACAGCAGAGGCACAGCAGACAGAACCACAACGGCCAGAGCTACAACAGACAGAGGCACAGCAGACAGAGGCACAGCAGACAGAATCACAACAGCCAGAGCTACAACAGACAGAGGCACAGCAGACAGAGGCACAGCAGACAGAACCACAACAGCCAGAGCCACAACCGACACCTGCAGCGCACAAACAAACCGCATCGCCTACAGGTCGTCTTGTGGCGATAGACCCGGGACATCAGGCGAAGGGCAATAATGAAAAAGAGCCAATTGGACCTGGCGCGGCGCAGACTAAGGCAAAGGTCGCAAGCGGGACAAGAGGAGTGGTCAGCGGACTGGCAGAGTATGAGCTGACCTTGATGGTGTCTGAGAAGCTATGTGCGGAGTTGCAGAGCAGGGGATATGAAGTGCTCATGATTCGCACGACTCATGATGTGAATATCAGCAATGCGGAGCGCGCACAGATGGCGAATGACGCAGGGGCGGATGTGTTTGTGAGAATTCATGCGGACGGCTCGGATAACAGCAGCGTACACGGCATGGAGACACTGTGCCAGACGGCGCAAAATCCTTACAACAGTAACCTTTATTCTGACAGCAGGGCGTTGGCAGATGCAGTATTAGCCGGTATGGTAAATGCCACAGGGGCAAAGAAGCGCAGTGTAATTGAGACCGATACTATGTCCGGGATTAACTGGTGCCAAGTGCCGGTGACCATCGTGGAGATGGGCTTTATGACAAATGCAGAGGAGGATCGGCTGATGGCGACGGAGGAGTACCAGCAGAAAATTGCGATCGGCATAGCAGATGGCATTGATGCCTATTTTACATCCACACGTTAATTAGAAAATATACTTCAAATACGCGAAGAACTACTTGATAATTTAAGAAGGGAATCCTATGCCAACGGTCGTGCCCGCTCAGGTCCGGTGATTGCGAGTGGAATGGCTGTATTTGATCCTACTGCCGATGCCAGGTTTTCCGATGTGGTCAAACGTGCTGATCTTCAGATGTATGAGAATAAAAGATCACTGAAGTCTGGCAGAACCATGTCCATCCGGATGACTTGGCACAATACAAGGATGTGGTAGATGCTGTTCTATGTGGAAATGCAGATATGGATTATCTTCGTTATCGTGCACGCAGGGCTGATGGAACCTATGTGGTGCTAGAGCCGAGATCCTTTGTTCTGAATGACAGCCAGGGTGTTCCTGATTATTTCGGGGGGATCATTATTCCACAGTGATCCCGCAGTACCTTACGATGGGGCTTTCAAGGCAGCATTTCGGTGAATTATACAAAAACAAGTCTGCACATAATAAGCAACTTTCACAAAAATGCCTTTTTAATGCAAAAAACGCTGACATTTCGGGTTTAAATTTGGTAGAATTAGGTTATAACAATATTGTGGGTGAATATCGCCCAAACGGCAAAGATCAGGCAGCATTGTAACATTTGGATCAGTGTTCAGAGTAATATGCTGAGCAGTATTTTAATCAGGATCCAAATTAATGTAGCAGTTGTAATGAGGGTGGCTTATTTTAGTAGAAAGGAAGGTTTTTGTGTTTAAGAAAGGTGAGTATGTAGTGAGCGGCAACAAAGGAGTCTGTGTGGTGGAGGATGTCACGACACTGGATATTTCCGGTGTGGATCATAAGCGGGAGTACTATATCCTCAAGCCCATTTATATGTCGGGCAGCACAGTTTATGTACCGGTAGATACGGCGGAGGATTCACTGCGGAGGGTGCTGAGCAGAGAAGAGGCGGACAAGCTGATTCAGGAGATTCCGGAAATCCTGCCGATCACGAGCTCAAATGACAAGCTCTTGGAACAAGAATACAAGGGATGTATGAAGACCAATGACTGTGCAGAGTGGATTCGCATTATAAAGACAATCTACGAGCGGAAGCAGAAGAGGCTGGCGGCTGGTCGGAAGGTAACGGCGGTGGATGCCAAGTATTTCCGGCTGGCGGAGGACAATCTGTACGGAGAGTTAGCGGTTTCCTTGCAGATGCCTAAAGCCGAAGTGGAAGGATATATCCCGCGGGAGATGGACGAGTTGGTCGGTTGATAAAAGTGCTTTACTTTTCTGCGGAAATGGGTTATGATGGGTAAAAGCGTTGACGGAGAAGTATTTTGCTGTGATAGGTTTTACAGAGAGATGCGTCATGTCGGGTTATGTGAAGGGGTATGGACAAAGTGCAGTACCAGGAGCAGAACGATGTAGGTGGCATGGCTGAGAGCGCATGATCCTTTGGCAAGAGAAAACCACTCCTAAGCTGCGTGCGAGAAAGCCTGTGCGGACAGAGAAAACGTAGGATGTTTTGCATGGACACAAGCATTGCCGTTATTTCCTGCGTGAATGGAAGTGAGAGTGAAAGAGCAAGGTGGAACCGTGTTTGATATTTGATTATGAAGAAAATCAGGCACCCTTGGAGGAATCCGAGGGTGTATTTTTGTGTGACATGAATCGGCGGATTCCTGTCAGTCTGGTAGCACAGGAAAGACTGCGTATGGCGGAATGACCATACAGCAGGAGTGCTATTTGGCAACATTCATATTTGAATAGGGAGGAGATAAGAGTGAAGATTATTTACAGAGACGGTACGGTGACGGAATGTCCGGAGGAGGAGGTAACTCACGTCCTGCGTCATTCTGCGGCGCATATCATGGCACAGGCGATTCAGCATCTTTTTCCAGAGGCGGATTTCGGTTACGGGCCTGCCACGGAGAGAGGGTTTTATTATGATGTGGATCTGGGCGACAGAAAGCTGACAGATGAGGATCTGGCAGCGATTGAACAGGAGATGAAGAAGATTGTGAAGGCAAATCTGCCTATCAAGCCTTTCATCTTGCCCAGGGACGAGGCGGTGAAGCTCATGCAGGAGCGCGGCGCCAAATACAAGGAGGAGCATATCGGCGATCTGCCGGAGGATGCCATCATCAGTTTTTATCAGCAGGGCGATTATATCGATATGTGCGTAGGCCCTCATATCACTTATACCAAGGCATTGAAGGCGTTTAAGATCACGCAGCAGAGCGGTGCCTATTGGAAAAATGATTCCAAGAATAAGATGTTGACCCGTATCAACGGTGTGGCTTTTGCGACCCAGGAGGAGCTGGAGGCTTACGAGAAGCAGCAGGAGGAAGCACGGGCCAGAGACCATCGTAAGATCGGCAAGGAGATGTCTTTGTTCATGACTGACGATCTGGTGGGGAAAGGACTGCCCATGTTTTTGCCCAAAGGTTACACCGTATGGCAGGAGCTGGAGAATTATATCAAGGAAAAAGAGAGAAAGCTGGGCTATCAGCATGTGATGACGCCATGCGTGGGCACTGTGGCGCTGTATGAGACCAGCGGACATTGGGCACATTACAAGGCAAACATGTTCCCTGCCATGGAGGTGGAGGGCGAGAACTTTGTACTGCGTCCCATGAACTGCCCGCACCATATGATGATTTATGCAAATAAGCCTCACAGCTATAGGTAGTTGCCCATCCGTATTGGTGAGATCGCCCATGATTTCCGGTTTGAGTCCAGCGGTACTTTGAAAGGCATCGAGCGCGGCAGACATTTCTGCCAGAATGATGCACACCTGTTTGTGACCCCGGACCAAATCAAGGATGAAGTGAGCCGCGTGGTGGATCTGATCTTTGATGTATATAAGGATTTCGGTATTGAAAATTATCGCTGTGTTCTGTCTTTGAGAGATCCTGCGGATACGGAGAAATACCATCCCGATGACGAGATGTGGAATAAGG
>JAFVDW010000039.1 GCA_017478245.1 Lachnospiraceae bacterium
TCGACTAAGAGGTCTGTATACCATATCGATAGATTTGTTTAAAAGCGCCCACTTGGGAGCCTTGTTAAGGTTACCCTTTTTTACCATCGATAGAAAAAAAGAATTTTTTGCTAATTCAGGGTTGACTTTTCATAGTTGGTCGCCTCTGTTAAATATTATAACGCCAATGTCCAAATGTTTTATATCCATCTATTCATTCACTCAACCACATCCGCTTTTTTATTAACTCTTGAAAATAAATAGATTGCACCGGCACAGACCAAGCCCGATACAATCGTCTGACTCAAATTATCTCTTACACTATAAGAAAATGAAATATGGTTATAATCATCAACATAACATTGTATTTCTTCACCCACCGCATACCCATCCGGCAGCTCTGTCATTACTCTTGAACAATACGTTTCTATTCGTTCTCCATTCTTTTCGTATTCTATTACAATATCTTGGTAATATTTTTCAACATATACTCTAGGTCTGGAGATTACTTCCCGTTCTACTGCTCCAACCTCTGTGATGATTGCTGTCATTTTGGTACTATGTTCTCTTTCATAGCCCGACTGTAAATAAACCATCAAAGTCGCAAAGGTACATATTGCACTTACCAAAATCACAAAAAACAAAATAAACTTTTTCATTTTTACCATCCTAAAATCATAGAAATACCTGCCTATTCCTTCATAAATGCTCCCAAGGGATTAATCCCGGCTGCGGTCTGTTTCAGCTCAGCCAGATGCTCTCTCATGTAACGCTCAAGCTGTGCCACCTCATTCTCCGTAAATCCCTGATTGGAAATCATGGTACACTCCGGAATTCTGCCCTCTGCATAACGTTCCTCATCCGAGAAAGAGACAAAAGCGTATGTCTTGCCATCTTTACTGCACACCGGACTCACCATAAGCTTCAGATCATTATACATACGCTCTTCCTCCTCTAATAAACCTAATAGCATCGCTTCCTATACATCATAAATCATTGAGATCAAAATCCTCCGAGAGCAGTACTGATAATTCTGCATCCTGTTCTGCCACCAGACGCTTGGATTGATTCAATATCGCCTCCTCAATCTTGTTGCGTGCCAGTCGACCGTTTCCGGCATCTGCTGCTCTCGTCATCTGTACCGCATTGAAATAGGTCAGCAATGCCGGATCTGCTCCCTCATCAATGGTGTATCCCTTTGATTTCGCGATAGACTTTGCAATCAATAACAGCTCCTCACCCGTGTAATCCGGAAAATCGATCACGTTGGGGAATCGACTCTTAAGTCCGGAGTTGGAGGTGAGGAACTCCTCCATCTCCTTGGAATACCCTGCCAGGATTACAATCAGATTGTCACGATTATCCTCAATCCCTTTCACAAGCGTATCAATGGCTTCTAAGCCAAAGCTATCCTCCTGCCCGCGGTATAAGCTGTATGCCTCATCGATAAAAAGGACACCACCGATGGCAGACGCGATCACCTTATTGGTCAGGGGCGCCGTATGCCCCACATATCGTCCCACCAGATCCGCTCTGGACACCTCCACCAACTGACCGCCTGTGAGCACGCCGATGGATTTCAAATATTTACTGATAATACGAGCAATGGTGGTTTTTCCGGTTCCGGGGTTACCAGTAAAAATCATATGCTTGCTGAGTTCACTTGTCTTAAGTCCTTCCTCAGACCGCCTCTGCTGCACTTTATAATATTCCTCCAAACCATAAACATACTCTTTCACCTTAGCCAGACCGATGATTTCATCCATCTCTTTTTTGATCTCATCCACCTCGCCCCGATAGCCATCGGGAAGCAGTGCGGAAAGGTCTATTTTCTCTTCTCCATTTTGTGCCACCAGTCTGCCTTCTTCTACACCGAGGAGCAAGGTCACATCCTTGGGATAATCTCCCTCCAGCTTCGCCTGTGCCAACGCCTGCAGACAATCTGCATAAAAATCCTGCACACCCTTTACGCCCGCCTGACGCTCAGCGCGACCGATACTGATATCCAAAAAGTCCTCCGCGAATTCCAGTTGAAAGCCAAATCTCTCTGCTGCATTTTCTTTCAGCTTGGCAAGCTCTGTCTCAGCTATTTTTCTGATCGCCTCCTGATTCAGCCCTACCGTTTCGCACACATCTCCCAGGGCATTAATAAAGGGTGCTCCCATCACACCTGCTGCCTTATCCAGGGATTTCTCCGTGATGAAGATCAGGTATTTGCCGGATGCCGCGAGCGTGCTCACCGCCTCCGGTGCCAGGGAATTTGCCACATTGACAAGCTGTCCGTTCTGCATCACATAACGCTCTGACAGTCTGAACTCCCCATCAATCACCAGTGAACTGATATGGGTCAGAAAGGATGGATGGCAATTCTCAAAATTCTCAAATAAAATAATCTTTGCTGCACAGGAAAGCGCAGAAAAGATATCCTGCAGGAATAGCTTTTCCATGGAGGCATCCGTGTAGATACCCAGATCCAACACTCTGATATCATCTTTATGTAAAATACCTCTCTGATTCAGCTCCTTAGCAGTCTCCACTAACGCAAAATGCTTACCTGTATCGTTCTTACCCGTAATAAATATGGTATTCAAGGCTTTGGGCTCCTTGGGAGGCATCACCAGGGGACGCTTGAACGCAATTACCAGCTTTTTGATGAACTCCTCCTGTCCAAATACCTTTTTCTCAATCTCATCTGCTAAACCATTAAAACGCTCCAGCATGTCCTCTCTGGATAACGCCGCCTGCTCTGCCGCAGCAGCGGCAGGCTTGATACCAAAATCCTTCATCCAGGAATTGTCGATTCCCGGTTCGATTCCGAAATCCTCCTTCAGGTTCTTCCGCAGATTTTCCAATTCTTGATTCAGATTTTTCTGATTGGTAAGCAGTACATCCTCCAGACTGGATGGTGGCTGTGAGGACTGTTTTGTACTTTGAGTGAAATCCACCTCGGAAGAGGTGCCCGTTGCTCCGGGATTGAGCGGCAGCTCCCTGCCGGTGAGCTTCACCAGATTCTCTATCAGGGTTCCGCCATTTTTCTTCTTCATCTTCTGCGCCTGCTCAATCTCCTCCAGGGAGTAATTACCTCTTCCCCCATAGGAATCTAAGCTGTTAAAAAAATCATCCTTCATTGTTTCATCCTCCATCAACCATTTTCTCGTTATGCTTTGCTCTTAACTGTGCTTTATTACAGTCTCTCCCTAATCACATCAATCAGTGCAATATCAGCCGGCAGCCACTCCACCGAATCCAGTTCGTCTCTGGCAAGCCACTTCGCCGCCTCATGCTCCTTCAGCTTCAAATCGCCTGAGATTGCATCCGCCCAGAAACAATCCATAGATAAATGAAAGGCGGGATAATCGTACTCTACCGTGTGAATACATTCACCAACCTCTATCTTCGTATCCAGTTCTTCCATAATCTCACGCTTTAGGGCTTCCTGTGGTGTCTCACCCGGTTCAATTTTACCCCCGGGAAATTCCCACCAGCCTTTAAATTCTCCATAACCACGTTGTGTGGCAAAAATTTTGTTGACGGCATTCCCATCCTTCCCCACAAACACTTCTTTTAGCACAGCAGACACCACGCGAATTGCCTTGCGCACACTGCCATCTTCTCTGACGCAGAGCAGCGAACCAATTTTCATCTGATGATCTGCAATCCATTGTTCGGATACTTCCACTCTTTTCCCTTGCTCTAGGATTAATAAAGCACGAGCGCCATCCTTAGGACGTTCCTCACAACCGTAATCCGCCTCTTGTATATCCAATATCCTAAATAAATTCATGTTCGATTTTCCTCCGCCTAAGCGTTTATATTCTACTTCTACTATCCACGGTTGACTAATAACGCTTATATGAATGTAAACCGCCTTCTTAAGTACCTGAAAATGCTATAGTATATATTATATTCGCCACGGAGATGACTTTCAACTATAAATATCTCTCCTGCCCTGCCTCACTGCCAGTTTGCTCCAGGTCAAGCAGCTACATACCACCTCAAAAGCATTCCTCTATGAGCAAAGAATGTGCTTTGGTGCATCCTTGCGAAGCGTTTCCTACAATGTAAAAAGTGCATACCTATGACAGCATGCACCTTTTAACCATCTCAAAACTTATTTGCGCATCAGAAATTTCTACCGTTAAATCCCCAGTTGTTCACCCCATGATAGGTGACATAGACTTTATTGCCGGGAATACCCAATTCCTCCTCCAGTATCTCGCAGATCCGGGCTGTCATCTGTTCATAGGCAGAAGCCGTAGAATTTCCAAACAGACTCACTTCTACATAGGCTCCTTTTTCCACCTTTTCTCCCGCAAAATACAGGGTATAGTTATCATTAATTCCCACCATCAGGTAGCTCTCCGGCTTGCCGATGATACTGACCGCCTGTCCCAGTCTGGTCTTTAGACTCTCCTTCTGACTCTCTGATAATGTCACCGTAATTTTGGAATCTATAAACGGCATGCTGTTTCCTCCTTATTTTTGCTCTATGCTGTTACGTTTACTCTACGTTCGGCAGACTCTGTAACGATTTCTGCAAATCTGCATCAGTGGGAATATAATCGCTCATCTCTCCGTCATTGAACTTCTGGTACGCCACCAGATCAAAGTAACCGGTACCAGTCAGACCAAATACAATATTTTTCTCCTCGCCGGTCTCCTTGCACTTCAGCGCCTCATCAATAGCCACCTTTATGGCATGGCTGGACTCCGGTGCAGGCAAGATGCCCTCCACTCTCGCGAACATCTCTGCCGCCTCAAATACACTGGTCTGCTCCACGCTGACTGCACGCAGCAGCTTCTGATCATATAACTCGGACACAATGCCGCTCATACCATGATACCGGAGTCCACCTGCGTGGTTGGGAGACGGAATAAAACCACTGCCCAGTGTATACATTTTAGCCAACGGACATACCTTACCGGTATCGCAGAAATCATAAGCATATTTACCTCTGGTAAGGCTGGGACAGCTTGCCGGCTCTACTGCAATGATATCGTAGTTTGCTTCACCTCTAAGCATCTCTCCCACAAACGGAGAGATTAATCCGCCCAGATTGGAACCGCCGCCTGCGCAGCCGATGATGGTATCAGCCTTGATTCCATACTTATCCAAAGCAATCTTGGTCTCCAGACCGATCACAGACTGATGCAGCAACACCTGCGCAAGCACTGAGCCCAATACATATCTGTAACCTTCCTGTGACACAGCCGCCTCAACTGCCTCAGAAATTGCACACCCCAAGCTTCCGGTGGTGCCGGGGAACTCCTCGTTGATCTTGCGTCCCACATTGGTGTTCATGGAAGGAGAAGGCGTCACGTTGGCGCCGTAGGTTC
The DNA here is from genome assembly GCA_017478245.1 of Lachnospiraceae bacterium. Lineage (GTDB taxonomy): Bacteria > Bacillota > Clostridia > Lachnospirales > Lachnospiraceae > Acetatifactor. The sequence goes on from JAFVDW010000039.1 coordinate 5,317, forward strand.
TCATCACCTCACGTCTGAACGGCTTCTGCTCATAAGATACCTTTACCATATACACCTGACAGTCCAGATCAAAATAAGAACATGCCATGGACAGTGCGGTACCCCACTGTCCGGCTCCGGTTTCAGTAGTCACACCTTTTAAGCCCTGCTTTTTCGCATAGTAAGCCTGAGCGATGGCAGAATTCAGCTTGTGACTTCCGGAAGTATTGTTACCCTCAAATTTGTAATAAATATGTGCCGGAGTACCCAACTTCTTCTCCAGAAAATATGCGCGTACCAAAGGGGACGGTCTGTACATTTTGTAGAAAGCCTTGATTTCCTCCGGAATATCAAAGTAAGCGGTAGTATCATCCAACTCCTGCTTTGCCAACTCCTCGCAGAAAATCTGGGACAACTCCTCCAGAGTGACCGGTTGCAGAGTGCCAGGATTCAATATCGGCGCCGGCTTTTTCTTCATATCAGCGCGTACATTATACCACTGTGTGGGCATCTCCTTTTCCTCAAGATAAATTTTGTAAGGAATTTCACTCATTTTATAACCCTCCTGTTTTATATTTTAATCATAACCTATCACAGAATTCCTCTGCAACATCATTCAAATAGGGCAAACACCCATCTTCGCATTTCCCTTCGACTATTATATCAAAATATCTACTTAAGTGCAATTTTATTCAATAACTGAACAATATTTTTTGTAACAGTTCAGCCTCGTAGATGCGGCTCATGCGAAACAGGAGCAGATGTATGAATGAAAGGCTGAACTGTTACTATTTTTCATCTCATCCCGATTCACCTTATACAGTCCATACATTCGAGCCGACTCGAATTGTCCCCAACCCTCATTGAAAATGGTACTTCCCGCCAGCATACCACCCCTACAAAATTTTGTACCACCCCACGAAAGGAGCGAGAAACGATGATTTTATCATGGTTGGAGCAGGAAACCATAATAAACTACACCGCAGGGGAGCAGACGGCGACGGTCTACACGATGGATAAGAACCAAAATAAAAGAGCGAAAAGTGATTTATAGAAACGCTCTGTTGTGATAAAATATGAGTATGCGCTCGATAGTTTATCAGAGCCATAAATCGGTATTTGTTGAGTTGAGGTTATAGTTTTTATTTATCGTGCAAGTGCTTGGTATAGAGGAGAATATTGGATAACGTGCTATATTTGTTGGTTTTTACAATAGGCTTTTTACTTAGTGGATTATGGTTTGGATGCCAGTTTGCCTTGACAACTGTTATTACGAAAAAGAAATTATGGTGGCTTGAAATGTTCAAACCACTCATTACAGGGATTATTCCAACAATTATGATTTGCCTTTGGGGAAATTATAATGTTTTAAGCCTCGACAGGGCACTTGTTCCGTCTTTATGGGGAGTTGCTTTGCTTACAGTCATGGTAGCAAGCTTTATTATTTTAGTAGGAGCTGACAGGCAAAAAGAAAAGGACATACATAAGCTATTGCCTCAATGTGTAGAAGCCGCTTGCATGGAGATTCCGCAGCGAGCTATGATGCAGTACTTTGCTGAAGTCGTTCTGATATACTTTGGTCTAAACGGTTTCATAAGTATTTTGATTACAGCATTGATTTGGTGTGCTGCCCAAATGGTTCAACTCTTATTCTTTAAGCAGAAAGCAACGAAGACATTTTGGATTGAAATGTTAGCTTCTTTTGTGTTTTCATTAGGAATTGGGTATTCCTTTTGGTCCTCCAAATTTATACCGATGACAATGCTTTGCCATGGCCTTGAGCGGTTCGTTACAAACAAAATTGGTAAAAAATAATATTGCAATATGTTTTAAGCAACTTCGGATTTTTAGAGATGAATCTTATGAATAATAAAACAATGCGGAGTAAACTTACCATTTCTGTCGTTGTTTTGTTGATTGTCTGCATGGCTGCTTTTTGTATGTGGAGCAAACGCTATATGCCCTACTATCCAGAACAGCGAACACAAATGAAGGTACTCTTTCACACGCCCAGGAAAATTGGACTTTTTTAAGAAAATCAAGGAATGTTGCCCAGAAACGATATTTCATGGAACGGATGTTGGTCTTCAATAACCGAAATAAACGAGGCAAGAACTGCTTTGCTTCCTGCCTCGTTTATTTTATACATATTCCTCACCAAACCACTATTCTATTAATTGGGGGGCCTTTTAGCTGCCTATCCGCCCAACCCAAATACTTTGGCGCGCTTTACATCTGTACATTAAACAGGTTTCTCAACTGGTTGATAATATCATCCGAATCCGCCTTAATGAAAGCCGCCTCATTGATATTAGACAATTTTTCCAAATCCGCTGTGTTATTATAGTTGTACGCTATCGAATAAATGGGCACCTGCATACCGCCAATCACATTGGTGACACGATCCAACATGTAGCCTTGATTGGTATCACCGTCTGTCAGGACGAACAACATCAGCTTGGCATCCGGCACCTCCTCAGATGCTTTTGCCAACATATCCAAACCTACCAGTACCGCGTCGTAGGTAGCCGTTCCGCCATTTGCCACCAGATTATCTACCTCTCCTGCAAAGCATGCTCTCTGCAGCGGGTCAAACTGTCCGATGGGCAGGTTGATGGTCACATCATTAGAATAGCTTACCAGACCCACATAATAATCCGAGCTGATAAAGGAGGTGGTCTTGATCAGGGAATCCTTCAGACTGTTAATGGGCTCACCATCCATGGAACCGGACACATCCGCCACAAATACTGCGATGATAGGCTTTCCTCCATTCTTGTTCTGCTTCCATACCTTCTGCGCTGCCAAGTAATCTGCTCCGCTCATGCCGGTATCCTGACCCATATAATCCTCATCCTGATTGAAGCCCTTGTCTGCGGCAAGCTTCTGGCTCTTTTCATTCAGACAATATTCCACAAACAATTTTGCTGCTTCCTGCTCTTCCTTACTGTTCCAGTCAAATCCGTACACCGGATGGTCATGTCTGATTCCTGCCGGTACATACACATAATTTTTCAGCTCAGGTGTATTGATATAAGCCTGTCTCTCCATCACCATTGCATTGATGATTCCCTTGGCGGCCTGATTACGCAATACGGAAGTGGTATAGGCAACCGGCGGGGAAGTCTTCTGATACTCCATCAGCTTGCCGGTAGCCGTATCGGAAAGCGGATTCTGCTCATCAAAAGCAGCCAGCATAGCAGTCAAGATATTCAATCCTGTACTAGAGGTATAAGGATTGGTATAAGCAAACTTAATGTCTCCTGCATTGGAAGCCTCCAACACAGATTTCACCGTTACCTCCCCATACTTATCCACAAAGGTGTCATAGACATCCTTCTTAATCAAAATACCCGCTGTGTTGCCTGCGATTCGATCAGAAAGTGTGTCCACACTGATGCTGGATGCCTTCAGCATCTCTCCCCATGCTGCATTGCTTGGCACATACAGATTGGGACGATATCCACCGGAGTTGATATAGGTCACCACCTCGCCGGATGTAATCTTCCGCACAGATACCGATACGGTCTTTCCATCAACCTCATATCTCTCCTGATTAAAATTCTTTGCCACGATATTCATCCAGTCATCCGGTGCATCTGCACTCATCTCTGTAGCCGCGGCAATCTCAATGTCAATCTGTCCATTGCCCTGCACCGTGATGGGGAAGGTATCAATATCCGCCAACATATCCGCCTCTGAAATCTCGTCCTCATAAATGTACATGGACGGATTGGACACGGTACTCACATCCACCTTTTTCAGTAACGACGTCAATTCTGTCTTAGCATCGTCGTAAGAGAGATACTTCGTCTCTCCATTTCTCACTGAACCACAGCCCACCATAGACGCTGTCATGCATACCGCCAACAGCCCTGCCATTAATCTTTTTTTCATATACTCCTCCTTTTGTCTTTTCTATTCCTTAATGGACTCCAAAATAGTATTCTTATATACCTCCAGCATGGACAAATCATTGTCGCTGTCTCCCTGCTGGTTGATAAAATCTGTCAATGCAAATATAAATTCCTGGGTCTGCTTCAACTGCTCCTGATTGTCCCCATAGCAGGCAGCAAACTTCGTCCGCAACAGCTCCACATCTTCGGCTGAATTCGGATCCGCCACCTCCATATAGTTCAACACCTTGCGCACATTTTTGCAAATATACTGCTCCACTCTGTCAAGCACTTCCTCCGTGTCAGACAGGGTATGAACATCATTGGTCGCCAACAATCTGGAAAGTCTCTCCTGATAGGAATCCATCTGCTCCAACTGCCCTACACATTGTCCTATAGGTTCCACCAGTACATTCCAACCATTTGCCAGCTTTTCCTTCAGCATATCTCTCAGCAGCGAGTTCTCCAGTTTATCCTTCACCGACAGGTTGGCAATCTGCTTTCGTCTGTTCTCCGCTACGAATGCGTTACGCTTCTGTTCAATGGCTTCCTGATCCTGCAATCTGCTGATGGTGGTCACACCGAATACGCCGCCTCCGATTCCAGTCAGTGCAGCTCCTGCAATGCACACCGTTCTGATCATCCTGAGGGCACGCACGCCACCGATTCCTTTAAAAACAAGACTGCCGCCTAGCAACACAATGAACTCATCCTTCAAAACAAAGGTTCCCAGCACCCCTGCCGCAAAGATTCCAAACAATACAAGCAATCGTTTCAGCCGCCCTTTTTGTTTTTTTCTCTTTTTGTCGTCCATAAACCTATCCTTTCGGTACAATACTATTTTTCACAGTTTACTTTCTGTCAAACCCTTTTTCAGCTTTTCCAGAAGAGACATGCTCTGCACAGCCGTATCTGTGTCCGACGCCTGCTTCCAGACCTCCAACTCCTCCTGCAGACCTTGTAGCTGCTTCTCCTCCATAGCAATCTGCGCCGCCATCTGCCGCAGCAGATTCAACGTAACGGCAGCGTCGGCTGTTCCTTTCTCTTTTGAGAGCGTTGCTACTTCCGCCGATACCCTCTCCGTCCTCTGAGAAAGCTCCTGATACTGCTTTTGCCGAAGCCCTAGCTGCGCTGCCAAAAATGGCATGGACTGTACCACACGATTCTCTTCACTGCCTTTCGCAGCACTACTATGAATATCTGCAAACAGTCTGGAGGTCTGTTCTACCAAGAGCCCCAACTGCTCTTGCAACCCCACTGTTTCCTCCTGCAGCCCTTTCAGTCTCTGTTCCATCAGTCTTGCACCATTCCTCTTATAACCTCGACCATTATCATAGCACAAATATTCGTTCTATTCAATAAAAACGCATTTTATGTGAAAAAGAATGCCGCTTGCGGCATTCTCACCCACTCGCGCGCATCCATAGCGGAGCGCTTTTTGTGTAATAGGAATTGCAGAGCAATTTCCTATTACACAACGAAAAAAGGCAGAATACTCTGCCTCTTCTCACATATCCTCCTGTCAGATTCTCTTGGGTCTCACAACAAAATGTATTCCCGCAGTGATTGCCAGAGATAGTACAAGGGTAAACATCATGCCCACCACTTTATGAATATTCTCATAGACACCATGAACCATCCAACACAACTCTATAAACACAATTCCCATCATGAACCAATGCACTGCGGGGAATACATAAAAGCCATTTCGCGCAACATCCTTTTTCTGCTCTGTAATGTAGGAAAGAAGAATCAAAACCGCTGTTAATATCACCAGACTCACTCCATTTCGGATGCTGACATTCCGTATATGATCGATATCGATGTCGCGGAAAAGATATTCCATCCCTACCACCATAGCCAATTCCAACACCGCAAATGTAAAGACAGTTGCCGGCACATGATTGGTCAGTTTTCTACAACAGATTAAAAGAGCATAATGCAGCATAAACAAAAGTATTATTTGGGCAGTGTAGCACCAGCTCATCTCCATCTCTTCAAAAATGATATCCGAATGCTTTTCCACATATAGCATACGCAGCCACCCCAGGCAGGACTGGAGCAGAGTCGGGATTGTTATCAGCAGCAGACCACTGATGTAATGATAGGTGAGTATACTGCGTGCCTTCACCGGAAAAATACTCTGTACTTCTGTGCGATTTCTTGTCTCTTGCGTCAATACCTTCAATACCTGTACAAGAAACACTGCCTTCACCATTCCCCAAAGTATCTCGAACCCATAAAATTGAAAATCTAAACTTACCTTGACGCCTTCCGTCAAATCTCCTATCATATCCCGATACTCCGGATGCTCCTCCCACATTGCCTGTATATATTGCGCATGCTCCATAGTGTCCTTAAGGAATTTCCCCCAACCATTCACCACTATATGTGCTGTCACACCCAATAGAATGACAGTCATAATCAGCCAATAAAGCCGGTCTCTTTTGAATAACTTTCCGAAATCACTCATTATTTTGCCCTCTCTTTTATATCTTTTTGGACCTTGTGACAAAATATACTCCACCAGTAACAACCAGAGAAGCTGCCGCTGCCAGAAGCCACGACACTGCTTTGGGAATATGGTCATAAGCGCCATAAAATCCATAACAGCCTTCCGCAAACACAATTCCCAATATCATCCAATGTGCCATAGGAAAAGCGTAAAAACCATTTTTTGCTTCATCCTTTTTCCTGTCTGCAATGTAAGAAACAAGCACCAAAACAACGATTATTCCCACTATAACAATCCAGTTGCGGATGTGATCCTCCAATATATTGGCAATATTAAAATCCAGAAAATATACAACTGCCGAAATGATATCCAGTTTCAAAAATGCTCCGACCACTGCCATCATTCCCAATTCCAATACCCCAAAGGTAAAAATGGCTGCCGGTATATGATTGGTCAGCCTTCTGCAGCAGAGCAGCAGAGAATATTGCAGCATAAACAAAATCACGGTTTGCATAACGCCGCTCCAGATGCTTCCCGCATGCTCAAAGATGATGTCTGTGGTCTTTTCCGCATACAGCATACACAGCCGCTCCAACACCACCTGCAGCAATGCGGGAAGCCCTATCAGAAGCAATCCGCTGATATAATGGTAGGTAAGTACATTGCGTGTTTTTATCGGGAAGATATGCTGGACTTCTGTACGATTCCCGGTCTCTTGAACCAAGACCTTGACTGCCTGCGCAACCAACGCCACCAACAATACGTCCAACATCGTCCAAATTCCCTCACTCAAGGCGAACATTTCAATTCTGATGCCTTCCGACAAGTCCCCCACCATGTCCCGATATTGCGGATGGGTATCCCACATCTCATGTACATAGTGCGACTCCTCCAAAGCATACTGCACAATCCCCATATTCATCACTGTGTGAATGACTATCCACAGCAGAAACACCGCCATGATCAGCCAGTAGAACCGATCTCTTTTGCATAACCTTTTGAAGTCACTCATTGCTCACTCCACCTCTTTTCGACGGGCTATATTCTCTCCTTTATCCCGCATATAGCTTCTCTTTAACTGTGTATATATCTCCTCCAGCGTAATCTGCTCTCCGGCATAATCCGTAACTCCCAGTTTTTCCAGGATGCGTTCATTTTCTACCCGCTCACCCACAGTGTAGAACTCTGACAGGGTGCCAAGCTTTGCTCCCGCACAGACGGTCATGGCAAACAATTTTTCATCCGATATTTTTTGTGGCAGTACGCCTTTCCATTTTTGCACGCTCTCCATCAATTCATTCACAGATTTCTGTGCAAAAATCTCGCCTGTCTCCATCATAGTAACACCATCACACAAACGCTCCACATCCGCCAGATCGTGGCTGGAGAAAAGCACTCCAATCTGTCCTTTGTCCACCTCCTCAATCAGGATATCCCGAAACAAGGCTTTGCCCTCCGCGTCCATCCCGCTCTCAGGTTCGTCCATGATCAAATATTCGGGTTGCTGTGCAATCGCCAATATGAAATTTAACTTTGCTCTCTGTCCCTTGGATAAGGTGCCTATGTTTTTTTGCGGCTTGAGCCCGAATTGCTTTACCAACGCATCAAACTTCTCCTTGGAAAACGAGTCATAAAAATTCTGATAGTATCTCGCCATTCCCGTCACGGAATAGATGTTGATAAAATCAAGCTGTTCCGATACATATGCCACTCTTTTCTTTGCCTCCGGATTGTCATAGATATCCTGTCCATCATACTGCACTGTACCCTTGGCAGGCTTGTAAATTCCCATAGCACATTTCAACAGGGTTGTTTTACCGGCTCCGTTGGAACCGATCAATCCGTGAATCTCGCCCCTATGAACGCATAGATTAATGTCGTGGATAACCGGCTGATTATTATAGCCTTTTTGCAAATTCTTTATCTCTAACATGAATTTCTCTTTCCTTTCTGCCTTTCCATGGCTATCATCCTGTTGGTTCATCAAATAGAATGATAGATTTCCTTTACCAGCTTCACCACATCTGCCTCTGAATAACCGATTCTTTTCAGTTCAATCAACTCACTCTGGATCCTTTTTCGTATCCTTCCAAGTTCCTCCTCATTGAGCTCCAGACCGGGCGTATCGGCAATAAAGGTTCCCTTCGCCCGGATGGTCTCGATCACCTTCTGACGCTCCAGCTCCTGATATGCCTTTGCCACGGTAGAGGGCGTCACATCCAACATCTGCGCCATTTTACGCACCGAGGGAATGGCATCTCCGGGGGCGAGCTGCCCCTTGATGACCAACAGCTTGAGCTGCTCCATAATCTGCTCATAAATCGGCTTCTTGCTATGATAATCCAGCTCTATCAAAGTCTCACCTTCTTTCTCTAACTATCACAATTATAAAATGATGTAACAGTGATTGTATCAGTCATATTGTACTGTATTCGCAACACTGTATTTACTGTACTACATATATCAGTACAGTTATAATAACATATCACATATGAACTGTCAATATCACTTTATTCATTTCTTTTCCCTCTAATGAACAAGCGTCCTTTCCATGACAAGCATAAAAAAAGAATGCCGCTTGCGGCATTCTCGCGCCGAGCGCGGTTGCATTTGTGCAACATTTACGTTACGCGCGAGTGCGCATCCATAGCGGAGCGCTTTTTGTGTAATAGGAATTGCAGAGCAATTTCCTATTACACAAAAA
>JAFVDW010000004.1 GCA_017478245.1 Lachnospiraceae bacterium
ACGGCGAGAAAAATTGTGCGGGTGTGCTGACGGATCTGCAGATGCAGTTGTATCTGGTGATGGTGGATTTTCAGAAGCGAAAGAATAAAAAGGGACAGGAATATGGTATGCCTGTGTCGATTCTGTTGCCACCGGAGGTGGTCTGGGGGGACGTGGTGAGTGCGGCGTATCAGGAGACACCGGAAGAATCCCGGATGCGGATTGAGGAACATATCCGTGCATTGTATCCCCAGGCGGATGAGAAGGCAATTCGAAAGATGGTAAAATGAAATATTTTATAATTTACTATTGACACTTTATTGAAAGTGGGTGTATAGTTCTGTTTAACACATTCAGATCAATCTGAAGAAAGGAGACCAAAATGAGAGTCGTCGTAGTGAGAAAGCATACTTACTTGAATACAACACAGCATGAGAACTTTCAGAGGAAGCATCGACGTCACTGGTCTGTTATAGATTGATTTTGGTATTGGTGCAATTTATATAGTTATTAGTTATGTAAACTATGGCTCTGTGGTTCACACATATGTGATCACAGAGCCTTTTCATTTACGCGAATGAGCAGAGTCAGGAGCGATTTAGTACGGATGCCGTGCTTGCACGAGCAGACGTGCTGAAACGCTTCTGACGAGCAACGCGGGCAGCCTGCGCATTCGCGAAAGAAGAGAGGAAAAAGAGCGAGGAATGCGGGAGGAAAATATGAGTAACAACGCAAGTATCATTCAACTGACAGATGTATGTAAGGATTTCAAAATACTGAACCGGCATGAGGGATTAAAGGGCAGCTTTCAGGATTTGTTTTCCAGAGACTATAAGACAATTACTGCGGTCAATCATGTGTCTCTGGACATAGCACCGGGGGAGATCGTGGGGTATCTGGGTCCCAACGGCGCAGGGAAATCCACCACCATCAAAATGATGACTGGTGTGCTGGAGCCCACAAGTGGTGAGATTCTGGTAAATGGCAGAGTCCCCTATAAGAACCGGGAGGTGAATGCTGCAAATATAGGAGTGGTGTTCGGACAGCGTTCGCAGCTTTGGTGGTCATTGCCGTTGGTGGAGTCCTTTAAGATTTTAAAAGATATTTATCGTATTTCGGATACGGACTATCAGGATATGCTGGACTTGTACAGTTCGATGATTGATTTAAGTGCGCTGTATAGCAAGCCGGTACGTCAGATGTCTTTGGGACAGAGAACCTTGAGTGACATATTGGCAGCTTTTTTACATAATCCGCCGGTGGTATTTTTGGATGAGCCCACCATCGGACTGGACGTATCCATGAAAGCCAAAATCCGTACACTTATTAGTTCCTTGAATCAGGAAAAAAATACTACGGTCATCCTGACGACTCACGATATGGGAGATGTGGATGCTCTGTGTAAGAGAATTATTATCATTGATAAAGGAACCATGCTTTACGACAATGACATCGAGCATTTGAGGAGTTTTTTTGGAGCCTATCGCACCTTGAAGCTCAACTTGAACAAGCGCAATGTGGAGGTGTCCGAGGAAATGAGGGGGAAGCAGCTTGAGAGAGTGCAGAGTCTCTTGGAGGCGCATTTTGCAGGGATACCCTTTACCTATGACACGGATGAGGAGTGGATAAGTATTCTCATAGATGAGTTGCAGATTCCACTGATGAAGGTGCTTAGCTTTTTGCAGGAGCAGACCAAGATTTACGATGTGCGTTTGGAGGAGATATCCACGGAAAGCGTCATCAAGAAAATATACGAAGGGAAGGCGTAAGTATCCGGTTCAGAATGAACTGCTGTAAAAAAACGGATTTTCTGGTGGTAATGCCTTCGAAAGATTGAGACTGGGAGGAATTTCATATGCTACGATTAAGACCCTACAGGAAAGAGGATGCGAAAACCATCCTTTCGTGGTGCGAGGATGAAGAGGCATTTTATAAATGGAGCGCGCAAAGCGACGCTGGGTGTATTTGAGAACAATCTGCCGGCGTATTATTGCTACAAGGCTGTAGGATTTCGAGACGTACCGTTGGAGACACCGGAGATATATCCCGTGTTGGGGCAGGATTGGAACTGTCTGGAGTTGGCGATAGAGAGGTAAGGTACTATGGCTGTTCAAATAAGCGGCAAATAAATGGAAGCTTTCGGAGAGAAGTGTTCGCAATTATTGTGAACAGGGCAGGATACCCGGAGCAGTCTGCGAGGGAAAAGCATGGCAGATTCCGGAGGCTTCTGAAAAACCGGAAAGAAAAGGGAAGGCAAGATGCCTACGGATTTGCTATCCCGATTAAAGCTGGAGAAAGAAGCAAAAATCCCCGGAGGGATTTATCACAAAATACAAATTGAATTGACTTACAATTCCAATCATATAGAGGGCAGCAGATTAACCCACGATCAGACCAGATATATCTATGAGACCAATACGATCGGTATAGAAGGCGAGGCACTGAACGTGGACGATATTGTAGAAACAGTCAATCATTTCAGATGTATTGATCTGGTGCTCGATCAGGCGAATTATGCGCTGAGTGAGGCTTTCATGAAACAGCTTCATAACCTTTTAAAAGCGGGCACCTCAGATAGCAGGAAGGCATGGTTTGCGGTTGGAGAATATAAGCGAGTGGAAAATGAGGTGGGCGGTGAGGCAACAACAAAACCGGGAGAGGTGTCTGCTGCCATTAAAAATGCGCTTTGTGAATACAATGCGACACAAAATAAGACCTTGGAGGACATCATAGACTTTCATGCCCAATTTGAGAAAATACATCCTTTTCAAGATGGAAATGGTCGCGTGGGAAGACTGATCATGTTCAAGGAGTGCCTGCGGGCTGGTATTACACCTTTTATTATCGAGGAGGATTTGAAGCTGTATTATTATCGGGGGCTGAAGGAGTGGCGAAAGGAAAGAGGATTCCTGCGGGATACCTGTCTTACGGCGCAGGAGAGGTTCAAGATATATATGGATTATTTTGGATTACAGTATAAGGATTGAGGGGAGAAGTATATGGGAAACTTTTGACCTGACAGATGCGCTTTTGCCAGTGAGGGAGGATGTATGAAGAAATTAGGAACGAAAAGAATAGAAACGGATCGACTGATCTTAAGAAGATTTGAAATTGAGGATGCAGAAGAGATGTTTGCAAACTGGGCATCGGATCCGGAGGTGACCAAATTTCTGACCTGGCCACCGCACGCGGATGTTGATGTTACCCGCGAATTGTTGCGGGATTGGATTTCCCATTATGAGGACGGGGGCTATTTTAACTGGGTCATTGAACTCAAAGAGACTGGAAGAGCCATCGGCAACATTTCTGTGGTGCACATGAAGGAAGAGATAAAGGCGGCGGAAATCGGCTACTGCATGAGCAGGGCGTACTGCGTCGGGCAGGACGTAACAATCAGGGGATTTGTGATAAGGTGTGGCATGCGGCAATTAGGGAAGATAGAAACAATAGGTGTTTGAGGGCAATGCCAATAATTGCTTTGACGGTAGCACGGACAAAAATCTGAATCTGGAGCTGGCTGAAAAATATTGGGAGTGCGTGGGTCTACAGGAGGATGATGCAGTCAGAGAGATTCTTGTGGATGGTAACATTGAGGTTGTGGAAATCTTGCGAGAAGGAGCAGTTACAATATGAGCATGGCAGAAACAAAGTGATGCCGGATATGATATTGGAAATTGCCGGATATAATTTTTGATATGGGGAAAGAAAGGGAGGTTCATGATGATCATAAAAGATGCAAAAGGAAATGAATTGTTGGATGTGATTGATGTCGCAGAGGAACAGGCAGAGGAATTCTATCAGCCGGTAAATCATTGTCTGGCGGTCGTGAAGATCGGCAATGAGTATCTGATGGGATGGAATCATTGGCGGAAGGATTGGGAAATCTTCGGAGGCTGTAAAGAGGACGGAGAGAATATGAGACAGTGCATTATTCGTGAATGTAAGGAAGAACTCGGCATAGAGAATGTAGAGTTTACATATTTGGGACTGATGCATTATCACATGGCACCCGGTTATTTTAATCCCGAGTGGCATGAGGAATATGGCGGACTTTATGGTATTACATTGCCGAAAGAGGCATTGTCCCACATTGAAAAGTATCGGGAAGACAAAGAGGAAGTGGAAAAATTAACCTTCTACAGTCAAATACCAAAAGAAGAGGCGATAGCTGCTATTGATGAAAAGCTATTGGAATATTGGGAGAGAAAATGAAATGATGTATTTAAGACCCTATAAGAAAAGCGATGCGAAGACGATTTTGTCATGGTGTAAGGATGAGGAGACCTTCCGCAAATGGACTTCGGATCGATATGAAACCTATCCGATTACGGCGGAGGATATGAATTACAAATATTTTGACTGTAATGGCGACTGTGAAGAGTCAGATAATTTTTATCCCATGACAGCCTGTGATGAAAAGGAACCGGTGGGACACTTTATTCTCAGATATGTAGGCGGTAGACGTGACGTCCTGCGCATAGGCTTTGTTATTCTGGATGATGGTATCAGAGGGAAGGGCTATGGCAAGCAAATGGTGCGGCTGGGCATGCAGTATGCGTTTGAAATCATGGGTGCAAGCAAGGTGACCATCGGTGTGTTTGAGAATAATCTGCCCGCATATCACTGCTACAGGGCAGCAGGATTTCAGGAGGTGGAGGAAGAGGAACCGCAGATATGTGAGCTGTTTGGCGAAAAATGGAAGGTTCTGGAGCTTGCGCTGGAACGCGCAGGGTATCAGGCATCCAAGCAGTTAAAGACAGATTGGAACGTAAAAAAACGGGTGCAGAAACGGGATGATTACTCTGTATATTTCGTGTCCGATGAGTTGGTGATCCGCGATATGCTTTCCACAGACTGCGTTGTTTTTTCCGAGGAGGAGAGAGCCCAGGGGTGGGAATCTTCCCCAGATAAGTTTGAAATGCGTATCAATCATCGAAAGGAAGGTAAGTGCATCAGCCTGGTGGCAGAGTATCAGGGAGCTCCGGCAGGCTATGTAAACGTGTATCCGGATGCAGAGTGGGGACCTTTTGGAAAACAGGGATACCCGGAGATTGTGGATTTTGCCGTTTTGGAAAAATACCGCAGGCATGGAATCGGTGCCGCATTGATGGATATTGCGGAGCAGATCGCGGTCACATACAGTGACATGGTTTATCTGGGCGTGGGTATGCACAATGGATACGGAAGTGCGCAGCGAATCTATGTGAAGCGGGGTTATATCCCGGACGGCTCCGGCGTCTGGTATCAGGATAAGGTGTGTACGCCCTATGACACGATCTATACCAATGATGATGATCTGGTATTGTATTTGTCGAAGAAGCTGCGGTGAAAAATGATTTGAAGCGTGGCGAGGATTGCGGCTGCGCGCCCGAGGGCGTTCATTAGGTATTAAATCAGGGAGGCGTATTATGGTCGAAGCGGTATTTCTTGATTTTTATGAAACCATTGTCCATGAAGATGGAGAAGTGATCAAAAAGATTTCGCAGGAAATTTTGGAGACGGGTAGAGCGAAGAGTACCTCAGAAATTGATGCTTTTTGGTGGAAGGAATTTCAAGGTTCCTTTATGGCTGCGTTTGGTGAGACGTTTGAGAGACAGAGAATATTGGAGTATCAATCCCTTGCAAAAACCATTAGCAGGTTCGGCTCCTCGGCAGACGCACGAGCGCTTAGTGAATTGATGTTTGCACATTGGAGAAAGCCACCGATCTTTCCGGAATCAAAGCAGTTTTTTGAGGAGTGTCCGGTGCCGATCTATATTGTGTCCAATATAGACAGGGAGGATATTGCCGCGGCGATTTCATTTCATAGATTTACCCCGGCAGGAGTGTATACCAGTGAGGATGCAAAATCCTATAAGCCGAGAAAAGAATTGTTTGAGCTGGCGCTTCGGGAGAGCGGATTGGAGCCGGATCAGGTGCTCCATATCGGGGATTCCCTGAGCAGTGATGTCAAGGGAGGCTCTGATGTGGGGATTCGTGTGATATGGGTGAATCGGGGCAATAAACCGATTCCGGAAGGCGTTATCAGTGTGAGGAATCTGTTGGAGGTTCTGGGAACAGAGAGTTTCAAGCTATGAGCATACATATTTTTTACAAAAAGGGAGTGAGAATCCCGTTTGTATGAAAATGAAAAAAGATATAAGGTATAAAAGGTGAGGTTCGGAATAGTTTCGTTTTGGAAATGGAAATTTGTCCTCAAGAGATAATCCGGAATTTGAGGAAAAGGAGGGTGATTTTATGACATACGAATTAGCCCAAAAAGAGGATTGGCAGGTAGTGTACGAAGTGGTACAACGTACGATCAAAACAATTTATCCAAAGTATTACCCCAAAGAGGTGGTGGATTTTTTCTGTGAGCATCACAACAAGGAAGCTATTTTAAAAGACATTGAAAATGGTGATGTAAGCGTGTTGAAAATAGAGGGACAGATCATCGGGACGGGATGCTTGGTAGATAATCACATCACCAGAGTCTATGTATTGCCGGAGCATCAGAAAAAGGGGTATGGTACGTTTATCGTAAAAGCCTTAGAAGACCGGATCCGTGAGAAATATGACAAGGCAGCTTTGGATGCATCCCTGCCGGCAGCAGCACTCTACGAAAAGCTTGGGTTCACAACCGTAAAACATGAAAAGCATGTGGTGGAAAATGGTGTGATACTGGCGTATGAGATTATGGAAAAAGAGCTTTGTAAAAGCACCACGGATGTCGATTATAACGGAAGGAAATTTATCCCCAAAATGAATTCGGAGAATGGGGAAGTGAATGAACAGACTTTATTTTCTTATCACCAGAATGGAGATCTGCTGTGGGCAGAATACAGCGGAGGAGACATCCGGAAAGTGCCATAGTATCCCTACTGTGCAAGAGAATGGGAAGATAGAACTAAAGGAGCAATGGGAGTGGACCAGCGGGGATTGTTCCCGTGGGGAGTCCCTCTTAGTAGAAAAGGAATGTGATTCATAGAGGGAGTGATGGTATGTATGTTAATTGAAGAAAAAAGATTTACATTAAAAGACGGACGAAGTGCCCTGTTGCGCAGTCCGAAGGAGGAAGATATAGAAGGGGTGCTGGAGTATTTGCGGGTTTCAGCGGGTGAGACGGATTTCATTTTGCGCTATCCCGAGGAGTGCAGTAAATATACATATGAAGGTGAGAAACAACTCTTTGAGAGCTGGAATGCTTCACCTAATGATGCCGCGATCGTATGTCTGGTGGAGGGGAAAGTAGCCGGAAACTGCCAAATTGCATTTAATGATAAAATAAAAATGAAGCACCGTGCTAGTGTCGCTATCGCTCTGTGTAAGGAATATTGGAATCAAGGCATCGGAACGAAAATGTTTGAGGAAATGCTTCGCATTGCTAAGGAACGACGGTCGGTGCTGCAATTGGAGCTGGAATTTGTAGAAGGCAATACGAGAGCGAGAGCTTTGTATGAGAAAATGGGATTTAAGATCACAGGGGTGCGCCCAGGTGCGATCCGTTTAAAGGACGGAACGTTTTTAGATGAATATATGATGGTGAAATGGTTGAATGGAAAAATGGAGGAGTAGTGGAGACATGAATCAAGCAACGAAAACATTTACCAAATTTAATCCCAAAGCATATTTTACGCTGATTAAATCCAGTATTATGGAGTATATGCAGTATCGGATGAGCGTGGTAGTCATGCTGTTTGGAAATATGATGTATCTGATTATTATTTATAATCTGTGGAAGGCGATTTATGCATCGGTGGATACACCCACGGTAAACGGTATGACTTTTACAGATACCATGATTTATCTGGTGTTAGCGTCGGCGCAGTTTTCCTTTATGGAGGCATATCTGGTGTGGGAGATGGGAAGAGGGATACAGAATGGTGATATTGTCATTCAGTTGATTAAGCCTATGTCTTATGAGATGTATCAGTTGTTTATCATAGCAGGAGGAAATTTCTTTAACTTTGTGGTGACGTTTATTCCCACCTTTTTCATCGTGCAAATTGTGACGGATTGGGCTATCCCTATGGGAATTAATCTGTTGTACTATCTGGCAGCAGTGCTTTTGGGAAGTATGATTAATTTTGCGGTGGATTATTTTGTGGGGACAATCTGTTTGTATACACATTCCATCTGGGGAATTAATATTATGAAAGAGATTTTGGTGACATTTCTCTCGGGTGCTACAGTGCCCTTGGCATTTTTCCCGGAGGTACTTTACAGGATTGTGATGTTTTTGCCCTTTCATGCCATTTATAATACCCCATTGACCTTGTTGATTCATAACGATCTGCCGGTAGCGGAGGTGGGAAGGATGCTTCTTACACAGCTTGTATGGGTGGTGGTTATGTTTGCAGCGGCGAGGGGATTCTGGAAGGTATCGGAGAAAGTGATTACTGTAAACGGAGGCTAGAACAACTATGTTTCGTACAGGAAGAACGCAAGGGCAGCGTTCTTCGGGTGGTTTTATGAAAAGAGGAGTTGTACATGAGTAAGGTTAGATTTTATTTCAGGATATATTTAAAAATTCTCAGCCAGGATATCAAGAGCAGGATGAGTTATCGGTCGGATTTTATTATTTCCATGATCGGTATGATTTTTACCAATGCAGCGGAGTTGGCGGCTTTTTATATTATGTTCCAAAATTTTAACAGTGTGTGTGGCTGGACTTATTATGAGATGCTGTTTTTGTACGGTTTTTCTCTGGTGGCATTGACCCCTATGCAATGTCTGTTTGAGAACAACTGGAATTTAAGCGGGTATGTGAGACGAGGGGATTTTATCAAGTATTGTTTCCGCCCTGTCAATGTATTTTTTTATTACATATCGGAGATTTTTGATGTCAAGGGTCTGGGACAGCTTGCTATGGGCATCGGGACTTTGGTATATAGTTGGATAAAGCTGGAATTACCGGTTACGCCATTGCTTCTTTTAGAGCTGTTGGTGGCGCTGGCTTCTGCCAGTCTGTTCTTCATCGGAATCATGAATTTTGCGGCAGCAGTCTGTTTTTATTTGATCAACACAGGCTTTTTGATTGGAACGGTGAGTAAGTTTCGTGACTATGCCAAATATCCGGTGACGATTTTTAACAAAGGCTTTCGATTCCTTTTTACGTTTATCATTCCTATTGCCTTCATTGCGTATTATCCCAGCCTTGTAATCATGCGACCCACAGAGATACCGCTTCTGACATGGCTGGCACCGGCGTTTGGTGTGTTGTTTTTCTATGCCTCTTACAAATTTTGGATGTATGGGGCGAGCAAATATTCCGGAACGGGAAGCTGAGAGATTGGAGGGCTTGTTATGGCGGATGCGATTACAAAGAATTTACAGAACGAAGAGGATATTTTCAGGATATGTCAAAGCGCGTTTGGCGAAGCGAAGGTTCCAGTGCATATCAGAGAGCTGACCGACGGATTTTGCAATGCGGCTTACGATATTACGCTAAACGATGGGCGAAGTGCCATCCTGAAGGTTGCACCGCTTTCTGATGTGAAAATGATGTCCTGTGAGGTGGAGCTGATGGCTGCAGAAGTGGGAGCCATGAAGCTTGCCGCGAGGAGCGGCATCAAGGGAGTTCCCAAGGTCTATTTTTATGATGACAGCAGGGAGATATGCAACAGTGCGTATTTTCTCATGGAAAAGCTGGACGGTGTGAGCTACGCAAGTGTGCGGGAGCATCTGTCGGAGAGCGAGGCTGCCTGGATTAATTTTCAGACCGGTGAATATTTGAGAAGCTTGCATGAAATAAAAGGAAGGCAGTTTGGACATTTTTGCAGGAAAGAATTGCAGCGGGAGAATTGGTTTGATGCGTTCGAACTGTTATTAGGGCGTATTGTCAAGGATGGGATGGATGCGCATATCGAGATTGGAGTGCCCTATGAGGATATACAGGATTTGCTTGTGAAACACAAGGCATATTTTGAGGAAGTCAGGGAGGCTTCATTGCTGCACTGGGACTCCTGGGACGGGAATATTTTCGTGAAGGATGGAAAGCTCGTGGGACTGATTGATTGGGAGAGATCAATGTGGGGAGATCCGCTGATGGAAGATCGTTTTCGTTTTCATACGGTCAATCAGGACTTTCTGAAGGGTTATGGTTACCGGGACAGTCAGGGCGATGTGGTGGAGTTGTCTCATGCGGAGCAGATTCGATGCAAATGGTACGATGTCTATCTCTATTTGATTATGATGTTTGAGGTGTTTTACAGGCAGTATGCTACGCAGGATCAGTATGAGTGGGTGAAGGGGATGTTTCTTCCCATATGGGAGGAGCTTAGACAAGAGACCGTAGGTGATGCAGGAAAGGAAGTATAGCTTTGGAACAAAATGATTTTACCAAAGGACCTGTGTGGAAAAATATTATTACGCAAGGGGTTCCGCTGATTATCGCACAATTTGTCCAACTGCTTTACAATGTGGTCGACAGAATTTACATTGGACATATGGGAGAGGGAAATAGTCTTGCCTTGACAGGGGTGGGGTTGACGTTCCCGATTATCACACTTATCATGGCTTTTACAGCGTTGTTTGGCGCGGGCGGTGTGCCTCTGTTTTCCATGGAAAGGGGCGGCGGAAATGATGAAAAGGCCGGAGAAATTCTTGGGAATTCCTTCTGCTTGCTATTAATCAGTTCTGCTATACTGACTTTAGCGGGTTTTTGCTTTTTCAGACCGATTTTATTTGCTTTTGGTGCCAGTGAGGACTCTTTTGTCTATGCTGGCCGATATTTGAGCATATATCTGATGGGTACTGTTTTTTCCATGCTTAGTACAGGGTTGAACGGATATATCAATGCGCAGGGCTTTCCAAAGATTGGGATGATTTCCATCATCATTGGTGCAGCCTCCAATATTGTATTGGATCCTTTGTTTATTTTTGGTCTGTCTTTGGGCGTGGCAGGGGCGGCTCTCGCCACTGTTATCAGTCAGGCATTCTCGGCGGTCTGGGTGTTGCGTTTTTTGGTGGGAAATAGAGTGAGCGTACCGCTAAAAGCAGGGAATATCAGGTTGAGCCGAGAGATTACAAAGAATATTTTTCAGTTGGGAACTGCGAATTTTATTATGCACGGAACGGCATTTTTGGTGCAGGTTGCCTGCAATTCCACTTTGCAAAGCTATGGGGGCGACATTTATGTGGGGATCATGACGGTGACTAATTCTATCCGTGATATTTTCGTGTTACCTATCAGCGGAATTGTAAATGGCGCACAGCCTGTCATCAGCTATAACTATGGAGCAAAGCAGTATACAAGGGTGAAGGCAGGGATTCGGTTCAATACTTTGATTGGCACCATCTACACCATGCTGGCATGGTTGTTGGTGATTCTGTTTCCGAAGTTCTGGTTCGCAATTTTCTCTGATGATCTGCAGATGATAGAGGTGGGGAGTGGCATGTTGCAACTCTATTTTTTTGGTTTTGTGTTCATGGCATTGCAGTTCGCCGGGCAATCCACCTTTCAAGCGCTGGGAGATGCCGGACATGCTATCTTCTTTTCTCTGCTTCGCAAGGCGATCATTGTGGTTCCGTTGACAATGCTCCTGCCTATGACCGGTCTGGGGGTACGAGGTGTGTTTTTGGCGGAGCCTATTTCAAATATTGTCGGAGGAGTTGCATGCTATCTGACGATGCGGATGACAGTTTATAAAAGGCTAAACGAAAAATAAGATGGTAGCGTTTTTAGCTTATCAGCAAAAAAAATTTGATAAAATTATTTTAACTCTTTACCCATTCGTTTCGTGTGCTATAATAGAATATGAAGTGGAGTGATTGCATCACTAAGAAATAATTAATATGTTTGGAGGAAGACAAAGTGGCTATTTTCGACATTTTCACAAAAAAGAGAGAGAGTGGCGGACGGAGTATTCACCATACTACCACAGGTCAGATGAATGTTCCCAAGGAAGCCTTTCCTGCCGCAGGAACTGCAGGATGGGATGCGATTGTCGCTGAATTTGAGCGAATTTATCCGGGGCAAAGACACCCTAAATTTTTCAAGGCACCGCTTAGATGGATCAACGGTGGAAAAGATCCTTTTGATGGAATTCTGGTATATGACGGCGGTGATTATTGGCATTTTGTAGGATTGGGATTAAGCGAGTTGTATGGAAAGGTGACATCGAATCCCCAAGTAAGCGGATGGGGCGTAGAATATACGTTCAAGCTGAAAAAAGGACAATATGAGGATGAAGAGGCTGAATTAAAAAATGTATGTGAGATTTTACAGTCACGCGCCAGAGACACCATGAATATTGGTGAGGTTTATCAGCCTTATCAGTATGTCTACACAGGGCAGACCAGCGGAATTGATTTTGCCCAGTCGTCAAATCTCACAGGATTTATTTCCGTACCCGATGCATCGGTGAATGGGATTAATACCCCCAACGGTGAGGTGCAGTTTATTGAGTTTGTGGGTGTGACAACTACAGAGCTTAGCACCATGTCCTCACCGGAGAAGGTGCAGGAGGTTTATGCACTGCTTGGCACGGATATTACAGACTATGGCAGAGAAGCCGTGGTATAAGCAACCGGATACAATGATTCTAATTGAGCCTATTGCCTATGAAAAAGGCGATTTGCATAAGAGTGGCGGCAGCACGATCATTCGCAGTGGTCGTACGATGCCGTCATTGTTGTTTCAGAGAGTGACATGGCTGACACCGGGATAAGCTATTATTTCTATTGACTAACTGGGAATAAAAAGCTAAGATATTGATAATGCGTCCTATGTGAAGTGGACGGCGGAAAGGCATGGGAATACAATGTTAAATCAATTTTCGAGAACGCAGTTGCTGATTGGAGAGGACGGAATTGAACGGTTAAAAAATGCCCGGGTAGCAGTGTTTGGAATCGGCGGCGTGGGTGGATATGTGGTGGAGGCTTTGGTGCGCAGCGGCGTGGGGAGCTTTGATCTGATTGATGATGATAAGGTATGCCTGACCAATTTGAACAGACAGATTATTGCCACGCGGGAAACGGTGGGAAAGTATAAAGTGGATGTGATGCGTGACCGCATACTTTCCATTAATCCCGATGCACAGGTGCATGTTCACAAATGCTTTTATCTGCCGGAGACTTCCGAACAGTTTGATTTTTCACAGTATAGCTATGTGGTGGATGCGGTAGATACCGTTACGGCAAAGATAGATATTATTATGCAGGCGCAAGCCAAGGGTGTGCCGGTGATGAGCAGTATGGGAGCCGGCAATAAGATGGATGCGACGCAATTTCATGTGGCGGATATTTATAAGACAAGTATGTGCCCTCTTGCCAAGGTTATGCGCAGGGAGCTGAAAAAGAGAGGCGTGAAAAAATTAAAGGTGGTTTATTCCACGGAGAAATCTATGCGTCCGTTGGAGGATATGTCCATTAGCTGCAGGACGCACTGTATCTGTCCACCGGGGGCGGAGCGCACATGTCTGCAACGGAGAGATATTCCGGGAAGTATT
This sequence comes from Lachnospiraceae bacterium, assembly GCA_017478245.1. GTDB lineage: Bacteria > Bacillota > Clostridia > Lachnospirales > Lachnospiraceae > Acetatifactor. The sequence goes on from JAFVDW010000004.1 coordinate 13,410, forward strand.
GCGTTTGTACCATCTGTAGCAGGATTGATTATCGCCGGCGAGGTAATCAAAGACTTGATTGATTTTCAGAAAGTATGAGAGATGAATGTGAAAAAAATTGCTTTGATTAATGATTTATCAGGCTTTGGTAAATGTTCCTTGACGGCAGCGATTCCTGTTATTTCTGTGATGGGAGTACAGGCGTGCCCGTTGCCGACAGCTATCTTGTCGGCACAGACGGGATTTGACAGCTACTTTTATGATGATTATACAAGGAATATGAATTCGATTTCTGACAAATGGGCAGGGATGGGCGTTGCGTTTGATGGAATCTGTTCAGGGTATCTCGGAAGTGCCAGGCAGATAGAAAACTTGCTTTATTTTTTAGAAAAGTTTCAAACAAAGGATAATATTTTTCTTGCTGATCCGGTGATGGGCGATCATGGAAAATGTATCAAATCCTTTTCACCTAAGCTCTTACAGACGATGAAGGTGTTGACCCAAAAAGCAGATGTCATCACGCCCAATCTGACAGAGCTGTGTCTGTTGGGGGATGTGGATTATGCAGAGCTTTTGGGATATTCTCATAAGAAGGATTATCCGGATAGAATCATCCAGGTGGCAGGGCAATTATTGAGTGGTTCCAAGCGGCTGAAGACAATCATTATCACAGGGATTGTCCGCACAAAGGATGATGGCAGATATATTGGAAATCTCATCGTTACAGACACAGATAGTTTGTATTTTGAAAGCCCATATAATGGAGAAAGCTTTTCCGGAACGGGAGACTTATTTGCCGCAGTAGTAATAGGAAATCTTGTGAAGGGAAGGAGTGCAGGTGAGGCTGTGCAAAGGGCAATGGATTTTCTGCAGCCTGCCATTGAGGACGCATCACGAGAAGATATTCCCCGAGAGCATGGAGTGAATTTTGAGAAATATTTGACACGATTGACAAAGGAGGAACTGCCATGTCAGACAGAAAAGAGAGCGTGAAAAGCATTTCGGCGGAAGAATTTGCGGGATTAAATTTCCATGAAGTGACATTAGTGGATCTGAGGGAGCCAGGTGAGGTGAAAGCAGAAGGGATAGAGGGAGCAATCAACATTCCGGTGGAGCGGATTGGCAGAGAGCTTGATTCGATTCCGAAGGATAGGAAAGTATATGTTTTCTGCAAGACCGGAGAACTCAGTGGAGAGGTTGTGGAGAATCTTGCCGAAAAAGGATATGATGTATACAATGTGACAGGCGGTTACAGAGCCTATCATGATTATTTGAAAAAGGGGCATCCTGTTTATGTGGACGCCAGGGAAATGAAAAGTCCGGCGCCTGTGATGGCTGTGGCGGATGCTTTAAGGCATCTGCATGTGGGAGAAAAGCTTCGTGTGGAGACGACGGATGAATCTTTTGCCTCGGATGTTGCCGTCTGGTGTAAGCAGACAGGCAATAAGCTGCTGAAGTTGGAGGTAAAATCAGATTTGACGGAGGCAATCATTCAAAAGGAAGATCGGTATTCTACAGTGACTCATTCCGAGGATACGGTTCAGAAGGATAAGACGTTTGTCTTATTTAGCGATGAATTGGACAGAGTGATGGCGATTCTGATGATGGCAAACGCAGCGGCATCTATGGGAAGAAGGGTGACGATTTTTTGTACCTTTTGGGGTGTGAATGTGCTGAGAAGACCCGAAAAGATTAAGGTAAATAAGTCGTTTCTTGAGAGGGTATTCGCATGCTTCGCCCCCAGAGGGACTCAAAGACTAAAGCTTTCACGCAGGAACAGAATTGGTGTGGGAGCAAGGCTGATGCGGAGGCTGATGAAGAGCAAAGGGATATCCTCGCCGGAGGAATTGATGCAGACTGCCATACAGCACGGAGTGAAATTTGTGGCTTGCCGGACATCCATGGATATCATGGGGATAAAAAAAGAGGAGTTGATGGAAGGCGCAGAGCTTGGAGGTGTGCAGGCTTTCCTGGAAGCCGGAGAGCTTTCAGACATAAACATGTTTATTTAAGATAATTGTATAAAAAGATTTGAAATACATATGCTAACACCGAAAGGGGTGTATGTATGGATACAAATAATCAGTCAATGGGAGGTTCGCCGCTTACGAGCCTCCCATTAGGTTTTACTATGGCACTTGCCACCAATGAGTCTGCAATGCAGGAGTATTCCAGGCTTACAGAAACGGAAAAAGAACATTTGATCATGCGCTGCAAGGATGCAAAATCCAAAAAGGAGATGGAAAAAATTGTGGATTCTCTGGTACCGGAGGGTAATATTCACAATCTGTATGAGCATGGGGAACCTGCCACAGGGCAAACAGGGGGTCAGATTTATTAAGTGTTAATACCAACCGCCGTCCAGGGTCAGGATTTGTCCCGTGAGGTAGTCCGGTGCCTGCGCAAGCTGGAGCGCGAGAGAGGCTACCTCAGAGGGAGTCCCCAGTCTGTCGCAGGGAATCTCTGCACGGAGCATGTCCAGTTCTTCCGGGGATAGGTGGGAGTTCATCTTGGTGTCAATGACACCACAGGCAATGGCATTCACCTGAATATTACTGGGAGCCAGTTCTTTAGCGAGAGCCTTTGTGAAGGCATTCATGCCACCTTTGGTTGCAGAGTAAGCGACTTCCATAGAGGCTCCAACATTTCCCCACACGGAAGAAATGTTGATGATTCTGCCGCTGTGATTGGCGAGCATAAGAGGAATGGCATGTTTGCAGGTGTAAAAACAGGCATCCAGATTGGTTCCAAATAGCTTCCGCCACTCTTGGGGCGTCATGTCTGAGAGAAGCCCGATGTGAGAGATGCCGGCATTGTTGATGAGCACATCTAAGTGAGATATCCGGGAAAATATTTGACAGACGTCATCATAATTTCCGATATCGCCAATCATTACATGGCAAGGAATATGATAATTTTGTGCAAGCTCTCTCGCGTATGCGGATAGGGCGTCGCCGGATTTTTGACAGGTAAGGTATAGCTGATAGCCATTTTGGGCAAAGGCAAGCGCGATTGCTTTGCCGATGCCTCCGGATGCGCCGGTAATCAATGCTGTTTTCATAAAAAGCTCCATTTCATTGCAAATTTGTTGTAATAAATTTTGCCTATAGTATAGCATGTGTGCAGGTGGATTTCTACAGGTTTGTCGTAAGTAAGTGCGAAACGTGAAACGACTCGAACGTGTTTTGGAAGTGAGGTAGGGGAATGTATGATTTAATTATAGTGGGGAGCGGACCGGCAGGACTCTCTGCGGCTATATATGGTGTAAGAGCCGGACTGAATCTGATCGTGGTGGAGCAGAGCGCCGTGAGTGGCGGTCAGATTCTGAATACTTATGAGGTGGATAATTATCCGGGGATGCGGGGGATAAGCGGAGACGAACTGGCAAAGCGGTTTCGCGGGCATGCGGATGCGCTGGGAGTTGCATTCAGAGTGGGAAAAGTGCTTGAGGTCGAGGATATGGGGACTGTGAAGAAAGTGCGTACACAAAGGGAAGAATGGGAGACGAAGACGGTAATTGTCGCCACCGGTGCCCGGTATGCCAAGCTGAAGGTGCCCGGAGAGGAGGCATTGTCAGGCAGGGGAGTTTCTTATTGTGCAACATGTGATGGGGCTTTTTATAAGGGATTGACAGTGGCAGTAGTGGGTGGTGGAGACGCGGCGTTGGAGGATGCCATTTACCTGGCAGGAATTTGTGAGAAGGTGTATCTGATTCACAGGAGAGAGGAGCTGCGAGGAGCAGCCATATTGCAGGAGGAACTACGCGGTTTATCTAATGTGGAAATATTATATCGACATGTGGTAAAAGAGATACATGGGACAGAAACGGTAGACACACTCACGCTGCAGGAGGTGCCGGAGGGGGCGGAGAAACAGTTGGATGTGAATGGTATTTTTATTGCGGTGGGAATATTGCCGGAGACAGAGCTGCTGAGGGAACTGGCAAAACAGGATGAACAGGGATATATTCTTGCCGGAGAGGATGGCAGTACCGGCTGTCCGGGGATTTTTACAGCGGGGGATATCAGGCGTAAACCATTGCGTCAAATTGTGACAGCAGTTGCAGATGGGGCAAACGCTGCAATCAGCGCTGTAGAATATTGTAAAAAATAGAAAAAAATATGGATTTCAAATGCCTGCACCTGTTGACAAATAGTACCATCGGTGATATATTTGTAAACAGGTGTAATAATTTTGTAACAACTTGGAAAAAATTTTGATAATACAATATAGATAACAGTGATAGGAGGACATTATGATTCGCGGTTCCGTAAGATTAACAGCGTGTACACTTGCAGCACTTCTGGCAATTTCAGGCTCTGGTTTGACAGCGTATGCTGCAGGCGCTTCTTCCGTGTTGCCCAGTGGTGGAATAGGCTTGGCACTTGCCAATGGTAATAAATTAGAAAATGTAACAACAGATTTGGGAGATTCGTCCGTTAAAATAGAAACAATCGTAGAGCAGGTGGCTGCAGCAGAGCCCGAAGTGGTAGAGGAGGCAGCAGAGCCTACAGAGGAGGATATGTTCCGCAATTTAGTTATTGCGCAGGTGAACAATTATGTGAATGTCAGAAGCCTGCCCAGTGAAGAAGGAGAGATTGTCGGAAAGCTTTATGATGATTCGGTCGGTACTTTTCTGGCAGAGGAGAATGGCTGGTATCAGATTAATTCCGGTTCTGTGACAGGTTATGTGAAAGGCGAGTTCTGTGTGACCGGTGAGGAGGCAGTTGAGCTTGCGAAAAAGGTGGGAACCAGATTGGCTACGGTAAACACCACAACACTGTTTGTTCGTACAGAGGCAACAACTGATTCTTCGGTGTTGGGAATGGTTCCTATCGAAGATGAACTGGTAGTCCTGGATGAGACAGAGGGCTGGGTTAAGGTCGATGTCGAGGAAGGTATCGGCTGGGTATCCACTGATTATGTAAATTTGCACACAGAGTTTGTTAAGGCTGAGTCTAAGGAAGAGGAAGAGAGAAGACTTGCAAAGGAAGAGGAAGAGAGGCGTAAAGCACTCGAAGCCGCAGAGGCAAAGAAGAAGAAAGAGGCAAAGGCACAGAGCAACACCAGCTCCGGTTCAGAGTCATCATCATCCGGTTCAAGCTCATCCTCAACCCAGACCTACGCTGTCAGCGGCGGAAGTGAGATGGGACAGGCAGTTGCCGAGTACGCTTTGCAGTTTGTCGGTAACCCTTATGTATATGGCGGTTCCAGTTTGACCAATGGTACAGATTGTTCCGGATTTGTTATGAGTGTGTATGCGAACTTTGGCGTGAGTCTGCCGCACTCCTCAGCATCCGATCGCAGTCAGGGATATGCGGTAGATGGAGGTCTTGCAAATGCGCAGCCCGGTGACCTGATCTGCTATTCCGGTCATGTGGCATTGTACATTGGCGGCGGTCAGATTGTGCATGCGTCTACTTCAAAGACCGGTATTATCGTGTCCAATGCTGATTACAAGCAGGTTTTGGCGGTGAGAAGAATTTTCTAAGCTGATTGATGAGATAGAATATGTGGGATCTGAAAGGCTGTAACGGAACGGTTACAGCCTTTTTGTGTAATGAATTGTACAATTTGTCAAAATATTATCTTTGTGACAAAAGTACTATTGACAAATGTTGACTGTGCAAAATTTACAAAATTTTTTAAATTACCGCAAAAATGAACAGATAATGATATTTTTCAACAAATAGTTATCCACATAAAAAAAGCCCTTAAATTCAACAAAAGGGATTTATACACCGAGTTATACACATTATCCACAGTTTTTAGAGTATATAAAAAGGGATTTGAGTACGAATGAATGGGAACGAGTGTTTTGTGAAGTTCTAATAAAAATATAAATATAAATAAAAAACCCAAGATTTTAGTTGACAGACATAATGTCAAAAACATATAAATAATAAGCGAAATTGTTGCAAAACGCCACATAATTATGATATAATGCTTATACAATATCTACTAAAAATAAATACTGGAAGGGATGATGAGCATGAAGTTTATTATTGTGGGTAGGAATATTGAAGTTACACCGGGGTTGAAGTCTGCTGTTGAGGAGAAGATTGGAAAGCTTGAGAAATATTTTCATCCGGATACAGAAGTGCATGTGACGTTAAGCGTTGAGAAGGATCGTCAGAAGATTGAGGTTACTATTCCTGTGAAGGGCAATATTATTCGCTCTGAGCAGGTCAGCAATGATATGTATGTATCCATTGATCTGGTGGAGGAAATCATTGAAAGACAGTTAAAGAAGTACAAAAATAAAATTGTGGACAAGCATCAGGCAGCAAGCTCTTTCAGCAAACAGTATGTTGAGAATGATTACATGGATGACGAAGAGATTAAGATTGTCCGCACCAAGAAGTTTGACATTAAGCCCATGTATCCTGAGGATGCCTGCATCCAGATGGAGCTCTTAGGTCATAACTTTTATGTATTCTGTAACGCCGAGACAGAACAGGTAAACGTAGTCTACAAACGAAAAGGCGATACCTATGGTCTGATCGAGCCTGAAAGCTAAAGAAATCTGTTTCACATCAAGGAGTAGCCCTGGCTGCTCCTTTTATATTTCCCTTGAAATAGATAATTGCGAATCTTCCAACTTATATAAATAATTCATTGCAAAAGCCACATCCCTATGTTACAATGAGAATACTGGCAATGATAAAAAAATAACAATCAAAAATTTCATTCATTGGAGGAAAATCAAATGGCAAAGAAAGTTGTATTAGCAGGAGCTTGCCGTACCGCAATCGGTACTATGGGCGGCAGCTTGAGCACCACTCCCGCAGCGGATCTGGGTGCTATCGTAATTAAGGAAGCGCTGAAGAGAGCAGGTGTTGCTCCTGAGGCTGTAGACCAGGTATACATGGGTTGTGTTATCCAGGCTGGACAGGGTCAGAACGTTGCGCGTCAGGCATCCATCAAGGCAGGTCTTCCTATCGAGGTTCCTGCAGTGACCATGAATGTGGTATGTGGTTCCGGTTTGAACTGTGTGAACCAGGCTGCACAGATGATCATGGCGGGTGATGCTGACATCGTAGTGGCAGGTGGTATGGAGAACATGTCCATGGCTCCTTACGCAATTCCTCAGGCACGCTACGGTTACAGAATGAACAACGGTACCCTTGTTGATACCATGATCAAGGATGCGTTGTGGGATGCTTTCAATGATTATCATATGATCAAGACTGCTGATAATATCTGCGAGGAGTGGGGACTTACCCGCGAGGAGTTGGATGAGTTTGCACTGAAGAGCCAGCAGAAGGCTGAGGCTGCACAGGAGGCAGGCGCATTCAAGGCAGAAATCGTTCCTGTAGAGGTTAAGAAGAAAAAAGAGACTATCATTTTCGATACTGACGAAGGTCCCAGACATGGTTCTACCATCGAGGGTCTTGCAAAGCTTCGCCCTATCAATCCGAACGGCTTCGTTACCGCAGGTAATGCTTCTGGTATCAACGATGGTGCAGCAGCAATCGTTGTGATGAGTGAGGAGAAGGCTAAGGAGCTTGGTGTAAAACCTATGGCTACTTTCGTAGCAGGCGCTTTGGCAGGCGTTCGTCCTGAGGTTATGGGTATTGGTCCTGTTGCTTCTACCAAGAAGGTAATGGAGAAGACAGGCATGAAGATTGAGGACTTCGATATCATTGAGGCAAACGAGGCATTTGCTGCACAGTCTGTTGCAGTAGGTAAGGAGTTGGGTATCGATGTAGACAAGCAGTTGAATCCCAACGGTGGTGCAATCGCACTGGGTCATCCGGTAGGTGCTTCCGGATGCCGTATTCTGGTTACACTGCTTCACGAGATGCAGGCTAAGGGTGCTAAGACCGGTCTTGCTACTCTGTGTATCGGCGGTGGTATGGGATGCTCCACTATCGTTAAGATTGAGGACTAATTGAATAGATAAGTATATGGAGAATACTGCTTTTGTTCCGGAATCATTTTCCCCGAAAATAGCGGTATTCTCCTTGCCATGTGTATTAACTCAGAAGCAAATAGCTTCGTTCAAGATGTACCGACGAATGCTTGCATTCGGGAGGGGTATCTTGAATGAAGCTATTTGGCGAGAGCCAAACATGAGCAAAGGGAAAGCAGCGAAGCTGCGGCTTTGCGAATGGCTTCTGAGTTGAAATACAGAAGCGAATGGCTTCTGAGTAATTATGAAAGTATGGAGGAAAACCATGGAATACATTTTGTATGAGCAAAAAGGTAATTATGCAATCATTACCATCAATCGTGAGAAGGCACTGAATGCTTTGAATTCTCAGGTTCTGGATGAACTGGACAAGACTTTGGACGAGGTGAATCTGGACGAGGTAAGAGCGCTGATCCTCACAGGTGCAGGACAAAAGTCTTTTGTAGCAGGAGCAGACATCGGAGAGATGAGCACACTGACCAAGGCAGAGGGTGAAGCTTTCGGTAAGAAGGGAAATGATGTTTTCCGCAAGCTGGAGACCTTCCCCATTCCTGTGATTGCGGCGGTCAACGGTTTTGCATTGGGCGGAGGATGTGAGATTTCTATGAGCTGCGATATCAGAATCTGTTCTGACAATGCGGTATTTGGTCAGCCCGAGGTGGGCTTGGGCATCACTCCCGGCTTCGGCGGTACCCAGAGACGGGCTCGTCTGGTAGGTGCAGGTATGGCAAAACAGATGATTTATACCGCACGCAACATCAAGGCAGATGAGGCTTACAGAATCGGTCTGGTAAATGCAGTATACGCGCAGGAGGAATTGTTGCCTGCGGCAGAGAAGATGGCAGCCGGTATTGCAAAGAACGCTCCCATCGCTGTGCGCAACTGCAAGAGGGCGATCAACGAAGGCTTAGATGTGGATATGGATGCGGCAATCGTGATCGAGGAGAAGCTTTTTGGTGATTGCTTCGAGAGCTATGATCAGAAGGAGGGAATGGCAGCATTCCTTGAGAAGAGAAAAGTAGAAGCTTTCTTAAACAAATAAAGTTTGTTGATTCAGTAGGAAGTAAGAAATAAAAATTATAAATCATATAAGGAGGAACTTTCAATGAAAGTAGGTATTATTGGTGCCGGTACCATGGGTGCCGGAATTGCGCAGGCATTCGCAATGACAGATGGTTATGAAGTGGCTTTGTGTGATATTAAGCAGGAGTTCGCTGATGGCGGTAAGGCAAGAATTCAGAAGAACTTGAACTTCCTGGTAGGAAAAGAGAAGATTTCTCAGGAGAAGGCAGATGAGATTGCAGGTAAAATCGTGACCGGTCTGAAGGATATCTGTACAGATTGTGATCTTGTGATCGAGGTTGCTCCCGAGAATATGCAGATTAAGAAGACCACTTTCCAGGAGCTTCAGGATATTGTGAAGCCTGACTGCATCTTTGCTACCAACACATCTTCCCTTTCCATCACAGAGATCGGTGCAGGCTTAGACAGACCTATGATCGGTATGCACTTCTTCAATCCTGCTGACAGAATGAAGCTGGTTGAGGTAATCGCAGGCGAGAATACGCCCGCAGAGCTGGTGGAGAAGATCAAAGGCATCGCTACAGAGATCGGCAAGACTCCTGTAGAAGTGAAGGAAGCTCCCGGTTTCGTTGTAAACCGCATCCTGATTCCCATGATTAATGAAGCAATCGGTATCTATGCAGACGGTATTGCAAGTGTAGCTGATATCGACGAGGCTATGAAGCTTGGTGCTTCTCATCCCATGGGACCTCTGGCTCTGGGTGATCTGGTTGGTCTGGATATCGTGCTGGCTATCATGGAAGTACTGCAGAATGAGACCGGCGATCCTAAGTATCGTCCTCATCCCCTGCTTCGCAAGATGGTTCGTGCGGGCAAGCTCGGTCGCAAGACTGGTGTAGGCTTCTACGATTACGCTAAGTAATCTTCTAAAGGAAAAATAACGAGAAAGCGATTCACATTACAGGCGTTAAGCCTGTTATAGTGAGCTTTCTCGTTTAAGTAAATAAAACGATTATGGAGGAAAAGTAATCATGGATTTCACTTTGAAAAAAGAACATGAAATGGCACGCGCTCTGTTCAGAGAGTTTGCTGAAAAAGAGGTAAAGCCTCTGGCACAGGAGGTTGATGAGACCGAAGAATTCCCTCGTGCCACCGTTGAGAAAATGGCTAAGGCTGGTTTCCTGGGTATTCCTATTCCTAAGGAGTACGGCGGACAGGGCTGTGATGTTTTGACATATGTTATGTGCGTGGAGGAGCTTTCCAAGGTTTGCGGTACGACAGGTGTTATCGTATCTGCACACACCTCTCTCTGCTGTGATCCGATTCTTACCTATGGTACAGAGGAGCAGAAGCAGAAATATCTGCCTGATCTGGCAAGCGGCAAAAAGCTTGGCGCTTTCGGTCTGACCGAGCCCGGCGCAGGTACCGATGCACAGGGTCAGCAGACCAAGGCTGTACTGGATGGAGATGAGTGGGTACTGAACGGTTCTAAGATCTTCATCACCAATGGTAAGGAAGCTGATGTATATGTAATCTTTGCAGTAACCGGTACTGTTGAGAAGCGTGGTAAGCTGCTGAAAGAGATTTCTGCATTTATCGTAGAGAAAGGTACTCCCGGATTTACCTTCGGTACCAAGGAGAAGAAGATGGGTATCCGCGGTTCATCTACTTATGAGTTGATTTTCACAGACTGTCGTATCCCCAAGGAGAATCTTTTGGGACAGCAGGGCAAGGGCTTCAACATTGCTATGCATACCCTGGATGGCGGACGTATTGGTATCGCTGCTCAGGCACTTGGTATCGGTGAGGGCGCTCTTGAGAGAACCGTTGAATATGTGAAGGAAAGAAAGCAGTTCGGACGTGCAATCGGTGCATTCCAGAATACACAGTTCCAGCTTGCTGACATGGCTACCAAGGCACAGGCAGCACAGTTCCTTGTATACAAGGCTGCATTGACCAAGGATCAGTACACTCAGGATCACAAGACAGCTTATGGTGTAGAAGCTGCTATGGCTAAGCTATATGCTGCAGAGATGGCTATGGAGGTTACTACCAAAGCCGTTCAGTTGCACGGTGGTTATGGCTATACCAGAGAGTATGACGTTGAGCGTATGATGCGTGATGCTAAGATTACAGAGATTTACGAGGGAACAAGCGAAGTTCAGCGTATGGTAATCTCAGCGGCGCTGCTTAAGTAATAAAGAGAAAACTATGAGAACTTCGCTCGCGAAGTTCAGCGTATGGTAATCTCAGCGGCGCTAGAGGACCATTTTAGGCGTATTGCTTAAGTAATACTAGAAAAGATTATAATTTGATTGGCAGATAAATTAATAAAATAAGGAGAGAAATACAATGAAAATCGTTGTTTGTATTAAACAGGTTCCTGATACTAAGGGCGGTGTTAAATTCAAGGATGATGGTACTTTGGACAGAGGCGCTATGTTGGCTATCATGAACCCTGATGACAAGGCTGGTCTGGAAGCAGCACTTAGAATTAAGGATGAGTATGGTGCAGAGGTTACCGTTATTACCATGGGTATGCCTAAGGCAGAGGATGTACTCCGCGAGGCATTGGCTATGGGTGCTGACAAGGGTATCCTCGTAACGGATAGAGTGCTTGGCGGTGCTGATACTTGGGCTACTTCCCAGACGTTGGCGGGTGCAATCCGTAACCTTGATTATGATTTGATTATCACCGGTCGTCAGGCTATTGATGGTGATACTGCACAGGTTGGTCCTCAGATTTCTGAGCACCTGAATATTCCTGTAATTTCTTACGCACAGAACATCAAGATTGATGGTGACAGCGTAATTGTTGAGCGTCAGTATGATGATAGATATCATGTACTGAAGGCGAAAATGCCTTGTCTGGTTACTGCTTTGGCAGAGCTGAACGAGCCCCGTTACATGACTCCCGGCGGAATCTTTGATGCGCTTCAGGCAGAGATTACTGTTTGGGGCAGAGCTAATCTGGTAGATGTAGATGATTCCAACTTAGGTTTGAAGGGATCTCCGACCCAGATCGCAAAGGCTTCCGATAAGGTTAGAAAGGGCGCTGGTGAGAAAGTGAATCTTGATCCTACAGAGTCCGTTGACTACATTGTTGGTAAGTTAAAAGAGAAGCATGTCATCTAAGCGCGAAAAGAACGCATGAGTAGCGTTCTTCATGGGTTGATAGAAGCTATCAAACATATTAATTTATGGAGGAAATTTAAATGAACTTAGAAGAATATAAGGGCGTATATGTCTTTGCACAGCAGGTAGACAATGAGATTAACAGTATCGCCTTCGAATTGATCGGCAAAGGTAAAGATTTGGCGGCTGATCTGGACACTACTGTAACTGCTGTATTGGTAGGTAGTGATGTTAGGGGATTGGCTGATGAACTTGCAGAGTATGGCGCAGATAAGGTAATCGTAGTAGATGATCCTGAGCTGAAGGAGTACAGAACAGAGCCTTATGCACATGCTTTGGCATCCGTTATTCAGAAGTATAAGCCGGAAGTATTTTTGGTAGGTGCAACTGCAATCGGACGTGATTTGGGTCCTCGCGTATCCGCAAGAATCCATACCGGTCTGACCGCAGACTGTACACAGCTTGAGATTGGTGATTTCCGCGGCAAGGCTAATCAGCTTTTGATGACCCGTCCTGCATTTGGCGGTAACACAATCGCAACCATTGCATGTCCTGATTTCCGTCCGCAGATGGCCACTGTACGTCCCGGCGTTATGCAGAAGAAAGAGAAACAGGCTGGTGTAAAGGCTAATATTGAGGAGTTCAATCCCGGATTCACTCCTGATAACAAGTATGTAGAGATTCTTGAGGTTGTAAAGGCTGTATCTGATACCGTAGATATCATGGATGCTAAGATTCTTGTATCAGGTGGTCGTGGTGTCGGCAGTGCAGAGAACTTTAAGATTCTGGATGACCTTGCAGAGGTTCTGGGCGCTACCGTAAGCTGCTCTCGTGCAGTAGTAGATGCAGGTTGGAAGTCCAAGGAACTGCAGGTTGGACAGACTGGTAAGACTGTTCGTCCGAATGTATACTTTGCAATCGGTATCTCCGGTGCAATTCAGCACTTGGCAGGTATGGAAGAGTCTGATCTGATTATTGCGATCAACAAGGATGAGACCGCTCCCATCTTTGACGTAGCTGACTATGGAATAGTAGGCGACCTGAATAAGATCGTTCCCGCTTTGACTGAGAAGCTTAAGAGTGAGTTGGCTGCAAAATAATCACCATAGAAGAAATCCCAGAGACCTTCGTCGGATAAATATCCGGCGAGGGTCTTTTTTGCGTGATAGCCATATGTTCTTTTGGGAAAGGATGTTAGGCTAGTGTAAAATTTTTGTAGGAAAAATAAATAGACATAAGAAGAAAGCACCAACTTTGTGTTAAGATTGAGTTGACAAGACAAAATCCAAACAAAGGAAGGTGCTTTCTATGATTAATAGTATACAACAGTTTTGTCAG
>JAFVDW010000040.1 GCA_017478245.1 Lachnospiraceae bacterium
ACGATAAGCCGGGTTATGTCGTTGGACGATCATCTATCTACTGCGGCTGTTGCCAGCCGCCTCTAGCGACCTACCTGAAAGCAGGCCGGGCCGACCTGTCGCTTTCTATTTGGTCTTGCTTCGGATGGGGTTTACATGGCTCCGCCCGTTACCGGACGGACGGTAGTCTCTTAAGCTACCTTTCCACCCTTACCAAAAGTTGTTTGCAAGACAAACAACTTTAGAGGAATTCCTCTTAGAAGATCCGCATTATGCATTCATCCTGAAGGAGACTGCGCTGCTTTCCTTCTTGGCGGTATATTTCTGTTGCACTTGCCTTGGAGTCGCCTCCACCGGACGTTATCCGGCATCCTGCCCTGTGAAGCCCGGACTTTCCTCACCCGGACGTTTACGCATCCGGCCGCGATCGTCTGTCTTACTTACATCGTTACTTTATCATATTATAGCTTTTTTCAGAAATTGGCAAGCCCTATTGCTCACTATCTAAGCCATCTTTCTGTGTCTTCCAGTGTCATCCAGTACTTTCTCACGCCTGACTATTCAACTATCTGTCCTGCCTCACCCAGCAATGCCTGTATCTGCTGAGCGAGATCCTCCTTTGTCATAGCTCCGAGCCTACCGGACACCACCATTCCCTTTTCGTCCATGAAATACGTCAGCGGAATCGAATAAGCGCCATAGGAATAAGCCCCCCGCATTTCCGTGTCAAAATAAACTGGAAAGCTATAACCCGCGTCTGCCACAAACTCTTTTACTCCATCCACCGTATCCCGCTTGCCGTCTGTCAAGTTCACCAACACAAAATTGATATCCTCTCCGTACTGTTCATATGCCTCCTGAATATGGGGCATCTCTGACTGACAGGGACCGCACCAGGTCGCCCAGAAGTTCAAAATCACCGGCTTTCCCAACAGACTGGAAAAAGAAATGGTTTCCCCGTCCATATTCAACATCGTGAAATCCACTACTTCCGCAGCCGCCTCTGCCGCTGAATCGTCAGTCTGTGCCTGTTGAGCCGCCTCGCCCTGTCGTACTGCGCCTTGTCCATTCTGCTGCACCTCGCTTGTCTGACTCTGCCGTGCCATCTCCTGTTCACTCTGCTGTACCTGTCCGCTACGCTGTGCCCCATTCTGCCTTTCCTTCTCATAATCAAGCGACAGCTTTGTGTAAGCCAATGTCGCCCCCAGCAACAGCAAGATAAACGCCGTAAATCCCAATAGCCATTTCATATAATGTTTCATATTCATGTCTATTCCTCCTTAAACTTCTCGTGCCTAATGCTCTGTTTCACATGGTTATTTATTATCTAGAAATCCTAGACTTCTCTATCAAACGAATTACATCCTATTTTTGCTTATCTTATTCTTATTTATCCTGTTTTATCTGCCACATGTTTATCTATTCCGCCCCTCACACCGACAGCAACGCCAACAGCCGATTCAATTGTCCTGTCATCATCAGAAACCCGACTAAAATAAGAAATCCTCCACACACTTTGTTAATCACGCCATAATGCCTCTTGATAAACGCGAATGCCGTCTGTAGCTTTTCGATCAAAACTGCAGATATCACAAAAGGAATCCCCATGCCAAGGGAATAGACCAAGAGAAGCAGCATGCCCTTTACAGAACCACTAGAGGATGATGCCAGCATCAAAGCCGAACCCAAGAATGCGCCAATGCAAGGTGTCAGGCTCACTGCAAAAATCATACCAAACACCAGAGCAGAAAATCCATTTCTAATCTCCCACTTCACCTGGATTCCTTTAAAAAATCGAAGTGGCACAATCTCCAGAAAACCAAGCCCCAAAAAAATCACAATCAGCCCCGTGATCACATTAACAGCCGTCTGGTATCGCATGAGCAGCCGTCCTACTGTCCCGGCAAACAATCCCAATGCACAGAACACAACCGTAAATCCCACCACAAAACACACAGCGCCGTAAAGCGCTTTCTTCCGCTTTGCCGCTCCCGCAAAATAGCCAAGGTACAGTGGCAGCATCGGCAACATACACGGCGATATAAACGATATGATTCCTTCCAAAAATGTAATCAAATATTCCATGCCATCCTCATTTCAACCCATAACATGAACAAATAAAATATATGCATTCACCACATTCCGTGTACCTAGACACACAGAGCTTCAAACATGCCCTTAAGTCTCAGCCTGGGCCTAATTTGGGTTGATTGCGCTTGATTGAAAAAATGCGATTCCTTTAAAGGAATCGCATTTTATTATACCCTATCATAACTCGTTCTAGCAATCTTTTTAGAACCACAAAAAATCTGCAATCCACATGACAAAATGATAACTAGTTCGCTGCGCCATTAAAGGCCAAGGCTACACAATTACATGGTCGTGGTATAGGTGGAATTGCCTTCCAGGTTGTATGCCGCATTAGAGGTATAACCGTTGGAAGCATCCGCCTGGGTTCCCATATAGTAGTTCACCAAAGATGCGC
Source organism: Lachnospiraceae bacterium (assembly GCA_017478245.1). Taxonomy (GTDB): domain Bacteria; phylum Bacillota; class Clostridia; order Lachnospirales; family Lachnospiraceae; genus Acetatifactor. The sequence continues at coordinate 2,465 of JAFVDW010000040.1, forward strand.
TGGTTGCCACGGAAGATCCATAATCCTGGAACGTATTCTTCACCTGTGCCATATCCGCATTTTTAAATACATCTTCATTCACCGACAATCTACCGTTGCTGCCCACGCTGATACCAAACTGACTCAAAGCATCCGCATTCCGCGCCGTAGTCTCTTTGATCCTCGTCAGGTTAGCTGATACACCGGAATTGGTGCTGGACTCTGCCGCATCAAACATCTTATTATAATTATCTGCATAGCTCTTCACGGTAGAAAGGATACTTGCCACATCATACTGATCGGTCACATTGCCGTCCTTATCCTTTACCTTAGCATAGAGATCCGATGAAGCTAATGCCCTTGCATCTGCCTTCACACCTGCTGCGCTGGTATTGGTCTCCTGCTTTGCTGCCGTAGTCGATGCTACACTGTCTGTAGTCGAATTGCCGGTGGCATATCCCAGACGTGACGCAATAGTAGAGCCGTAGCTGGTAATATCACTGCCCGAAAACAACTCCTGCACCTTGGATACATCCACAGACTTTAACGCCTTCTCATCCAATGCCAATGTACCGTCTGTATTCACGGTCACACCGATCTCTGCAAGCTTATCCGCATTGGTCGCAGTGCTGCGCATCATAGAAGCCACATTCGCAGTCTTGCTCTCCAGATTGGAATCTTTTGCAGCCTTAACCACATTATTGTACTCCGAAACAAACGACTTCATGAGGGAACCCACCTTGTCCTGTACGGTCTGGTTGCCGCTCACATTCGCATATGAACTGTCACTCTGCAGTGCAGAAACAGAACTCTTCAGACTGGACAGCCCTGTCGTCAGCGTGGAATTAGCCTCCTTCGTCGTCTTGGACACAGTCGGATTCTTCTTGGAATCCAAAATCTGATTCAGGACATCTGTGGATTTCTTTGTGCTGCTCGCCGTACTGTTCGTGTCTGTACCCTGCGAATTATAATAAGCCTTCAGTGTCTGCTTATAGGCTCCGCTCTGAATGGACTTTCTCTCGGTGAACAACCCGTACAGATCTGCCGAATTGTTCTTCGAGGTACTCCCCGATCCAAACAAAGCATTGATTGAATTAGAATTCCATGAACTTAACGTCGACATAATCATCACTCCTTTGAAAATACGTCACATCCATGTGTAAATTTTATAGCTTCCCTTATAGTAATAATACTGTATAAATGTGGAAAAAGCAAGAGGATTCTACTGATTTTTCTTATGTTTTTATAAATTATTTTTATAAATTTTTCTATTAATGCGGTTGTTTGACAGCCTCACCTCATCAAATTTCTCACAAAGCCTTTATTGGCTTTATTTTTTTTGTCAATTTTGCATTTTGTGCTTGCACGTTCCACTGCATTCCATTATAATAGTTATA
>JAFVDW010000041.1 GCA_017478245.1 Lachnospiraceae bacterium
GCATATTCTTTTCCGTAAATATCCCGAACCCCTTCCGGGGTATGTAATAATTTTTTACTCATGTCTCCTCCGCTTTAGCACTTCGCAGTGTTATCATGCTACCATGGTAGCGAATTAAATCTTTCTGTAGTATAACCAAAACAAAGTATAATGTCAAGTATATTTGTGGTGTAACGAAGCAATAATATTTTAAAGATAAATCCATCGGAAAACACGCATGATTTCCCGATGGATTTTCTTTTACCGATTACATTTTATTACATGCTTTCCAAATCTGCCGGAGAGATTACCTTCAACCCTTCTGAGGACAGGACTGCGGAAGCCTTCTCCGCTTCGCTTTCATTTACCTTGAACACCATCAAGGCATCCGTTGTACCTTTTGCCACAAAAGCGTAGGCGTAATCTACATTGATATTATTTTTTGCCATGATTCCCATAATGGTAGCCATTGCACCGGGCTTATCAGGAAGCTTCACACCGATCACCTTCGTCAGCTTGCATATCCAATCATTGTCCTTTAACAGTGTGATGGTGTCAAAAGCATCCTTCACAATAATTCTTACGATACCGTAGTCCGTAGAATCCACAAGGGTAAACGCCCTTAGATCAATATTATGCTTTGCGATAAATTCTGTGAGAGCAGCAAGATTACCCGGCTTATTTTCTACAAATACTGAAATCTGATTAATATACATAATACCCTCCTTTTAAATTTTGCGATTATCGATCACACGCACTGCTTTGCCTTCCGAGCGGGTGATGGACTTAGGCTGCACAAGCTTCACCTTTGCATAGATACCAAGCATACTCTTTAAGGCAGCTACAATCTCTTTTTCCTTCTTCTCTACGGCTGCCAGCTCGTCGGAGAACATTTCGGGAGTCATCTCCACGCGCACCTCCAACGTATCGCTGTTGTTTACTCTGTCTACAATCAACTGATAATTTGCAGGCATTCCCTGATTGATAAGTACTTCCTCCACCTGGGAAGGGAATACATTGACGCCCTTGATAATCAACATATCATCGGTTCTTCCCATCAATCTATGAATTCTGGCATGGGTTCTGCCGCATTTGCATTTCTCGCGGGTAATGTATGTAATATCCTTGGTGCGATAACGAATCAGCGGAAAAGCTTCCTTGGCGAAGCTGGTAAACACAAGCTCACCCTTCTCTCCATCCGGCAGGGGTTCGCCGGTCTTGGGATCGATAATCTCCGGAATGAAGTAATCCTCGTTTACATGCATACCATCCTGGCATTCACACTCGAAGGAAACTCCGGGACCGCTGATTTCCGTCAAACCGTAAATATCGTAAGCCTTAATCCCCAGCTTCTCCTGAATGTCTTTGCGCATCTCCTCGCTCCATGCTTCCGCGCCGAAGATACCGGCTTTTAATTTGATCTGATCCTTAATCCCTCTTTCATGAATGGACTCCGCCAGATAAGCCGCATAAGAAGGTGTACAGCACAGAATGGTCGAGCCTAAATCTGTCATAAACTGCAACTGTCTGTCTGTGTTGCCGGAGGACATGGGAAGGGTCAGAGAACCCACCATATGAGAGCCGCCATTTAAGCCGGGACCACCTGTAAATAATCCATAACCATAGCTTACATGTACCACATCCTCATCGGTTCCGCCTGCCGCTACAATCGCTCTCGCACAGCAGGTATCCCACAGATGAATATCATTCATGGTATAGAATGCGACTACACGTCTGCCGGTAGTACCGGAGGTTGACTGGATTCTGACGCAGTCCTTTAAGGGTCTGGCAAGCAACCCATAGGGATAAGCGTCTCTTAAATCATCCTTGGTAAGAAACGGAAGCTTGTGCATATCCTTTGTACTCTTAATATCATCGGGGGTTACGCCCAACGCATCCATTTTCTCTCTGTAATACGGTACATTTTCGTATACACGTTTTACGACGTCCACAATGCCGTCGTTCTGCCACTGTTCAATCTCCTCTCGTGAGGCTGTTTCGATTTCTTCCTGAAAATATTTTCCCATTTGTGCCTTCCTTCTCTTTTTTTATTTGATGTAACGGTTTTGAACCATTACGATGATTTGACAAGACATAAATGTGCTTCTACATAATTTGCACGATGAAACCTTGTCATACCACAATAAATTATACAATGTATACAAAAAGAAGTCTACATAAAAATGCAAATTTCCCTTGATGGTCGTAAGTATATCGAGCGTTTTCTGAAGGAAGGCATCTCTTTCAAGGCTGCACATCCTAAAGATGAAAGTCGAGAAGAAATCTGATTCACCGGATGAAGATAAATCTATTGATGCTTCCAATTCCCTCATACCTGTCCTATCGGATTTGCTTCGTCCTGCACCTTCGATTTTTCGCCTGATACTTTCCTCGGAGATTCTGCTTTTGATTCCCATGGTGGAATCCACTTCATGCCAGTTCGCGGTTATGGTTACAGCGCCGCCCTCTACCCATCTGCCTGCCCGTCACTTGACAAAAATACACAAAAACTTTAGAATGAAATGTGTCCTTACCAAAAGCAAAAAGGAGGTCCTGATATGGATTTGATACCGAGTTTTACCGTTGACCACACAAGAATTGTACCGGGGATATTCATCAGCAGGGAAGATACGGTCGGTGACAGTATGGTTACAACCTATGACATAAGGGTCACAAGACCAAACAGGGAGCCGGCAGTCGATGTAGCTGCAATGCACTCCCTCGAACACCTCATAGCCACTTTCCTCCGGAATGAGCCCGACTGGAAGGACGAGATCATTTACTGGGGACCGATGGGTTGCCTGACCGGATTTTACCTTATCCTCAAAGGAAGCCGTCCCCCGAAGGAGATCCACGGGCTGTTATTGCGTGCTTTTCAGTCGGTCAAGGATGCGGGGGATGTTCCCGGCGCATCACCGGAGAACTGCGGTAATTACGTCATGCATAATCTTGGCATGGCAAAATGGTATGCAGCAAAATTTGCGGACTACCTTGCATCAAACAGCGAAAACCCTGCAATCTTTGAATATCCGAAGGCCACAAGGCTGGTCACCGAGGACGGCCGCCAGTTTTTCGACTCATAAAAAAAGCGCGGGAGGTGAATACCTCCTGCACTTATATTTTGGGCAGCGTTTAAGCTCTCCTCATGCCGTACTTTGGCGCTTTTTCGGGGTGAAGAATGGGATACTCTACTTTTTTGAGTGTATCACCTTCATAAGATAGGCTGAATTCAATATGCTTATTCCCTGCAAGCAATTCCCGAAGAAAGACCCTGTCACCTTCCCATAGATTTAAGTTCAAAACCTCTTCCTTGGGAACAAAACGCAATTCCCCTTCATTGCACACATCCAGTAGCGTCCCCCGAATATCCTCCGCTGTATAAAGATACATTGTTTCATCCTCCCACCTGTCGGAATGAAAATAAATCACCCCCCGGCGAATGGGTGTGATAAACAAGCCTGTCTCTTCTTTGACCTCCCGTACTACGCATTCATCCGGCGTTTCACCGGGCTCCAGCTTGCCGCCCACTCCAATCCACTTTCCAGCATTGGGGTCATTGGGCTTTTTGTTGCGATACAGCATTAAATATTGATCGTTCTGTTCGATATAGCAAAGTGTTGTTTCTTTCACTCTTCTCTATCCTCCAAATCCTTCTTCAAGCCCTCCAGATAGGGAACTAAAATACCATGTTGTTTCGGAATCACATATTGGGGATTCAACTCCTCATAGCGAAAGCTTTTCCGCCCACCTGCTTTTGCTCTATCCCAGAAAAAACGAAGCATCTCGTAGGGCAGATAATACAAAACATCCTTATGGGTGTAATAAATCAGAAAAAATGCGACACCACCCTGTGCCTCGAACTTGCCCATGAATTCCACCTGATGTTCATGGATATTTTGCAGCGCAAAGGCATCAACCGCACACTCCTTGGCATCAAAGCACACCGGTATCCCCTGCACGGCGCCGATATAATCCACGGTACTTTTTTGATCAAAATAGGCAAGGGTAATATGTCTGGTCTCCTTATCGATTTTGATGGGAGTAATGGGGGTCGGCACCTTCTGAATCAGCGCCAGACCACTGTCCGCATATTTTTCATTGGTTCGATTGATCATATCCTCCAGCAGTGAGCCACGCAGCCCCCTGGAATTCCATGTAGCCATTTTGCAACCTCATCCTCTCGTCATATAATTTAGCTGCAGCCAATTTAGAATATCAATGAATTGCTCCGGAATGGGGGCTGTGCATGCTCCCGGAAGCTGTACTGTCTTGTCTGCACCCTCCAGGTCACGCACAGGAAATGCCACCTTTGCGGCGTGCAATAGCTGCGCCTGCAAGTCAAAACGCTTTTTGAATATAGCATTCGTTGCCGCATCCCCGTATTTGTAATCCCCGATTAAGGGATGCCCGATACTCGCCAAATGTGCGCGAATCTGATGGGTCTTGCCGGTAATCAACTCTACCTCCAGCAAAGTATACCTGCCGTCTGCGCTGATAGCCAGAGGACGATAGAAGGTCTTAACGCTCCATTCGCCCAATCCCCGCTCCTCTTCCGGCATCCTGTGCGTAATCGTCACTTTGTTGGTCGCCTCATCCTTTACCAAAAAGCCCTCCAACAACTGTTCCCTGTCAAGTGTACCCTTACAAATCGTCAGATAATACTTCCGGATACTGCGATGCTTGATCTTCTCACTTAACACCTGAGAGCCTTTCAGGGATTTGCCGCACAAGACAATACCGCTGGTGTTACGGTCTAATCGATTGCAGACAGATGGATGAAAGCTTTGCAGGGTTTCTTCGTCTATCTCGTTTTGCTGCAACATATATCCGATTAACCATTCATTTAAGGACACATCCTGCGGCTTTGCCTTCTGGGTCAAAACGCCCACCGGTTTATTGATAATCAGAATATCTTCATTTTCAAAGAGAACTGCAGGCGCGTATTTTTTCTTCTGCTCCAAGGTCAGCTTGTGATAGGCGCTCCTGTATGCTTCCATAGCAGTATGTGAAGCCTGTGCCATAACAGAGGCTGTCCCTCGAAATTTAGAGAAGGTTTCTTCCGAAAAGAAAAAGCGCACTACATCGCCCTCCACAAGGAGTTCTTTCCCTTCCGCACGCTTTTCATTTAAGGTGATATTTTTCTTCCGTAACATCTTATACAGAAAACTACTTCCTGCATCCGGAAGATATTTTTTTAAGAATTTATCCAATCGTTGTCCTGCCTGATTTTTATGAATCATAATCTCTTGCAAAGTGGTACCTCTTCATTTCCAATTTGTCTTGTCCTTATTATACCCTTTGCACAGATGGCTGACAACCATTATCTGTTTTTGATACTGCTCAACAGTTGACCGGGAAGTACTTTTAGCAGCCGGATTACAAACCACATACTGATGAGTCTATCCAGATAATCTGTCAGAATCTGTACCACGAATACACTGGCGGTCAGTCCCAAAGGCGTTTTTGCCAATAGTTGAACCAGAATTGTGGAGCCGGAGGAGGTAATCCCTCCAAAGAGCCATGCCGTAATGCAGGAGCTCACAAGCGTTCCCGGTATGGTTATCACAAGCGCCGCCGGAAATATCCACCAGAATTGATTGTTTTTCTTTTTCCAGACAAGACCTGCCATCAAGCCCAAAAGCATACCTACCGGTGCATAATAGAGCGAATAAATATCTGTAGTCATACCAAAAATCAGTCCGCTGAGTAAATTGGGAAGCATGCCGTAAATCGGTCCTAAAACAGAACCCACAAAGATGGTTCCGATACTGTCCAGATAGATAGGCAGACGCAATACTAATGCGATTTGTCCCCCAACAAGATTGATACACACTGCTAAAGCAATGACACATATCCTGTATACACTGATGCGTCGTTCTATTGCTGTTTTTTCTTTTTTCATGTTATTTTACTCCCTCGTCATTTTACAATTTGTTCGATTAAATCTAAATCTTCTTTTTTCATATGAAGCAATCTTGCAAAAAATAGATAAAAGAATTCTTTTACCTCCACCTCCGTCAACACAATGGCATTGGCTTCCTTTTTATAAAAGTCATAAGCATCCACCACTGTCTGACCGATTGAAATTCCATCCGTTTCTATATCCACATAGGCTTCAAAGCCCCTACAAAGCTCTCTGTTGAGAAAATAAGCCACTGCCAGCGGATCATTGATGACACATCCGATCAGATGCTCCCACTCCCAGTGAAAATCCAAATAAAATTTGGTGATTTTTTTCACAAATGCACCGCAAGCTGCGTCCAGACGATACATATATTCCAACAGATCCGGGGTCAGCACAATCTGTCTGGTTACATCAAGACCTACCATGTGTATCTTTTTGTGCTGTCGGGCAAAGGCATCATAGACGATATCCGCGGCATCCGGATCCGCCCAGTAATTATATTCCGCCACCGGGGAACAGTTCCCATGGCTCTTATAATTTCCTCCCATGGAAACCAACTCTTCTATCCGTGCAAAGGCATCCGGTGCCTCCTTGTACAGATTTGCCAGATTTGTCAGGGGACCCAGCGCAATAACAGAGCAGGTTTCCCCCATTAAGCTCTGTCTCAAAAAGGTCACCGCATCCATGTCTGTGCGGTAGCCCTCTACCTCCGGCAAAAAGCTTTCTCCCAATCCATCCGCGCCATGGGTGTCCAATGCATTGATGTATGCTCTGCGCAAGGGCTTCTCTGCTCCCACATACACCGGCACATCCAACCGGTTCATGAATTGTAATACTTTTCTGGCATTTCCCGCGCCCATCTCCACGGGAGCATTTCCGCACACAATGGTGATTCCTGCCACCTCTATTTCCGGCGAGGACAGTGCCAGCATAATTGCCAGACTATCATCAATTCCGGGATCACAATCGATAATTACCTTTCGTTTCATAGATACCTCCACTCCCTAATCTATATTCGCCCAGACGCTTACCTCCCTAATAAAAAAGCTTTTGTCCATGAAACCCTCATAAACAAAAGCAAACGAAAAACGCCGCAGCAGGCTGCAGCTTTTACGACTATACATTTTGCCTAGTTTTTTATACTGGGAGGTTCTCGAACCAGTCGCCATTTGGCATTTAACATTCACAACTATATCATGAAATATGATACAATTCAATAATTGTTATTCCGTCATTATATTACCATTCACATGTGTCATACGCTTCTATCACAGCGTTACACTTTTGATTGTAGCAATGATTCCTTCCGTGTGGCTCTCATCTGCCTCCAACACCTTTAGCTGTTCCAAACGCTCCAGATACTTCTTTGGGTCTGTGAAAATCTTCAGAGAAGTAGTTTTATAATTCTCCGCCTTCAGAATTCCGTCTAAGTGCTTATAAAATGCCTGTTCCTCAAATTTTTTATCCTCGGTAAAACCGCAGATGGTATCGCCCTTCACAACCATATGCGCCACAGAAAAATTTTTCTCATAAGAGGTGAAAATACAATCATAAAGTCCCTGAAGTTCGCCAATCTGTTCAGCTATGACTTTCGCACTATCCTCACTGCAGCCGGAAAATCTAAGATACATAATCATGCTCACCGCACTTTTACTGGCGGGAAGACACCCAAGCACTGCCACCACCGTCAACAGATTCAACCGGCTCCCCGTCGCCAGCCATCCTCCCACAAATAAGGCAATGGAAATCCCAAAATAAAGCACTGTCCGGGCAATCTCATAATAACGTTGACTTTTCAGATATCCCCTGCCGCCTTTATAAGCATCGTAAGAGAAAATTCGCAATAATTGCATCGCGTGACCTCATCTTTCTACAAAAAATTAATATACCATCCTCTATCTTATCATCTGCGGAATGATTTCAAGCAGCTCCGTATCCTGCAGTTTTTTCATCGCGCGCATTCCGCGTAGGATAACACCATGCGGTATATATTTTGCAAGCATCTCAAAGCCTAAAATCGGCAGACTGTAGACTGACATACAACGCTTATAATAAGAGTCCCGCAGCGCCTTGGCAACTACCTCCTCCGGTTCCACCATCGTAAGCTTCTTGATTGATAATGTGGAGCCATTCTTCTCTGCAATCTCAAAAAAGGGCGTGTTCACCGGACCGGGGCACACACTGGTCACATAGATTCCCCTCCCTTTAAGTTCCTCCCCCAAAGCCCTTGAAAAGCTGAGGACATAGGACTTCGTTGCAGCATACACTGCAAAATCCGGCTGCGGCAAAAACGCTGCGCTGGAAGCGAGCTGAATGATGCGACTGCCCTTTTTCATATAGGGAAGCAATCTGTGGGTAATATTGGTTAGTGCCTCACAGTTGACGCGAATCATACCCAGTGCATCTTCTCTGTTCTGTTCGGCAAACTCACCCATGATTCCGTATCCCGCACAGTTTATCAGCATGCGGACAATCGCCCCTCTTTTGGTTAATTCCCTTTCAAGCTCCTCCAATGCTGTATCTTCCGTAATATCCATATCCAGAATCATTGTTGGATGAAATTGCAGAGACTGAGCCACCTCATCCAGACGCTTTTGATTGCGTCCTATCAGCCAAAACTGATCAATATTTGTAAAATAGTTGTCCATCTGCAAGGCAAACTCCATACCCATACCGGAGGAAGCCCCGGTAATCACAATCACATTCATTTTTCGGTTTCTCCTTTTACTCATGGTTTTATTTCTTTTTGCTTTTCTTATGTATATTCCGAATCGTCTTTTTCCCGGATTTATTCTCAGGTCTTGGATTTGAATGCCTGCCATGCTCTTTGCTCTGATTTTTCGGGAAGGTTTTCTCTCCTGCAAGCTTTCTGGGGCGAATCAGGCATTTCTTATCAAATCCAATCAAATCTGTTCTGCCCGCCTTCGTCAGTGCCTCATAGACCAAATCATAGTTTTTGGGATTGCGATACTGTATCAAGGCACGCTGCATGGCCTTTTCATGCGGATTCCGACACACATAGACTGGCTTCATATCCCTTGGGTCCAGTCCTGTATAATACATCACCGTGGACAGCGTAGAGGGGGTAGGATAAAAATCCTGCACCTGCTCCGGCATATACCCCAAATCCCGCAGGTACTCCGCCAGTTCCACCGCTTCCTTAAGAATGGAGCCGGGATGAGAAGACATCAGATAGGGAACCAAAAACTGATTTTTTCCAATCTGTGTATTCAGCCTTTTATATTTCTCGACAAACCGCTGATATACCGCGTTTTCAGGGTTTCCCA
>JAFVDW010000042.1 GCA_017478245.1 Lachnospiraceae bacterium
CTTCTCCAGACGGCTCTGGTACGCCTGTACCGTCAGCTTCTCCTTGTCCGAAGCCGTGGTGGAAATGCTGCCACTCAAAGCCTGCTGTATGGTGTACTCGTCCGCTCCAATCCCGCTGGCGCCCAAGGTCCAGACCGCTGTTTGGTACTGGCTCTCCTCTACGCTAAATTTTAATCCGTCCGCCGATGCCTTATACTGAATGCCCGCTCCATTCAAAAGTTCCTGTACTTCGGCTGCTTTAGCAGCATTCTCACTGGTATATAAATCCACATACTTCGGCTGTGTGGTCACATAGATTACAATTGCAAAGGCAAAAATGACGGTAGCCGCCAATCCGACAATGATCGTCTTCTGACGGGAAGTGAATTTGTTCCACCAGTCCAATACCTTTTGCAGAAGTTCTTTTATTCTCTCCGGCATGGTACTTCTCCTAAAAATTTATGTATATAGCAAAAGGGAAAATGACATCAAATCTGCATTTGCATCAGTTCCTTGTAAGCCTCCATCAGCCTATCGCGGATCGCCACTGTGTACTGCAGTGCCGTGGAAGCCTTCTGCAATGCGATGGAAAGGTCATGTGTATTGTCCGTCTCGCCCAGGGCAAAGCGAATCTCCTCATTCTCCGCATCCGACAGATAACTGTTGGTCGTCTTAATATTATCAATTGCTGTACCCAGGATCGTACTGAACATATTTCCGTCCACCGTCCCAGTCTTCTCTGTAAGCGCCCCTGTCAGATAAGGCATCTTCTGCACCGAATTCACCCCTGAGCTACTGCTCAGCCCGCTTAATGATGAAAGCATTGATATATCCATTAATCTATCTCCTCTTACTGTTTATTTCCCATATTATTTCTCATAGCCATATCTTACTGCTGTCCGATCTGCAGCCCCTGTTGCGCCATGGACTTGCTGGCATTGAACGCCGTCGCATTCGCCTCATACGCGCGGCTGGCATCAATCAGGTTCGTCATCTCCGTGATGATATTCACATTGGGGTACAGCACATAACCGTTTTCATCCGCATCGGGATGGGAAGGGTCATATACCAGATTACCCTCCGTCTGCGTATCCTCATAGATGCCATTCACCTTGACGCCCTGCCCCACATAGGCAGCAGTCGCCCCCTTCAACACCTTATGAAAGGTACCTGCAGTCAAAGGACGCTCCGCCCCCTTAGTCGCAAAGGTAACAATCTTTCTCACATAAGGCGAGCCATCCGCCGTCCGCGTGGTATTGGCATTCGCCACATTCTCAGAAATTGTATCCATACGCAGTCTCTGCGCCGTCAGACCTGATGCATTTACATTAAAAGATGAAAACATTCCCATTATTTAATCACCGCCTTCAAATTTTGAAATTCTTGATTGATACTTTCCCGTAATCCCTGATATTTCAGTTGGTTCTCCGCCAACATGATATTCTCGTTCTCAATATCCACATTATTGCCGTCCAGACGATAGGAATAATTGGCATAATCCGTATATACCTGAGGCCTAAGTTGACTGGTCGTCACATGCGCCACCTTGTCGTCCATCGACTGGTAGCGATTATAGCCCAATGCCTTCTTCAACTCTGCCTCGAAAGCCACATCCTGCCTTTTGTAATTAGGCGTGTCCACATTTGCAATGTTATTTGCGATCGCCTCATTGCGCAGCCAGCTGGCATCCATCGCTTTATCCAGCACATTGATATAATCAAATGCATTCGTATTGATCATCATTTACTCCTTTCTACTCAGAGCATAAGCAGGGCAGGCCCCACCCACTCTATTATATTATAAAGTATTTCCGCAAAAACACAATATCTTTTTCACCTTTTTTGCATTCTACATGATATAGTGGTCTTCCACTTTTTTCCAGTCCCCAAAATACAAAAAGGATCTATCATAAACCGATAAATCCTTTTATCTCACCCTTATGTATTCTTCTGCTGGGATCGCTGATTCTTCCGCTTCAGCTCCTCAATCTCGTCAAACACCACATCATTCAACACCTTGATGTACGTCCCCTTCATGCCTGAGGACCTGGACTCAATCACGCCGGCACTCTCAAACTTTCGCAGTGCATTCACGATCACCGACCGCGTAATCCCGACCCGGTCCGCAATCTTGCTCGCCACCAAAATCCCTTCCATGCCATTCAGCTCGTCAAAGATATGAGTGATTGCCTCCATCTCTGAGAAGGACAGCGTACTGATCGCTGACTTCACCACCGCGATCTTCCGGCTCTCCTCCGCATTCTCCTCATTGACCGCTCGCAGCATCTCCAGCCCCACCACCGTAGTACCATACTCGCATAGAATGATGTCATCAATATCATATTGGGAATCACACTTATAGATAAACAAAGTTCCCAACCTCTCCCCCGCGATCTCGATGGGGGCTATCGTCGCCTGAAATTTCTTGATATCCTCGCCCTCAAATCCAAGGGTCTCCAGATTCACATTCTCCTTCGTGGACAAAACACCCAGCAGCCTCTCATTCAGCATCGAGTCAATGAAACCGCCCACGCCCTCGTTGATCAGCTCATTGATTGTATCCACGCCTTCCGCTTCTCCAACGCCAAGCACCTTTCCCTTGCGGCTGATCACCAGCACATTGGAATTCAATATCTCGCGCATCACCTTGCAGATATCATTAAAAACAACCTTACTGGAATTGTTATTATGCAAAAGCTTTCCTATTTTCCTGGTCTTATCCAACAACTGTACACTACTCATCTTTTTCCTCCTCTCTGTGAGCATGCTTCCAAAACAGTGTAAACTCGCAGCAAAAGAAGTATAATTATCCATATACAGTTATATTCTAACACATCAGACCGAAAATGACAAGAAAAAATAGTTTATTTTTGTTTTTGAAAGCAATCGTTTGACAATTCTGAAAAATTCTAAAATATGATATTGCTTAAACCGTTTCCCTATCAGCCAGCTTACTTCGCTTCCTGCTTTACCCTGCTCTCCACGTGCCCGCACTCAGTGTTCGTGCACACAAGCCTATTGCCCTTTTCCAGCATCAGTCCGCCACATTTGGGACACTTCTCTGTCGAAGGTTTATCCCAAACCATAAAATCGCAATCCGGATTATCAATGCAACCAAAATATCTCCGGCCCTTGCGCGTTGTCTTCATCACCAGATCCTTGCCACACTTCGGACATGCCACGCCGATCTTTTCATAATACGGCTTCGTGAAACGGCACTCGGGGAAACCAGGACACGCCAGGAATTTTCCATGCGGTCCGTACTTGATCACCATGTTCCGACCACAATTCTCACAGATCTCATCCGAAACCTCATCCGCGATCTTCACTTCTGGCAACTCTTTCTCCGCTTCCTTCACCGCCTCATCCAAATCAGGGTAAAAATTCGACACAATCGTCTTCCACTTTACATCTCCCTCTTCCACACCATCTAAAAGAGCCTCCATATTAGCTGTGAAATTTACATCTACGATAGAAGGAAATGCCTCTTTCATCATCTTGTTGACTACTTCACCCAGCTCCGTGACATAAAGATTCTTATTCTCCTTGGTCACATACCGCCTCGCCATGATCGTGGTGATGGTCGGCGCGTAAGTGGACGGACGTCCAATGCCCAGCTCCTCCAGTGCGTGCACCAGAGATGCCTCCGTATAGTGCGCAGGCGGCTGAGTGAAATGCTGCTTTGCATCAAACTCCGCCAACGTAAGCTCACTGTCCTTTGTGAGGGCATTGCTCAGCTTATTCTCCGCCTCCTTATCGTCCTCCTGGACATACACACTCATAAAGCCTTCAAACACGATCTTCGAAGCCGCCACAGTGAACAAATGCTCTCCCGCCGCAATCTTCACGGAAGTCGTCTCATACTTTGCGGCACTCATACGGCTTGCCACAAAACGTTTCCAGATCAGCTGATACAGCCGAAACAGATCCCTGGGCAGCTGCTCCTTGATAGCCGTGGGAATTCTGGCAGGATCCGTGGGACGTATCGCCTCATGGGCATCCTGAATCTTCTGATTCCCCTTTTTCTCCTTTACCTCTTCAGCTAAATATTCCTTGCCAAAGTTCTTCTCTATAAACTCCCGCGCCATCACCTGGGCCTCCTCAGACACCCGGGTGGAATCCGTACGCAGGTAAGTGATCAGACCGATGGTTCCCTCACCCTTGATCTCTACACCTTCATAGAGCTGCTGTGCCAGCCGCATAGTCTTCTGTGTGGAAAAATTCAACACCTTGCTGGCCTCCTGCTGCAGTGTGGAGGTCGTAAACGGCAGCGGTGCCTTCTTGACCCGCTCTCCTTTCTTCACCTCGACGACCTGATACTTTGCCTTCTTCAGATTTTTTATGATAGCATCCACTTCTGCCTTGCTGTGAAGCTCCGTTTTTTTCGCCCCTGCACCCTCTGCTTTTCCATAATACTTTGCGACAATAGGCTTCTTTTCTCCCTTCACATTCAGGATTGCATCCAGACTCCAGTACTCCTCAGGGATAAAGGCATTGATCTCCTCCTCCCTGTCACAGATGATCCGCAACGCCACTGACTGCACACGTCCGGCACTCAGTCCTCGCTTGATCTTCGCCCACAAAAGCGGAGAAATACGATATCCCACCATACGATCCAGCACACGGCGCGCCTGTTGTGCATCCACTAACTGCATATTGATATCCCTGGCATTCTTCAGGGACTCTTTCACTGCATTTTTCGTAATCTCATTAAAGGTGATACGATACACCTTCTTATTCTCCAATTTCAACGCATGATATAGATGCCAAGAGATCGCCTCCCCCTCGCGGTCCGGGTCAGTCGCCAGATAAATCTTCTCTGCCTTCTTCACCTCTTTGCGCAACATGGCAAGGATATCTCCCTTTCCACGGATCGTAATATATTTTGGCTCATAATCATGCTCTACATCTATGCCCAACTGACTCTTCGGCATATCCCTCACATGTCCGTTACTCGCCACAACTTCATAATTGGAACCCAGGAATTTCTTGATAGTCTTCACCTTCGCCGGTGACTCCACGATAACAAGATACTTTGCCATTCCCTCACACTCCCCAAATTTTAGTCCAAGTGCCTTAATAAGCTGATAGTCAAACTGATATAAACAAGTCTATGCAATCGTGAACCACTATACACCAAAATTTTGCCAGACGCAAGGATTTTATAAAATTTTTAAAATATACACAAACAAATTGAAATTTCTTGACCGACTGGTCTTACACTTATCAGACAGTATTTACTGTTAGATCTTTTGTACATATGTATGCAGGTCAATCTATGGAGTCATAAATAGCAACTACAATATCCAGATCTTCGCCCAGGAACTCCGCTATTTCAGCAGCGGTACGCCCTTTGGCTTTATTCTGGCGAACAACACTTGCTAGATAATCTGCTTTTCCTTCTGCTTTTCCTTCTGCTTTTCCAGCCTTGAATTCGTCCCGCATCATCTCTTCAAACAACATAAATTTGCTCCTCATCTCGCGGTCTGCTTTAATCTTGTGGATTGAATCCTGGAACTTCTTTACCATATCACTCGAGTAATCTAACTCACTCTGCTCAAGCCCTGCACCCACAAACCTCAAAAATGCCGCCAACTCCTCCGGAACCTCTGACTCATTTCTGCCTTTTGTACTCAGAAAAATCGTATGCGCACCATCATCATATGCAACTCCAGGCATTTCCCTAATCTTCATCTCAGGTGTATACTGATACTTCTTCCCACCAAATGGATCAAAATCACAGATGAAGATCACAAAACTGTCCGGCAATTCCTCATACTCCATACCTGCAAGCAAAAGCTCCATGTCTATCTGACCATGATAATATCGGGCACGCTTTAAGATCTTCCTATTGAGTACCTGCATTTCAAATTATTCCTTCGGAATAATTCATTATATCGTGGGTTCTCTTCGTCCTCACAGAACACGTCCAGTCGTATTCCTTTTTGCTCAGGATGATAAATAATACTCTTCTCACGACTGATTACTACATGACGAATCTTCTTCCCAAAAATACAGCTCAATAATGCCTTACTGTTGTCCTCCTCCATCATCACCGCGGCAAATAAGAAGTTATTCTTGATTGTCTGCTCCTGCAATGTCCGTTTTGCCATACACATTTCCTCCTCTACGGAGGAACCCGTAAGATGATTATATTACATCAGCTTATAAAATGTCAATAGGAACTATTTACCTGGAAAACAAGGGCGCCGGATTTGACGTTTACAAACATACCGTGAAAACAAGAACAATTAGTATATCAACCATATTGTATCATATACTAAAAAACTTTGACATACATGAACAATACAAAATACCCCGATTGTCACATGACATGACAATCGGGGTATCTTTATCGTACATTATGATCTAGATCTTAATCTACCAATCTGAAATAGATAACTCCCTTTGACCCAGCACCGTTTCCAGGATCAACACCATACTGCTCACCTTTTACCTTGTCTAATACAAGCTTATAAAGACCAGCACCAGGGTAGTTCTGGGTTTTTATGGTAAGCTCACCTGTTCTAGAATTCTTGTCAGAACTTCCACGGGAAGGCTGCTCACGATTCCCTGTATTATCCCAATTTCCGGTTGACTCATTGTACTTATATACACAGTTTTGAGAAGACTGAAGCAGTGAATCCAAGCAATTATCCTTTGAAACTTCACCACCGACATAATTGAACTTGAGTGTAATCTCAGCCCCTTTATAACAGGTCAGATATTTGTTGCCCGCTTCATTACCTGCCTTACTTCCATCAGCTACACTGCCAATACCCGTACCGCCCGCAGCTGGAAAATCAGATGCTGCATAAGAACTTCCAGGAATAACATCGGGCCAACGCCATACCTGCCCAACAACTACATCCGTGAATTTCAACTGGAAAGGTGCTACATTAAATTCATAAATGTATGGCTCCTTATCCTCTTTGGTACCATCAGCATTATACACAATGTTCTTTTGCTCAGCCAAATGGAACGTTGACGTGGTACCTGACCCAGCCGGGAAATAATCATATACTCTATTTCCGTGGTCATCAAAAGCTTCGTATTTGAAGCTATAGCACACCTGCAGCTTATAAGGTCTCGTATAAGCCATACCGGAGACATCCTTCATCTTGAACTCCAATGAAGTAGGCTGATAACCCTGGTCACCCATCTTCTGCCATCCAGGATAACCAGCAGATGTATCTCCTGTACCAAGCACTTGACCATCCGATGCGATATAACGATACAGAATATTACCCGTCCAACCACCGACATAAGAATGATGGTTATAAGTCGCAACTAATGCTGAACTATCAATACCAGAAGCAACAGCAACACTATTCTCATCACCACGAAGCAATCCATCACCGGAAGACTCATGCTCAATCTCTAATTTAGCAAAAACCTCTTCGTCATAGGGAAGACCTGTCTTGTTGTGCCAATATCCAGTACCATCACTATTAGTTGTACCTCTAGAGTGAAGCGATACAGCCTTTAATGTCAGCTTCCCACCCTCAGGAATATCAGCCTTCAATTTGAATCTCAAATCCGCTGATCTCCATGAACTAGCGTCTGAAGTCACTTCTACATAATCAGTGTAATCATACTCTACACCCTCAATAACAACCTTTTCAAATTCCCAGATCACATCATAAGGGCTCACATAATCAGCATCATAAGATGCTCCGGCAACTACATCCGGGAAGGTCACCTTCGTAATGGAAGAATGCACCGTATAAACCGTATCCTTTGCCCAATCCTCTCCGGTAGGAGAAGCATGTGTCTGCGAAACTGACATTGTGCGCACACGACGGATCTTTACCATCACATGCTTGGTTGCTAAGGCGTCACCAGCCGCATCTGTAGCAGTGGTGGAAATCACCAAATCCAGCAAACCATCCTCTCCGCCGGTCTCAGAGTTCTGCACCTTGATGTTGAAGCCGCCCTCCACCTTGGTAGCAGTAGCTGCAGGATGGCTGGAAGTTCCATCTTCATAGTCATCATTTGCAAAATCGCCATTAAAATCTGTATCAGAAGGTCCATAAACAGATACCGGAATAAAGAACGGCGTATCAGTATCACGATTCTGGTTAGG
This sequence comes from Lachnospiraceae bacterium, assembly GCA_017478245.1. Classification (GTDB taxonomy): domain Bacteria; phylum Bacillota; class Clostridia; order Lachnospirales; family Lachnospiraceae; genus Acetatifactor. The sequence goes on from JAFVDW010000042.1 coordinate 8,065, forward strand.
CTCAATAACTACCGATGACGGCGCATAAATATTAGCCACAACCTCAGAAGAATCTCCGGAGTTCGGATTGTTTCTGGAAGTGATATTATAATTGGTTGTGAACTTGCTTCCCCCATTTTCCATGGTCAGGCTTATGCTGGCATTTCTGGTCTCGCTGAAATCAGATGCGCCATAGACATTGAAACCGCTTACATGCTCAGCAAGCAATTCATTGCTAGCAATCACAGTATATGCCCCACCTTCTGTTGTAGGAGTTGTCTGCTGCGAATACAATAACTTATTCTCAGACGAATTATACGTGATTTGATAAGTATAATCTGTGTTTACAATTGTCAACACATTGGACTCCCATGTCAGCGACGTAGTCGCATCAATGATCAATCCCTCAATGGAATTGGCAGTAAACTGCGCTTCCTGCTGCAAGGATGACTCAACAGTTCCCCGTCTGTAGGAATTGCTGGCAACAACCATTGCACCACCTAGCGTCGCTGTAATGATCGAAAGAATCGATACAGCAACAACCAACTCAACCAGTGTCAAACCTCGATGATCCTTCCTCAGTTTTTGCTTGAACATAATTTTTCCTCCCTTTAATCTATGTACACTTTACCGGTTAACGGTACCAATGTAACCACAACTGTTCTGCCACCGCTCTTGGCATAGATCTTCGTACAATACGTTCCGTCTGCCTGTCTCTTAAATGCTCCCGTACTTCTCTCAAATTCCAAAGTCAACGGATGCCCGCTGGAAACACTAACCGCATCAGCGGGAGCCCCGCTACCTTCTAGCTTATAACTTACAGAAACCTGTGCTGAACCGATCTCAACTCTACTCGTAGTCGTTGTTCCTCCATTAGATATCCTTTCAACACAGACCACCTTACCAGTGGAATCGTCTACCTCAATGGAATATGATGCGCTCACCTTACTCATGGCAGTCATACGATGCCTTTCCAGTGAATATACAATTTTTTGTCCACACTGTTGCGCTGGTCGTCCAGTGATCGCATTTATTGTTGTGATACCTACTGCACCCAAAACCGCAACAATCGCGATCACAACCATGATCTCAACTAGCGAAATGCCCTTATTATTCAATCTCATAATGCCACCATTATTCCTTTTTCCAATTTGTGTATATTACACATCTGGTTACATCTGTTTTATGCTTTTCTCCGGCCTCTGCTTTTGTAATCGTATTACCCTCTGCATCCGTGCCAAGTACCTGAAGCGAAGAATTAAGCTCCGGCCATACAAACTCCGGAACACGTAACTCTAAATCTGTTGTGATAATAGTGGTAAGTCCCTTATCATCTGTAAACTGCAACTTTAATTCTTTGATTTTTACAACTCCCTTTTCTGTGTCCTTGCTCAGTGCTGTGGCAGAATTCAAATGAGGCATAGCTTCTGTTGCATTTGCCCAGTATAATTTTGCCTTATCATTCGTGATATAGGTAGCTAAAGTCTCATCCCACGCATCAGCAGCGCCAACCTTGGCCTCTAATTTCTCCCACAACTTATCAACAAACAACTCATTGTATTTCTGTCTGCGCATCTCCCCAGGTACAGTGAGATATTCCATCATAAAATCATCATAAGCTTCTATCGCTGCCTCGGAGACAATCGCAGATAGTCCTGCACGAATCTCCTCCAAAGCTGTCTCACCGGTATAAAAACTCTTCTTGATCTGATAATCGGTCTGTTTGATTTGAAAATTCATTCCCGTCACATACAAAAGTGTCGTTGCAAGGATCGTCATAAAAGCAACAAACAGAATGACCGTCAACTTAGCAGAACCTCTGCTATCCAATTTTTTTCTCCGGAAATTACTCACCTCATCACCCCTTATCAATCATTCATTGTGCCTATAAACTGAGCCACAACTTCTGAGCTTCCTGCTTCTGACACGGATATCTCCACATCATAAAGCGTATTGACACGTCCAATGGTGCTATACTTCAGTTCCTTTACCTCATCAAAATAATCTATGTCAGGAACAGAAATAACTGAAGATTCAGTTTTAGATAAATCCTCTGTTAAATTGGAATAAAATACAATCTTACCACCCTTTGAAAACAATACAGGATCTACCCAAAACGCAGATGATGAACCATAGCTGACCTCTGCATTCTTAAGCCTACCGTTATCCAATGTAGAAGACTTCTGCTTGATAGCAATAAATCTTAATGCTGTATATCCTTCCGCCTCCGGATCCGTCGCCGTTATATTATTCGGATCATATAGAGAAGTAATCTTCCCGGTGATCACAATCTCATCTCCTGCACCTGAACCATACACGTCATCGGTATTATAAGTAGGAAAATAATAGAAATAAATATTATTCAACTTACAGATTCTATTGTCAACCTTTGTACCTGCAATGGTAGCTGTGTTATCATACGCAACCCACTCTACTTCACCGGCCTCTGTCGGCAATTTTACTTCATATTTCATGCCATCAGTCTCATTATACTCTATTATGTCGCTATCCGATGACCATGTAGCATCAGCATCCTCTCCCAAGGAATAGGAATTATAATATACTCTAACCTTTGCAGTGTATGTCACCTTCACAGTAACAATCTGCCCGGAGGAACTCGCCGATGTCTTGTCATCAATATTGATATTTACATGTCGCCTAAAATTCCTAACATCAGATTTTACATACGAATAAGTGGGGTGATCCTCTGCCAACTTTGCCTTTGCCAGATTTTGGATAGCTGCATATGCATCCGCACCCATATTTTCATCCAAAGCTATGATTGCATCAGAATACAGATCAATGTCTTCTGTTTTTAATGCCTCTTCGATATACTGTCTCGGCCGGACAACCGCTGTGACATCATAGAATCTGCCCTCAGACTTTGCATTATTGATGGTAAAGGTAAAGCTATCCTTATCTGTATTTAACTCATTATTCAGCTTCAGTGCATCCGAATCCACACTCATGGTTGTAACAACCGAATCACTGGCACTGGCTTTGAGAATATCCTTCATAAAATTCCCACTGTTAAAGTCAACACAAAGCTTTCGGAGCGTATAAGCCTTGAAGCCCTCCATTACACTCTCCCCCACCGAAGTTGCTCTCTGCCGCTGCTTTGCCCGGAAGTTAGTTCCCGCTGTGGAAGAAAAAATGCGTAGCGTCGGTGCCAGCACAATGGCAAGAATTGCCATTGCTGCCATCACCTCTATTAAAGTCATGCCCTTTTGATTCAGTTTTAATCTTTTTTTCAGCATTTTCCAAACTCTCATAGCTACTCCAACTATTACTCTTCTACCAACCCACTAGTATACTCTTCATAATCATCATACTTAAACAAAGTAAAGAAATCAGATGTACCGCTCACATACTCAGGCATCTCAGGATATTCATATGTCTTGTTCATTCCTCTCAGACTATAGAAAGTAACATCTATAGTACCATTGATGAAATTGTTATCCGGCGAATCCTTAGTATATGCCACTGTATTGACTGCAACGCGATAAGGACTGTTATATACCTCTTCCACGCATCTCTTGAAATTGGAGTAATCTGTCAGATTGCTGTATGTAATCTGTTTATTTACAAATTCAATCTTTGTATCCAATCCCTCAATGCCAGCAGACTTCACCACATCCTCCGCTACAGTATAGATCACCTTAGGACTGTCCATATTAATCTGATTGAAATTGACGGTAGCCACCTCATTCATCTTTACCGCCAACATCAACGCGTCCTCCTCCTTCGCATCGCCAGGATAATCCTCTGTATAAGTGCTGACAGCGCCTACCATTCTGGTCTTCTCCTGCTTATACTCCGGCATCTTATCATAATACACCTTCATATCATCAACTTCTTTTTGAAGTGCATCATTTTGAGTCTTCAATTCTTCCGTTTTCTCATTATAACTCCTATATACAAAAATGTAAACCAAAAAGCATACAACCAAACATGCTGCTACAACCCCGGTACAAATATCTTTACCTGTCATCTTCTTCAGATTCATGTCTTTCCCCTCCCTTAACTACTGTGCTGTAGTACTACTATTATTAGCGGGATCAATCGACTCCACCGGATAATAGGTACAATCTAATGTATATTCAAGATAGGAGGTCCAGGAAGACAATTCTTCTACTTCATCCTCTCCCACAGGTTTCTCGTCAGGATTCTTTACTTCTACCTCTTTTACCTCCTTTACACTTACCGAAGCGATACTGTCAAAGGTTCTCATTGTGTTAATCACCTTTGCAACAGTCCCCTTATCCCGGGTATAAAGCTTGATCGTACAGCCACTATCACCTGAAGTGAATTCATCAAATACCACATCATATGGCATTTTCTGCTCCAACTCAGCCATGAACACAAGCAATGAGTCATTAGAATGCAGGGACAGATTCACACCGTTCACCACGCCATCATACAGAGCCTTCGTCGCAACATACTCATCATAAGCAATCTTACCCTGCTCATACTCTGTATATAATCTCTGCAAATCACTCTCTCTATCCTTCTCTGAGTGGTACGGAAGAACAGAAAGCAATACCAATGAAATTACGCCAACCAATCCAAGCACACAGGCCAGAATGGATACAGCCGTATAATTCACTTCCTTGGAGAGCTTACCCTTTGCGTCCTCATGAAGGAAACCATCCGCCGTCAGCACTGCGCCGATACAGGAGGAATACGCATCACTCTTCTGCTTGACATCCGTATCCACAGCTGGGATATCACGGAACATATCTGCCTTACGGCAAACAATACCAAGGGCATTACCTAAAATCTCTGGAACACCGATAAACTGAGCACCCAAACCGACAACGGAAACATTCTCAATTTCATCACCGGTAAAATGAGAACCATAATAGTCAAATACACGAAGAATACCATTGATCATTGGAGTCAAGGACTCAGAAACCATCTGTCTTGCCTCCGGTCTACCGGCTTCCTTTACACCTGGCACCTGCTCTGCCGTACAATTCTGTCTGGTGATCAAACGCCATACGCCCAAAATATCTCCAGCAGCAAAGGTAGGCTGAGTACCAACTACGCTCAAAGCATCACCAACACCATAGTTAATACTTCTCTGCAGCATCAGCACACCATTTTTCAAAATGCTAATGATAGAATATTTTTCCTCCATCTTGATGACAGCCTGCACACCAGGAGCCGCCTGTCTTCTAGCGGTCTCAATAATAGTAGCACCGCTACAGCATACATTGACAATATCCAGTTCGCAGGCAGCTGCTAATTTCTTGTAGGACTCCAGCATTGCTTTCTCTGCTGCAAAAATCGTCACCCTGTGCTTACCCTGATCCGGTCCTTCTGGAATCGTCTGCACAAGTGAATGTGTCACTTCATAATCAGCCAGGCTTACTGGGAAATAATCAGCCAAATTAGCCTGTACCACTGAACCAATCTGATTTTCCTTTACATCAGGTACCACTACCTCACGATTGATAATCTTGGCTGAAGCAACCGTAAAGATAACCTTCTTCGTCTTGATACCATTACGGGCAATCGTCTCCTTGATCGCATAGGCCAAGTCCTTCATCTTGCCATCCATAATATAGCCATCATTTACAGCTCCTGGAGGTGTGATTGCCTCCTGGCACTGATAAATCTTTGGATTAGCCGTCTTGTAATCCATCTCACACAGCTTGATTACGGAATGTCCAAGCTCGATACTAAGTATTTTCGCCATGTCTAAGTACCCTCCATAAATTTTTGGTTCTTTCTATAGTCATTTTGTCTTCACAAAATTACTTTCTTCTTTATAGTCAAAATAGATAGTCAAAAATAATCAAAACAATTCAAAATATTAAAACCCAAGCAACTGCATATACCATTCCAAAAATTCCTCACCCCACAATGCAGCAATCGCCACTCCTATCGCAAGGTAAGGTCCCATAGCTAACAGATGTCCCTCTTTGGAGACTTTCATTCGAATCGTGTGTAAAATAGACCCTAAAATACAACCAAGGATAAAAGCAAGCACATTGCGCTTCCATCCCAACACCAACCCTGTTGCTGCCATCAGCTTTACATCTCCGCCGCCTATAGCAGCCCCCTTTGAAACTACATAAATCAGATAAAGTACTATACTGACTGCAATGAGGCCGATCACGTAATCCGGCCAGTTTCCCATATCAGTCAATAACCTGACCAGCCCCAGCGCCAGTATAAAATAATTAAATCCTACCGGTATCTCATAGGTTCTGAAATCAATCACACTCAATGCAAGGAGCGCGCTGAACAACAAACAATAGAGTAGGGAGTCTATGCTGAGTTCATATTTCCAAAACACTATCAAATAGAGCACTCCGTTCAGTCCCTCGATTAGAGGGTACTGAACAGAGAGCTTTGTCTTGCATTTGCGACACTTGCCTCCTAGCGCCAGATAACTGAACAACGGTATGAGATCATACCACGCCAGTTGATACCCACAACTCATACAATGGGATCTGGTGGTTACCATATTCTCTTTCTTCGGCACTCTGTAAATGACGACATTCAAAAAGCTGCCAATTACAATTCCATACAGGAATACAATCACATAGAGAAGTATCACAGGAAGCATGTAGGGTATGTCCTTTCAAACGCATATAAGTATAATATCAAATTTAGGGTGTTGCTGCTGCTGCTGACCAGCTACCGGTATCTCCAGGCGCACCTGTTACAGTGATAACGTTTGCGGAATTCATGTCAATTACGCATTTATATGTCTGGCCATTGTGTGCTGCAGAGGTAAAGTCAAAAGGAAGACCCAGAACACTCTTAAGTTCAGCCGCAAGATTGGTTCCTGCTCCAGTAACATTAGCAGCATTATCGGTATAGCTGACAGTTACAGGAAAACCAGCGCTTACCAGCTCTTTGTAGATATTCTCGTTAGAACATGCGATCTCAGTTGCATTTCTCAGCTCTTCCATAGCGCTCTCATCTTTCTGCTTTCTGGACTGCTCAACATACTTCAGGAACTGAGGAGCAAGCACGCCCATCAATACAGCCATGATAGCGATAACGATGATCAGCTCTACCAGGGAAAAGCCTTTGTTGTTCATAACCTTTTTCATAATACATTTCTCCTTTTCTTAAAATATAGCTGTTTATGGTTTATATCTTATTCATTCCGTCCCTACCCGGAATGGATAATTCATGGATAGAATAGATATTATACAGACTCCAAAGCCTGATACATGGTCAACATAGGAGCCATACATGCAGCGACAAGACCGCCGACCACAACTGCCAGTACAACAATAATCATAGGCTCCATGGCAGCCATCATGGAAGCCACCGCCATCTCCACTTCCTCATCATAGTAATCGGCCAGTTTATCCAGCATTTCCTCTGTATTACCTGCCTCCTCACCGATGCGGATCATATGATACACCATCGGAGGAAACAATCCGCACTCTTCAAGAGGTCTAGATAACGGCATACCGATGGTGATCTCTTCCTTGGCCGCTTTCAAAGCTTCCTTGAAATACACATTGCCGACCACACCGGACACGATATCAACCGCCTCAATCAAAGGCACACCAGATCCAAGCAAAGTGCTTAACGTTCTAGCAGTCAGCGAAGATGCCGACTTTATCGTCATATTACTGAGGATAGGTACCTTCAGCGCCAACTTGCCAAAGAAATGCTTCCCGCTATCCGTTTTGGAATATGCCAAAATCGCAAAAACGATACCCGCAACAACGGGTGCAATGATAAACCAATAATTGATTAACGCATCACTCATTGCAACATACAATTTCGTTATGCCGGGCAGTTCTGTTCCCAAATCTTCAAACATGGCGGAATATCCCGGGATAACCACAACCAGCATGACAATAGATACGACAATTGCAACAACACAAACCGCAATCGGATAAATCATAGCCTTCTTGATCATTGCCTGTGTTCTGGCGCTTCGCTCCAATTGTGAAGATACACGTTCCAGTGCCACATCCAAATTACCGGACGCCTCACCCGCCGACACCATGTTGATCATAATCTCCGGGAAAATATTGGGATGGTTTCCCATTGCCCCTGCAAGGCTATCACCACGTTCCACGTCTATCTTTGTCTGTTCCAGTGCAGCACGAAGTTTCTGATTTTCCGTCTGTTCTGATAACATCTTCAAGCACTCCAGCATAGTAACGCCGGCTCTCTGCATACTTACGAACTGTCTACACATAACGCCCAAATCACGGTTGCTCGGTTTCTTGCTGAAATCCACATTGATATCCTTGGAAAGAGCTCCCTGTGCCTTGATACTAATCGGCGTCATGTCCTTTCGCTTCAGATCTTGTCTGGCCGATTCCAGATTGTCGGCTTCAATCGTTCCTTTCACTTCCTTGCCCGATTTATCCACCGCAACATAGCCAAATGCAGCCATTTCTTTTCCTCCTAATATCCCATGGTTTATTCACAACTGTGTTAATTCTGTGATTTAATATTGATTCTCGATTGCCTATTCTTCAAAGGAAACTCGAAGCATCTCATTGAAAGAAGTGATTCCCTCCTCCACATAAGCAGCCGCGCTCATTCGAAGTGTCCTCATGCCCTCTTCCATTGCAGCATCTTTCAGCTTTTCTATACCCTCTTTTTTACTGATAATTCTCTTCAAATTCGGGCTCATCTGCATAATCTCGTATACACCGATTCTGCCTTTGAATCCCGTGTTGCCACATTGAGGACATCCGCATGGTTCAAAAATAGTCAACTGCTGTGGTTCTGGAACCCCCATTGCCATCTTCTCTTCTGCTTCCGCCAGTCTCGGCTTCTTGCAGTTAGGACAGAGTCTGCGGACTAGACGCTGTGCAATGATACCCACTACCGAATCCGCAATCAGATATGATTCCAGTCCCATATCTTCCAGACGAGTTACTGTAGCTGCAGTTGAGTTAGTATGTAACGTGCTCACCACCAAGTGTCCTGTAATGGAAGCCTGCACTGCTATTCTGGCTGTCTCCTCGTCACGGATCTCACCGATCATGATAATGTCCGGGTCCTGACGCAGAATAGAACGAAGAGCCGAAGCAAAGGTCAAATCTGCCTTGTTGTTTGTCTGGACCTGATTGATGCCGTCGATGTTCGCCTCGACAGGGTCTTCTACAGTAATGATATTCACATCTTCTGTATTCAATTCGCTCAAGCAAGTGTACAAAGTCGTGGATTTACCGGAACCTGTAGGTCCAGTAACCAGGATAATACCATTTGGGTTCTTTAATATATGATCCAGCTGTGCCATTTCGTAGGGCTTCAGACCAAGCTGACTTTTCTCTCTGTTCAAGTTTGCTTTCATAGCAAGACGCATTACGACCTTCTCGCCATATACCGTAGGTAGAATAGATACACGGATATCATACTCTACTCGGTCAACAAACTGTGTAATACGGCCATCTTGCGGTTTTCTCTTTTCCGAGATATCCATGCCGCCAATAATCTTGATACGTGCAATGACTGATGACAGAACGCTCGGTGTATATCTGTCTCTCTCATACAGCGCACCATCAATACGATACCGAAGTCTTATGTAAGTCTCCATGGGTTCCAAATGGATATCGGAAGCCCTCTGTCTGGCAGCCTTCTCTATCATCTCCTTTACCAGAGTAACGATAGGTGAACTGTTGACACTCTCTTCTTCCCTTGATTCAACAGCGACATCCAGCTTCTTCTCCTTAGCATAAGCATCGAGCTTACTGCTCATCTCCTTCTGCCCATAGAACTTATCAATAGCATTCAAAATGCTACGGCTGGTTGCCACCACAGGCTCCACCTGATAGTTTGTGATCAGATTAATATCATCCTGTGCATTGTAATCCAACGGGTCTGCCATAGCAACACGCAGCACGTTCAGATTGTCCTCGCGGAAGCCATAAGGAAAAACAATGTTTTTCTTCAGGACATCCATAGACACCATGTCCAAAATGGCCTTCTCCACCGTGACATTATCCAGATCAACCGTATCCAAACCCAGCTGTTGGCTCAATGCGTTTACCAGATTGTCCTCTGATACGATATTTTGTTCAATCAGGTATTCACCTAATTTTTTCCCCGCCTTACGATGCTCCTGCAGAGCGTTCTGCAGCTGTTCCTGGGTAATCAGCTGGCTGTTTACAAGAATCTCACCGAGACGGATTTTTTTCCTACCAAAATCCATTTTGCTTCGTAACCCCAACTTTTAAATTCTTAAATTTATCTAAACTTATTATATGACGATACCGTCAATCTGTCAAGCAGAAAAGCCGTATAAATCCATAAAATGTAAAAAAAATATGAACACTATGTAAACAATCTTTTCATGGGGTGTCTCCCCCCTGCGCTCCACCGGGTTTCCATATATCTCCACACATATTCTCCCCAAACATTAAGTCATATTCCACTGTCTGCATATTCTTCATAATATATAATTGTTTTTGGCTGCAGCGTGTCATGGGTTCTCCGTTACGATCCAGAACCATGGTCCTAGTGTCTGCCAGAAACTCACTTCGCTCCAACCGCTTGATTCGCATCATATCTGAATCAGGCAATCCCGCATAACTGAATATCATTTCTGCGAGATAATAAATAGCCTGTCCCCTGAATTCCGGCTCATCTCTTCCTTCCCACTCGCCAGTGTTACTCTCTCTATTTTTCAGATTGCTCCAGAGAATGACCGGTACAGAATAAGTTTTTTTCATCATCTCCACAGATTGATCATCCGTGTTAAGTTCAAAAGCCGACATAACGCTTTCGGGAAAGCTGGGGATATGATCACCATACATAACAAGGATTACTGGCTTATCCACCCTCTCAAAATACTCCACCAATTGTTCAAATGCCTGATTTGCCAGATAGATCCCATTTATGTAATTGATCATTGTGTCATAATCTTCCTGCGAAACAGCTCCTTCCTCCAGCTCTGCACTTATTGGATAATCATAATCTAGCTTCGGTTCAGCTTCATATTCAAGCACTCTGATATGATTCGCAATAGAGAGCGCCCATATAAATTTATTCTCCCCAGGGCGTTCATAATCTGATATAATTTGATTGGCCAGCGACTCATCCGATATATATTTTGTATAGATATCCTTATACTGCATATCCTCCGCAAACAATATCCGGTCAAAACCAAATGTCTGATAGACCTGATCCCTGCTGTAAAATTCACCGTAATAAGGATGGATCGCCTCTGTATCATATTCCAGTTCATGCAAATAATCTACGACCGACGGGATCTTCCTCCCCAGTGTATTGGCATAAAATGTAGAGGTTTGCACAAAATATTTGGTATTCAAGCCTGTCAAAAATTCAGCCTCTGAGCTCACTGTTCCCCCGCCATAGACATTTGAGGTAAGCCAGCCGGTAATACACTTATCCTCCAGCTTCTTATACGGTTCCATTGGATCCTTAGAAAAAACGACCTTATCCGATGCAATATGGTCTGTATTCCACCAGGATTCGTTCATGATCACTATGATATCTGGTTTCTGGGCCCCTTCCTTTGTTTCAGACACCGGGCTCTGGGAAAGCAAATTTTGATAACTTGCCTGGGGATCTCCCACACTAGTGTACAGGCTATCGTTTTGGAGAAAACGGTACAACACATATCTGTTATTTTCTTCCCCGTTTAGGCTGAGAGCTTTTACTTCGTCCAGAGTCAGTTTACTGTTGAAATAGTAATCCGTATATTTTACTGTGACGACACACAACACAATCGCACACACCACCCTGACCGCAAACTGCAGCCTTCTTTGGGAAATGATTTTCCCTGCCTGTTTATTCAGTAGTCCCAATCCAAAGCATGCAGCCCCTGATAGCAGGAAGAATATCACTAACAGCAACAGATATCTGCTATAATTGAAATGGATATATCCTGCTGCCATGCCGGCAGCTTCCGTGAGCTTCAAATCATTGATCCGCAATAACTCCTTGCGGTTAATATACTTGATATAACTGGCATGTGTCAAAAGCAACAATCCCAGTGACATGACCGACACACTTACTCCAACATTAGCTGTCACACAATAAAGAAGCCCAAGCCCCAGTCCGATTATCACTCCCTCAAATTCATAATTAGTATTGATGATATCTTTTCCAAACACAAAAGAAAACACTGAGGTTTCCGGTCTGATAATATAATAATCCAAAAGATAGGGAACATATGTGGCATACATCCATAAAATCCCCAACACCATGACCACAAACAATATTTTTTTGGATCTACACTCTTTACTCATATGCATCTTCATTCCCTATACCTTATTTTCAGCATCAATCCTTTATTTTTGTCCAGTTCTCTCTCTGAAAAATGTCATCATGAACACTGTACCACGGTGCATCTGAAGTATCAAAAACATTACCATCCCTCAGATTAGATGACAGAGTAATTTTAATTGGACTTTCATATTTTCTGGTGCTATCTATGGTCACTCCGGTAAAGGGATTTACCGCATTCTCGACAAGTCCACCAAGTGTCAGAGTCGGAACATCTGCATTCGTCATAAATTCCTCCGCAACCTTCCAATCCTTGCTCTCAAAATCCTTAAACATCAGCAGGCAATTGACAGCTTGTGCATCCATCTCCTCATCTATCACCAAGTCATCAAACTGCTCCATTGCAAACCCATGATCTGCAGCGATAACAATCCGTGTATTGTCATACACCCCCATCTCCTGCAAATAGGTAAACCACTCTCCTAACATCATTAATGCAGCCACATTTGTCTGATAGTGGTTAACCTGTACACGGTTGTCAAATCTCATCGTTCTCCCACCTGTGACCCGAGGCGTCTGAAAGTCATAAGCCGAGTTATCAATCTCCCCGACAAACGGATAAGTATATTCTGGTACCTGGAATTCACAAGGTTCATGCGTCATATTATTATCCAACTCCATAAAATAATCCGTATCACCCTCGTCAATCTTCGTCATTTCACACAGATTTTCCAATACATGATAAGACGAATAAAAACTATCACTATAAACCAACGATCCCTTATCATACCTGTCATTGATACATTGATAGATGAACGGCTGTATAAAATATGGTGATGTCTTGAAAAACACATATTCCCAAAAAGCAATCCCTCTCTGTCTGCTATCCAACAATTTTTCCTGGCTGTTTTTGGCATATGTCTGCTCAAGATTATATGTCCTCATCGTTTCATATTCATCAAAGATGGACATATTGCTAGTCGCTACATAATCAGCATATGGCAAATCACATAGAATAACCTGATAATCCATTTTCTCGAAGAGGACAGGCATTACCTTCAACGCTTCATTGTGTTTTTCTCTTAAAGTCTCTTCCGTTCTCTCATTTATGGCATCCGGGGCATATTCATACC
>JAFVDW010000043.1 GCA_017478245.1 Lachnospiraceae bacterium
AAAGTCAATCACATTGCGAACTGTCCCCTTCAAAATCATACCCGGCTTCAAATCCTTCATATCCAAAACATCACTGCGCAGGATGGGCTTGGGCATGTCATCTCTGGGATCGCGCGCCGGCTTCTCCAATTCCCTCAAAATATCTGTGAGAGTAATTTCACCTATGCCAAGTTCCTCCGCCAATGCAGCCTTATTTTTAATACGCTTCTCCAGGTTGGATACATTCGCTGCAGAAGCTTCTGTCTGCGACGCCGTATTGACACTGCCTCCTGATTTTTTCCCATTCTTATGCTCATCAGCATCCAACACCACACCGCCCATGGCTGCAGCAAGCGCCTTACCCATGGCTGTGTTGGTATTGCGCACCTGCATCTGCTTTTTGCCCGCAGGCTTCTTTTGCTCCCTGACACCTGAGGTATCCGCCTTCGCTGCACCCTTTCCTGCCGCTTTATCCGCCGCCACTTTCTTCTGTGCCGCTTTCACATCCTCCATGGTCCATCCCAGCTTCTCCAAAAGCTTCTCCGCAGCCTCATAGGATTCGGGATGTACACTGGTAGCATCCAACGGATTGTCCCCATCCAAAATCCTCATAAATCCGGCACACTGTTCAAATGCCTTCGGTCCCAGCTTTGCCACCTTTAACAACTGTTTGCGGTTGGTGAACCTGCCATTGGTCTCACGATAATCCACAATATTCTTGGCAATGGTCTTATTGATACCGGAAATATACTCCAGAAGAGAGGCTGACGCAGTATTCAAATCCACACCCACCTTATTCACGCTATCCTCCACCACGCCATGCAAGGCTTCACTCAGCTTTTTCTGGTTCATATCGTGTTGATACTGCCCCACTCCAATAGATTTGGGATCAATTTTTACCAGCTCTGCCAGAGGGTCTTGCAATCTACGCGCAATGGATGCCGCACTTCTCTGTCCCACATCAAAGTTAGGAAACTCTTCCGTGGCAAGCTTGCTGGCGGAATACACGGATGCTCCCGCTTCATTCACTATCACATACTGTACCGGACGTTCTAACTCCTTCAACAGCTCCACAATCACCTGCTCGGACTCTCTGGATGCAGTGCCGTTCCCCACAGAAATCAGATCTACATTATATTTTTTGATAATGCGTTTCAGCTCTGCTTTGGCTTCCTCCACCTTATTCTGCGGAGCCGTAGGATAGATAACCTTGGTGTCCAACACCTTACCGGTGGCATCCACAACTGCCAGCTTGCACCCGGTACGAAATGCGGGGTCCCAACCAAGCACCACCTTACCGGCAATAGGTGGCTGCAGCAAGAGCTGCTCCAGGTTCTTGCCAAATACTGTAATCGCACCATCCTCCGCTTTTTCGGTCAGATCATTTCGTATCTCTCTCTCGATTGCCGGTGCAATCAATCGTTCATAACTGTCTGCAATTACCTCCTGCAAAATCGGCGTTGTGTATGGATTATCCCCAATAATCGTCTTCTTAGCAAGATACTGCAGAATACGTTCTGTAGGAGCATTGACCTTCACATTAAGCATCTTCTCAGCCTCTCCTCGATTCAAGGCAAGCACCCGGTGCCCGGCAATCTTTTTCACCGGCTCCTCAAAGTCATAATACATCTCGTATACACTTTCCGCCTTCTCGTCCTTCGCGGTACTGGTGATCAAGCCTTCCTCCACAGTAATATTACGAATATACAATCTGTGATCCGCCTCATCGGAGATACTTTCCGCAATGATATCCTTCGCCCCTTGTAAAGCTTCTTCCCACGTTACGACACCCTTTTCCTCAGAAATATATTTTGCAGCCTCCTCTTCCACCGGTGCGGTAGCATTTTGCGCCAGAATATACTCTGCCAGGGGCTCGAGCCCCTTCTCCTTTGCAACACTGGCACGGGTCTTGCGCTTGGGACGATAAGGGCGATACAAATCCTCCACCAATACCTGCGTCTGCGCAGCCAGAATCTTCGCCTTCAACTCCTCCGTCAACTGCCCCTGTTCCTCAATACTCTTAAGCACCTGCTCCTTCTTCTCTTCCAAATTACGAAGATAGATCAGTCTCTCATGCAGATTGCGCAACTGTTCATCGTTTAAAGACCCCGTCACCTCTTTACGATAACGAGAAATAAAAGGAATCGTATTCCCCTCATCAATCAGCTTCACAGCAGCTTCCACCTGCCATTTTTCCACCTGTAATTCTTCTTTTATTTGTAAAATGATATCCATACAAAATCTCCATTTCTGTTTTTCATCCAGTCTTATTATAATGGATTCCCCAAAAGGGTTCAAGCAGTAAAAAATAAATTGATTTCTAATCCCAAAAATGCTACATTAAAGGTAAGGACAAGAATTCAACCCCTGCACCTTCGGAGGTGATCTTATGAATTTATCCATATCGAACAATATCCCCTACGGCTATCAACCGGGGGTAAATACAACGGGGACTGCTTCTCCCATCGATGGGGAGAAAAGACTGCCGATAGACCCCGATGCACAAAAAAAGGCAAATGGGCAGATAGAATGCGAAACCTGTAAAAAACGTAAATATCAGGACGGCTCAGATGAAATGGTATCCTTCAAAACAGCAGCCCATATCTCACCTGAGAGCGCCCCTTCCATGGTGCGCGCTCACGAGCAGGAGCATGTACGGAATGCTTATGCAAAGGCTGCCACCGGCAATGGCAAGGTGCTTTCAGCATCCGTAGCCATCCACACTGCCATCTGTCCAGAGTGTGGGCGCACCTATGTATCCGGCGGACTCACAACTACACAAATCAAATATTCTGACGAGGAAAATCCCTATCAGAAGGATAAGATTGCCAATGATCACGACAGGTACGCCGGCATGAATGCCAGCTTCTCTGTGTAATCCAAAACAGATGTACCTTTTGCTGACAAAAGGCATCGTGCTCACAGCCTAAGCTGTAAGCATGATGCCTTTTCTATTCATTCTGTGCCCTGCGTCTGAGACACACTAATCCACTTTAAATAACCATTGATAAAGCCGTCCAATGCACCATCCAGCACTGCATCCACATTACCTGTCTCCACCTCTGTACGATGATCCTTAACCATGGTATAAGGCTGTAGCACATAAGAGCGAATCTGGTTGCCCCATCCGATTTCCTTAACCTCTCCGCGAATATCAGAAAGCTTTTCTACATTGGCTTCCTGCTTCAACAAAAACAGCTTTGCCTTCAACATCTGCATCGCCTTATCCTTGTTTTGGAACTGGCTTCGCTCATTCTGACACTGTACCACCGTTCCGGTAGGAATATGCGTGATTCGGATTGCAGAAGAGGTCTTATTGATGTGCTGACCTCCCGCACCGCTGCTTCGATAGGTATCAATACGCAAATCCTTCTCATCAATCTCTACATCCAAATCCTCCTCAATCTCCGGCATCACATCCAGAGATACAAAAGAGGTCTGACGCTTGCCCTGGGCGTTGAAGGGAGAAATTCTCACCAGACGATGCACACCCTTCTCCGACTTCAGATACCCATAGGCATTAAGTCCGTTCACCTGAAAAGTAACAGATTTAATCCCTGCCTCGTCACCGTCCAGATAATCGAGCACTTCTACAGCAAAGCCCTTTCGCTCTGCCCATCTGGTATACATACGATAAAGCATCCCACACCAATCACAGCTCTCCGTACCTCCCGCTCCGGCGTTCAGCTTTAAAATCGCATTGTTTTTGTCATATTCTCCGGACAACAGAGTACTGATGCGCAATTCCTCAAACTCGCTCACAAACTCGTCCAGCTCCTGTCTGATTTCCGGAATCATGGATGCATCATTTTCCTCATATCCCATCTCTATCAGCGTAAGGATATCTTCATACTGCCCTTCCAGTTTCTTGCACTGTCCCACAGTATCCTTGAGGTTCTTCAACTCTTTCATTTTCAGATTGGAGCGTTCCGGATCATCCCAAAAACCCGGTGCCTCCATTTCCATCTCTAACTCTTCGATCCGCTTTTCCTTATTAGCGAGGTCAAAGTGAATCCCTCACTTCCGCTAATGGTGTTTCATATGTCTGTATTTCTGTCTTCATCTGATCTAATTCTACCAATAACGTCACCTTCTTTCTGATTTATCATTCTTCGGTCAAATATATCGCCTGTCTTTAGCGTCTGCCATGACACTGCTTATACTTCTTACCGCTTCCGCAAGGACAGGGATCATTGGGATAAATCTTGGCATTTTCACGCTTCTTCGGTGCCTTCGCCACAGAATCATCCTTGTTGGTACCGGTCACCTGTGCCACCTGCTCACGCTCAACCTTCTGTTCAATCTTAATATGGAACAAGAGTCTTACCGTCTCCTCGCGAATATTTTGAGTCATCTCGTCAAACATTTCATACCCGCTCATTTTATATTCAACCAGCGGATCTCTCTGACCATATGCCTGCAAGCCTACACCCTGACGCAACTGATCCATATCATCAATGTGATCCATCCACTTGCGGTCAATCACCTTCAGTAGTATCACACGCTCGATTTCTCGAATAGCCTCCGGCTCAGGGAACTCTGCTTCCTTGCTCTCATAAAGCTTCACCGCCTCTTCCTTCAACTGTTGCTTGATACTGTTCTTTTTCGCCTTCTTGACCCTGTCAGCAGTGACCGGCTGAATAGGTATCGTAGGAATCAACAAGGTATTCAATTCATTGAAATCCCAATCCTCTGTATCCACATCATCATTGATACTGATGTCCACACAATTCTCCGTGATATCTGTAATCATCTTGTAGATTACATCGCGCATACTTTCACCATTCAACACGCGACGGCGCTCGTCATAAATAATCTCACGCTGCTCGCTCATTACGCGGTCGTATTCCAACAGATTCTTACGAATACCGAAGTTATTGTTCTCAATCTTCTTCTGTGCGGACTCAATGGCATTGGTCAAAGCCTTATGTTCAATTTCCTGACCCTCCGGAATACCCAACGCATTGAACATGCCAATCAGTCTCTCCGAGCCAAATAATCTCATCAGATCATCCTCCAGAGAGATATAGAATCTGGACTCACCCGGATCGCCCTGACGCCCGGAACGACCACGCAACTGATTGTCAATACGTCTCGACTCATGGCGCTCTGTACCGATAATCTTTAAGCCTCCCACAGCCTTCGCCTCATCATCAAGCTTAATATCCGTACCACGACCTGCCATGTTCGTCGCAATCGTTACCGCACCATGTACACCTGCGTCCGCTACGATCTCTGCCTCCAGTTCGTGGAACTTTGCATTCAGCACCTTATGCTGAATCCCCCGCTTTGTAAGCAGACGGCTGATTTCCTCGCTGGCTTCAATGGTAATCGTACCTACAAGAACCGGCTGCCCCTTTTCATGTGCCTCTACTACCGCATCGATAATCGCCTGCAGCTTCTCCTTCTTTGTTTTATATACAGCGTCCTGTAAATCCTTACGAATGACAGGTCTATTGGTGGGAATCTCCACAACATCCATTCCGTAAATCTCACGGAACTCGTTCTCCTCTGTCAGAGCGGTACCAGTCATACCGCATTTCTTTTCAAACAGGTTAAAGAAATTCTGGAAGGTGATAGATGCCAGAGTCTTACTCTCTCTCTTTACCTTCACATGCTCTTTCGCCTCAATCGCCTGATGCAAGCCATCGGAATAACGGCGCCCCGGCATGATACGTCCGGTGAACTCATCTACAATCAAAACCTGATCATCCTTCACCACATAATCCTGATCTCTGAACATCAGATTGTGTGCCCGCAATGCCAAAATAATATTGTGCTGGATCTCCAGATTCTCCGGGTCTGCAAAGTTTTCAATATGGAAGAATCTCTCAACCTTCTCCACACCGGCTTCCGTCAGATTGATGACCTTATCCTTTTCATTGACGATAAAGTCACCCGTCTCCTCCTGCACAACGCCCATGATAGCATCCATCTTAGTCAGCTCCTGCATATCCTCGCCACGGTGCATCTGTCTCGCCAACAGATCACACATCTCATACAATGCAGTGGACTTGCCGCTCTGACCGGAAATAATCAGCGGGGTTCTCGCCTCATCAATTAGCACCGAGTCCACCTCATCAATGATGGCATAGTGCAAATCACGAAGAACTAACTGTTCCTTATAGATTACCATATTATCACGCAGATAATCAAAACCAAGCTCATTGTTAGTCACATAAGTAATATCACACGCATAAGCAGCTTTTCTCTCTTCAGAATTCATACCATTCAGCACGACTCCTACTGAAAGCCCCAAAAACTGATGTACCTGCCCCATCCATTCCGCATCACGCTTTGCAAGATAATCATTGACTGTCACCACATGAACGCCCTTACCTTCCAAAGCATTCAGATATGCGGGAAGCGTGGAGACCAATGTCTTACCTTCACCGGTACGCATCTCAGAGATACGTCCCTGATGCAGGATAATACCACCAATCAACTGCACCGGATAGTGCTCCATATTCAGTACACGTTTTCCCGCCTCACGCACAGTAGCAAAAGCTTCCGGGAGCAAATCATCCAAGGTCTCCCCCTCTGCAAGACGTCTTTTATACTCATCCGTCTTCCCCCGCAGCTCCTCGTCAGAAAGCGCCTGCATAGCAGGGCGCAGCTCCTCTATTTTGTCCACCAGCGGCATAATGCGTTTTAATTCTCTGGTACTGTGTGTACCAAATATTTTCTCAACTAATTTCATCTTTGTCCTCATTTCTGCGCTTACTTTTACGCATTCCGTTACAAAACTATTTTTTATTGTAACAGATTTGCGTCACGGATTCAACACCCCATTCTCTTTGAGAAATTAACATTTTATGAAATTTGTGTAAACAGCCCTCTTAATACCTTAACTCGAATTGACAGTTTTCCCGAATGTCGATATAATAAAGGTATGGATTTCAGACAATACCATATATAGAAAGTATTTTTTCTGAAATTTCAACTTCGGAGGTCGTAGATGAAAAGGATACCAACTATAGAACTGGTTCCCGGCATGAAAGTAGCTCAAAATGTGCTGAATTTTAATCGTCAGCTCATTGTATCTCAAGGAACCGTCCTTACTGACAATTTAATAACCAAGCTTGACGCATATGGCATCCTCGATGTATATATTGAGGAGGAACCGAAAGAGCCTCCGCAGCCTGTAGCGCCTCCTCATGTATCCTCCTACTCCGAGCGGGTCAAAAGCTCGCCCGTCTTCCAGCAATTTAAAGAAGACTATGAGCATAATATTGACTCCTTCCGCGATGCCATCAATAATGTCGTAGAGAAAAACATACAACTGGATGTCAAAAAGCTGTTGAGCGACTCTTTGGAGGTCATCTCTAATAGCAACGGTCAGATTGGCGTGTTGGACATGCTGCATAATATGCGCGAATACGACGACTCTACTTTTGCGCACTGCATGAATGTAGGACTGATTTGCAACGTATTTGCCAACTGGCTCAAGATGAATGAAGAGGAAGTGGAGCTTGCCACTGCATGCGGTCTTCTGCACGATATTGGGAAACTGCTTGTACCTCGTTCTATCATCACCAAACCGGGCAAGCTCTCCGCTGAAGAATATGCCGCCATCCAGAAGCATCCTGTCAGAGGGTATGATATGCTGGTGGAACAGAATGTGGATGAACATATTTGCAACGCCGCTCTCATGCATCACGAACGCAGTGACGGCACCGGATATCCCGGTCGTCTCGCCGGCGATCAAATTGACAAATACGCTCGAATCGTCGCCATCGCCGATGTATATGACGCCATGACCGCTGCCAGAGTATACCGCGGTCCCATGTGCCCCTTCCGCGTGATTGAGATTTTTGAATCAGAGGGTTTTCAACGGTATGACGTTCAATATCTTTTGGTGTTTTTGGAAAATGTAGTCAACACATATTTACAAAATCGTTGCCGTTTAAATAATAATCAGACAGGCGAGATTATCTACATAAATCGCGAGAAATTTTCCCGTCCTGTGGTAAAATGCGGCAACCAATATCTTAATCTTTTAGAGCATCCCGAGCTCTCCATTGTAGAAATTTTATAAGACAACCAAAAAAGCCGATCTGCAGCACTCACTACAGACCGGCTTCTTTTTCATCTCATCTATACATCTATTGTATATTATCAATTAATATTTCATTGCCTCTTCTTCGCCATTTAATACACGAAGTGCCCCCTGCGCCAAAGCAAGCAGCTCATCCTCTCCGGGATATACGGTAAACGGAGCAATCCACTCTGCATACTCCTTCAAAGCTTTGATCACATCAGCGCCATAAGCAATACCACCTGTCACAATGATCTGGTCAACCCTGCCATGAAGTACACATGCCATGGAACCGATATCCTTTGCCACCTGGAACAAGAATGCTTTCTTGGCAGCAATCGCCTCCTCATCACCTGCATTAGCTCTCTTGGTCACTTCACGCATATCGTTAGTTCCCAGGTAGGCATTGAAACCGCCCTTACCTACGATCTTACTATATACTTCCTTCTCTGTGTAATCACCAGAGAAACACATCTTGCTCAACGCACCACTGGGTACCGCACCTGCACGCTCAGGTGAAAATGCGCCATCTCCGTCCAAAGCGTTAAATACATCTACAACCTTGCCATTCTCATGGGCACCAACAGATACTCCGCCACCCATATGTACAACAATCAGACGCAGAGCTTCATATGCCTTGCCGGTCTCCTTGGCATATCTCTTCGCTACAGCTTTCTGGTTCAGCGCATGGAACACACTGGTACGAGGAAGCTCCGGCACACCGGAAAATCTCGCAACAGGCATCAACTCATCTACTACCACCGGATCAACAATGTAGGAAGGTACACCCAACTCATCACCAATCTCGCGAGCCAAAATACCACCCAGATTGGATGCATGCTGTCCCTGCACACCCACCTTCAGATCCTGAAGCAGATCATCTGTTACAGCATAAGTACCGCCAGGAATAGGCTTCAACATACCGCCACGTCCCACTACTACATTCAGAGACTTCATGTCAAAATTCTTCTCAGTAAGCAGATCCGTAATAATCTTCTTGCGAAAATCCTTCTGTTCCACGATGGAAGCATACTGCCCAATCTCCTCTGTGGAATGTCTTAAGGTCTCTTCAAACAAAAGGGTCTCATCCTCAAACACACCAATCTTGGTGGAGGTGGAACCGGGATTGATAATTAAACTCTTGATTGACATCTACTTGTCCTCCTGTTATTCTCCGACTACTTTCTTATTGTGCCGATTGTCTATTAATTTGCGTTCTTCTTCAGTTCCTCAGCCACTACTGCTGCAAGCGCAATGGAGTTCACCTTGGTCTCAAAGGTATCGGAACGGCTGGTCAAGATAACAGGAACCTTGGTTCCGGTCAAAATACAACCATTCTTCATATCTGTCATATGTACAATCGCCTTGTATACCAGATTGCCCGCATGAATATCCGGGAACAACAGCACATCTGCATCTCCCTGAATCTTACGATCCGTTGCTCCCTTATGCTTTGCAGCCTCCGGATCAATCGCCAAATCCAACGACAGCGGACCATCTACGATACAGCCCTTAATCTCTCCTGCCTCGCACATACGAGTCAGCTCTGCTGCATCTACTGTAGCAGGCATCTTGGGATTCACTACCTCTACTGCTGCCAGAGGAGCCACCTTGGGTACCTCTATACCGCAAGCTCTACATACAGGAACAGTGTTGTTGATGATATTTACCTTATCCTCCAAAGTAGGATACGTCATAAATGCCACATCGGTCAGGAACAAAAGCTGCTCAATACCAGGCACCTCAAATACAGCCACATGGGAAAGTGCACCGCCGGTGCGAAGACCTACTTCCTTGTCCAAAACACTCTTCAGGAAATTCTTGGTATCGATCAGTCCCTTCATGTACATATCAACCTTACCATCATGCGCCAACTTTACAGCAGTCAAAGATGCCTGAATCACATCCGGCTCATTGATGATCTCAAAACCGGTCAGATCCATACCGATGGAATCTGCGATCTCTCTGATCTGTGCCTCATCACCTACCAGAATCGCATCAGCAATCCCTCTCTCCTTTGCCGCCTGAACAGCCTCAAGCACAGCAGAATCCTGTGCTACAGACACAGCAACTGTCTTCTTACCACATTCTTTGACTTTTGAAATAATTTCATCAAAACCCTGCTTCATCGTTCTCTATTCCTTTCTACTTTTCTCTGCGGGAACCTCTCTTATGTTGAAATATTGCCTTTTCTCGCATTTTTACACATCTATAAAATAATAGCATGTGGATATGCAAAAGTCAACAACCCCGCCTCAGTGAGCGAATACGTTGACCCTCGCAGCATTTGTCCAACCAACCGCCTTTGCCGGCGGTCTTCTACTACCGGGCAATGCAATTTAAATATACTCTTTCACATCCTCCAACGTATCCACACAGACGAACAGACACTTCCTAAGTTCCTCATCCGGCTGCGTCTGATCCGGCACCATAATCACCCTGCATCCTGCCCGATGAGCGGAAAGTACTCCGTTGGGCGAATCCTCCACAGCAATACATTCCTCTGGTCGATTTCCCAACTGCTCGCAGGCATATAAGTAAATATCCGGTGCCGGTTTTCCCAGCTTCACCTGCGTTGCACTGATCAAGCGATCAAAATATTTTTCCAACCCTGTCTCCTGCAAATACCTGTGGGTCCGCTCCAAATCGGTAGCGGTTGCCACTGCTGTGATAATTCCCTGCTTCTGCAAATAGTTTAACAGTTCCTCTGCGCCCGGCTTACACCGTATGCCCTCCTTGCGTAACGTCTCCTCCATCAGAACCTTTCTGCGCTCTCTGACTGCCAGATAATCAACATCCGCCCCAAACCACTCCTTCAGACGCTCCGGTGCATAAGGTCTGCCCAGACTGCGCAGCGATAATATCTGTTCCTCTGTGGCATGATATCCAAATTCCTCCAGTGCCTTGCGCCAGAAAATGCGATAATACTTTTCTGTATCAATCAATGTGCCGTCCATGTCAAAGATCACTGCTTTTGCCATATGAATTCCTCTCTTCTAACTCAGTTCAGCCTGCCCACATCTCTCAAATACGCCAAAAACGCTGTACACCCCTCCACTACATCCCGATAAGTCTCCGAAAACCCTCCCGTGTACCAGGGATCTGCGATGCTGCCCGGGCGATCTGTAAAATCCAACAGCAGCCTGATCTTATGCTCCACATCAGGTCCTGTAATCCTGATGGTATTTCTGATGTTCATGGTATCGGCACATAGTAGATAATCGTAATGTGCATAGTCAGCTTTGGTCACTTGTACGGCTCTCTTATGGGAAAAGTCGGTGTATGGCGTGCTGCCAATGCCATGCTTTTTAAGTTCCTCCTGCGCTGGCGGATAGATTGGATTACCCACCTTCCCCCAGATTTCCTCCGTACTGGTAGCAGCAGAGGCAATTTCAAATTGTGATTGTATGCCACGTTTTTCCACCATGTCCTTTAGGACGAACTCGGACATGGGGGAGCGGCAAATATTGCCATGGCAGATGAACAAGACTTTTATCATAAAATTCTCCTATCTTAAAATGCCAAGACATGCCGAGAAATGCGAGATTTTATCAAGTTTTCCGGGCATTCGATTTTTTCAAGTGTAAACTACATAATTGGCATATCTTTGCAAATATTAGCATTTTACAGCCGTGTGTAGTAGTAAAATAGTAGTAGAAATATCGAGTAATTACTACTAAGGTTTTGGGGGGCACTTTTGCCTAGGGGTGTTCACTATTTAACAAAGGGTATGCAGATTGTTTTACAAACCCTTTGTTATCATATCGCATCTAACGAAAAACAACATTCTAACACTTTTTCTTCATTACATCACGACATAATACATCACCCGACTCAGTTATAATTTGGTTATACTCAATTTCTGTATATCCACGCATTTTGTATATTTTCTTAGCCGACATTGATGCGTCAAGAACTATTTCTCTATATTTTTTACAATCTCACGCTCAGCAAAATCCACTGCTCCTGTTGGATAATAATGAGGATATATTTCACTTATGGTTCGCTGTGTTATTACTCTAGCTATATTTAAATGTTGTTCTTCTGCTTTAAGTATCATAACGTTTACCTTAACCTTAAAAATTTATGCATCATATCCTAATGTGTCTGGTAAATGATGCAAATACATATCAATCGCATCTGTACTATGTTTTAGTACTACCATCAGTTTCTCATCTGGATATGAATGATTATCCTTATAATCAATCTCACCTACTGAAGAAATCTTAAATGCTAATTTTTCCTCATCTATTGAAAATTCCGCCTGAATACTCTCTTTATTTCCTCTTGCATCCAGTCGAATCCATTTATCATATGACGATACAAAAACTGTGTTTAAGGCATGAATGCAATATCCTGTGTCAGGTGTATCACCCAATGTTAATCTTTGATAACTGAAACCAGATGGAATTCCATTAGCTCTGAGTAATGCAGCAAGTAAGTTTGCCTTTGCCCAACATATTCCTACACCTTCTCTAAGAACATCACTTGCAGAAACTGTAACCCTCTTATCTTGCACATCCCAGGAATGTTTAATGACATCTCTAACATACTGATAAGTTTTCTGTATCAGTTCAATTTAATCTTTTGCTTCAGTCTTTAAACTATCTGCCAACTTTTCAATTTCGTCATTTGAAAAGTCAACATACTCTGTTTCTTCTAAGTACTCTTCAAACATATATAACCTTTCGTCAAGTCTCCTTTTTCCGTACTACTTATCCAGCAACCAATTTGCAATATCTACAATCTGAATTCCCTCATACTGATAATTCTCCTGGTGTGTTCTTGCAAGAATCATTTTAGGATATGCATCTTTTATCGCTAACAGCGGAATATACTCTCTTTCAAA
>JAFVDW010000044.1 GCA_017478245.1 Lachnospiraceae bacterium
CCTACCATACAAAAGCCCGGCAGTCCCCGCGCAATATCCACCTCCACATCAACCAGATACGCCTGTACGCCCACAAGCGCTCCGGATGTAATTGCACAATACATACACATCCTCCTTATTCAATATATTTTTAATAGTATCGTCTTGGGAATCAAAACAAAAAAAGAAAATAAGATTTAGTTTGAAAAAATGAATCAACCCTTCCCTGACAGCCTGGGGGCTGTCAGGGAAGATATTACATTCTGTGCTCAAATACTTTACAGCTTCATCGCCATACCGTCCGGATCTACCGCGAACTGAATCGCAATATCACGATCAATTCTTCCTGCATAATAAAGCTGACTGATCGCCTCATCCATGGTAATCATACCCATCTTACGGTTGGTCTGCATGGTACTTGCGATCTGGTGAGATTTACCCTCACGAATCAGGTTGCGCACTGCATGGTTGGCAAGCAGTACCTCAAATGCCGCCACACGTCCATGTCCGTCGGAAGTAGGCATCAACTGCTGTGAGATAACCCCCTCCAACACGTTGGCAAGCTGCACACGAATCTGCTGCTGCTGATGGGGCGGAAACACGTCAATGATACGGTCGATGGTACTTGCCGCACCAATGGTATGCAGCGTAGACAACACAAGGTGTCCGGTCTCAGCCGCCGTTACCGCTGTGGAGATGGTCTCAAAGTCACGCATCTCTCCCACGAGAATCACATCCGGGTCCTCACGAAGTGCTGCACGGATGGCATTGGCATAGCTCTCTGTATCCTGACCGATCTCACGCTGATTTACAACGCCCAGTTTATGCTGATGCACATACTCGATAGGATCCTCCAAGGTCAGAATATGCGCGTCTCTGTTACTGTTAATCTTATCAATAATGCCTGCCAGAGTGGTGGACTTACCACTACCGGTAGGACCTGTTACCAGAATCAGTCCTCTCTTTCTCTGATACAGATTGATGACTGCCTCCGGAACGCCCAGCTTCTCAGGCTGCGGAATCTCCGTAGAAACCACACGAAATGCCATGGCAACCGAACCGCGCTGCTTATACACGTTCACACGGAATCGTCCGCAGTTATTAATCGCAACAGACAGATCGTACTCGCCGCGCTCCTCAAAGCGATCTCTCTGCTGCTCCGTCAATACATCCAATAACATATCCAATGTATCAGCAGGAACCAACGGCGGATAACCCGGCATCGATACCAGACTGCCATGCACTCTCATCTTGGGGGGAACACCGACAGTGAAATGTACGTCACTGGCGCCGGCATCCTTTGCCACCTTCAAAATCTCACCTATTGTAGCCATATATTCTTCTCCTTTTGTTCAATTTGCACATTTATCGCAGGCAAATCAAGCCCGCCTTAGTAAAGTATACACTATCAGTCTATAAATGACAAGGCTTATTTATATCCTTTCATCGCGCAGTTTCAGAAAAGCCCTCCCGGATTTTTTGTAACGCTTTTTTTTCAATACGAGACACATAGCTGCGGGAAATTCCCAAACGTTTTCCCACCTCATTTTGTGTAGCTTCCTTCCTTCCACCCAGTCCATAACGAAGAATCAGAATCTCCTTCTCACGCTCACTCAGCTTCTCCTCCATCAGGCTAAGCATTTTGCGAATATCATTGCCCAAAGCCATTCGCTCCACCACATCCGTCTGCTGCTGCTCAATGATGTCCACCAAATGAATCTCGTTTCCTTCTTTGTCCTGTCCGATGGGTTCAAACAGGGACACCTCTCTGGAGGTTTTTCGTTTACTGCGCAGCAACATCAACAATTCATTATCAATACATCTACACGCATAGGTTGCAAGCCTGCCCTTTCCTGCATCAAAGGTGTCCACCGCCTTAATCAGTCCTATACAACCGATGGAAATCAAATCCTCTATATCCTCATCCACGTTCTGATATTTTTTTGCAATATGTGCGACCAGACGCAGATTTCTCTCCACCAAAATCTCCTTTGCCCGTTTCGCCTGCGCAGGTGTGCCCTCCCGTAACAGACGTATGCACTCTGCCTCCTCTTTCTGCGTCAAGGGTTTTTGAAAAGTTTTCAAAAAGCACCTCCGTGGATTTCTCTTAACAATAGTTTATGTCAAAAAGAATCTCCAAGTGCCTGTCATGACTACAAAAAAGCGCAGTCTGCTAATCCAGCAGAAACTGCGC
This sequence comes from Lachnospiraceae bacterium, assembly GCA_017478245.1. GTDB lineage: Bacteria > Bacillota > Clostridia > Lachnospirales > Lachnospiraceae > Acetatifactor. The sequence continues at coordinate 2,174 of JAFVDW010000044.1, forward strand.
CATCACATAATTCGCCAAATCAAGTCCTCTGGGCGTTAGAGCCAGTCTTCGGTCTCCTCCCTGCGTCTCCGTAAAGGTCAGCAGAGCATTCTCCAGATTCTTACGGATGACCTCACCATATACTTCCATCAACGTGATACCAAACTGTTCTAAAAAATTCTGTTCCGAAATTCCTTGTGTGAGACGGAGTCCCAGAAAACAAAATTCCTCCATCTGCTCCTTCCCATCCAACCTATGAATGCGCCCTCGGACACTCATAGGCTGCTTCAAATATGCCCCTAAATCCTGCCCATTGCTAAACCGTCCTTCTCCCATCAAAGACGCGGCTCCTACTCCCAATCCCAGATACTCCACTCTGGTCCAGTACCCCACATTATGTCTGCAGGCAAAGCCTTCTCTTGCATAATTCGATATTTCATAACGAAGAAAGCCTTGCTGCCTAAGAAACCTTTCTGTTTCTTCGTACATCTTCCGCTCTGCATCCTCAGTGGGTAATTCCAGTCTTCCCTCCGACTCCAGCTTTGCAAAAGGTGTTCCCTCCTCCATAATGAGGCTGTACGCCGATATATGCTCCGGAGGATTATCCAGA
>JAFVDW010000045.1 GCA_017478245.1 Lachnospiraceae bacterium
AATCTCTGGGCTGAATCTTCAGATACGCCAACTCCTCCATGCGTTGTTTGATCTCTTCCTCCGTCATCTGATTGTCTGTACCTTTTATAATCATTTTCTGAGATACCCCGGTGGAAACCACGCGCACCTCCACCTCCAACAGCGAGTTGATGTCGTAAGTGTAGGTCACATCCACGGATTCCTTTCCCTTAGGTCCCTTGGGAATCTCAATCTCCAACTCTCCCAGATACAGATTGTTGCGGGCAAATCTACTCTCCCCCTGCAGGACGCGCACGCGCACCTTATCCTGATTGTCCCTGGCGGTGTAAAGCCGCTCTGTGTGACTGGCGGGAATCACCGTGTTGCGCTCGATGATGGGACAGAATCTGCCGTCCTCAAACTTTCCTTCTTCATACTCCACCACTACCTCTGTGCCCAACGTAAAGGAGCATACATCTGTCAGAATGACCTCCTTCACTTCCTCTCTGCGCTCCTTCATAGCAGCCTGGATGGCAGCACCCAGCGCCACCGTCTCATCCGGATTCCATCTGTTCTCCGGGAATTTGTGAAAGAGACGAATGAGGAATTCCCGCACAATAGAGAGTCTTGTCGCCCCACCAATCAACACAACCTCATCGATATCCTTCAGCTTCAAGCCGGCATCCGCAAGACTCTTCTTCACCGGCTCCCTGATTCGTTGTAATAGCTCGTCACATGCCTCCTCGTACTCCTTATAGGTGATGGTCTGCTGCACCTGTTCCTCTTTGTAGAGAAAGCTCATCACCACCTCTGTCTGGTCGCTGATGGCACATTTTGCGGCTTCAGCCGCACGATACAATCTGACCTGTTCCTTTTCCGAGAGATTATGTAGTTGGATTTTACTTTTTTTCAGAAAAAGCTTCTGCATTACAGTTGTAAAATCCTCGCCTCCCAGATAGTTGTCACCTGCTACCGCCCGCACTTCCAAAATATTGTGATAGAGCTCCAGTACGGAGACATCAAAGGTTCCTCCCCCTAAGTCAAATACCAGAAACCGTGTATCCAGGGTTTTATCATAAAGTCCATATGCCACTGCCGCAGATGTGGGCTCTGAAATCATTCTCTCCACCTTTAGGCCTGCCAATTCTCCGGCGCGCTTGGTGGCTTTTCTGCGCTTATCATCAAAGTACGCCGGCACGCTGATCACTGCCTCCGTGACCTCCTCACCCAGAAAACTTTCCGCATCCTCCTTGAGATAACGCAGCACCAGACTGGACAACTCCTCGGGCTTGAACACTTTCCCGCTGAGCACATAATCCCGCTCCGTCCCCATGCTGCGCTTAAAAGCCGAAGCCACCGTATCGGGGTAAAGGCTCATACGCTCCTTGGCTGTTTCACCCACATACACATTGCCGTCCTCGTCAACACTGACAACGGAAGGTGTGAGATTCTTCCCCAATCTATTTGGGATAATCTTTGCACCATCCTCCGTAAAATATGCAATTAAACTATTTGTTGTTCCCAAATCAATTCCAACTATCATTCTAACACTCCCAATAAACGTTTCATAGCCAACATATAGTCGCCTTGTGCCGGAATTCCCTGATAACGCTTTAATCTTTCAGCAGCCTCCTGCTTCTTTCCAATCCGCCACAGAAAAAGAATCCGCGCAGATTCCAATTCCCAACACACCTGCTTGTCACAGAAATAACAGATTTCAGCGTCCTTCTCCTGACGCAGGATTGACTCTATTTCATCATCAGAAAGCGTATAATATCCCGCCATAAAGCGGATATGCAAAAATGCCTTTTGCATATCATAATACTTACTGACGGTGTTTTGCTTTTCCACTTTCATCCAATCCTGCAGAAGTCCGGCAAACTTACGTCCTCTCTTTTCGTCCTCGCACAAGATACATACAAAAATCGAGTCTGCCAGATCGCCTTCCATATCTGTGCGTTTCTTCCGACTCACATACGCCTTGTCAAAATAAGCCGGGGCGTCCTTTGTTTTCCCGCAAAGCAGACATTGCCATCCCTTGCGCAGATAATAATCTGCCAACATATCGGATGTCACATTTGCCTTGCCTCCCAGTTTTCTCAAAAGCACGCCTTTCTCGGCGCCAAGCATCTCACTCCACTTTCTCAGATACACCTCTGCCCTGTCAAATGCGCCCACCTGCTGCAGCTTGTTTACGATATACTTATAAAAACCATGAACCCTTCCGCCGAAAGAGCTTAACAATTCTTCCTCTGCCTCCTCCACCTTACCGCAGCGAAGCAACAGCTCTACCAATGTATTCTTGCCGTCCTGCTGCCTTGACGCATCACACTGCTCCATATAACGCTGATAATACTCCAATGCCTTATCATGGTCTCCCAGCAGACTGTATACGGTAGAAATATCCGAATACAGTCCCGGCATCATATCCTCATCATAATAACGGATGGCTTTGTTCAGGCAGACTAATGCCTTATCAAATTCTCCCCGGTATTTGTATACCACACTCAGATTGCTCAAGGCATAGGGATGATAAGGATTTTCGGCAAGCGCCTTCTCAAAATCCTCCTGCGCCTTGTCCAGCTTGTGCGCCGCCCGATGGAATAGCCCTCTCTCCACCAGCATATATGTACCGGGATACCAATAGAGGTATTCTGTGATGATGGGCAGTCCCTCTTCATAGCTGGACAGATATCCGTTATCCAGTCTTCTCATATAATGCTTACGGAACTCTTTAATCTTTTGATTTAACACTTCAATCTCCGGTACTTGTTCCGTCAACTGGTAACGATACGCCTCCAGCAATACGCTTTCCACCTGATGATGTTCGGCGTCATCCAGAACCTTCTGCAAATCCTCCTTGCGTCCCAAATCCAGATAAACCTTTGCCATATACTCATATGCTTTCGCATAACCCGGGAACGCATTGACACACTGTTGTCCCACGCGTATCACACCTCCGGCGTCCCATTGTCTTCGATAGACCTCCAGTTGCGTGGCAAAAGCAGCATAAATACGGTAGCGCTCTATCAACACACGACAGACCTCAAGACACTGCTCATACTCCTCCATCTCCATATATACCTGTGCCTTCTCCAGGTACAGACTTACATCCTTCATGGTATGCGTCTCTATCTTTTCCGCCTCTGAGATAGCTACCTCAAAATATTTTCTGCTCTCTCCCTCTTGTATGGCTTTCGTGCCATGCGCCATCATTCGGTAACACTCCATCCGAATCATGTGCGACTGTCGGATACGGTCTTCATCCTTTTCCCGCTCTTCATCTGTTTCATCCTGCAGAAGCTTCACCTTCAGGGCTTCTTCCCAGATTTGAGCTCTCTTATTCGCCTCCTCATATTCCGCCTCTTCAATATAGAGCTTTGCCAGCAGTCCCTTATACTCTGCATCTCTCTCCGCAGATATTCTAGGCTCTAACATATATGCAAC
>JAFVDW010000046.1 GCA_017478245.1 Lachnospiraceae bacterium
ATAGAGCAGCTTGTGGATGAGGGCGTAGTGGAGATCATGCTATTGGGGCAGAATGTGAATTCCTATGGAAAGACCTTGGAGCAGCCTATGACCTTTGCACAGCTTTTGCAGGAGGTGGAAAAGATTGAAGGTCTGAAACGCATTCGATTTATGACCTCTCACCCCAAGGATCTGTCCGATGAGCTGATTGCAGTCATGAAGGAGTCCAAGAAGATCTGCAGGCATCTGCACCTACCCTTGCAGGCAGGCTCGAACCGGATTTTAAAGGCTATGAATCGCTGCTATACCAAAGAGCAATATCTGGAACTGGCAGAGCGTATTCGCAGAGAGATACCGGATATCGCCATTACCACGGATATCATGATGGGCTTTCCGGGGGAGACCTTGGAGGATGTGGAGGAGACCATTGATGTGATTCGGAAGGTGAAGTACGACAATGCCTTTACCTTTATCTACTCCAAGCGCACAGGCACACCGGCGGCAGTGATGGCAAATCAGGTGCCGGAGGAGATTGTAAAGCAGGGGTTTGACAAGGTGCTAAAATGCGTACAGGAGACTGCAAAGGAGCAGGTGGCGCGCTTACAGGGACAAGTCATGGAGGCATTGGTAGAAGAGATAAACGAGAATGATCAAAGTCTCGTGACGGGAAGATTGTCTAACAATACGTTAGTGCATTTTCCGGGAGATGCTTCCCTGATTGGTAAGATTGTGCCGGTGCTTTTGGAAGAATGTCATGGATTTTATTATCTGGGGAAAATTGTCGAAAAAGCTTGAAAGTCCGTAAAAAAAGGACTATGATAGGATTCGTGTGATTTCTTGTTTGAAAATTATTTTTGAATGTTAATTCAAATCAGGAATCTCACGAATTTTCTTTTGAGAGGATTGAGGATACTATGGAAAAATTAAAACCAAAGTTATTTTCGGTAATGAAAACGTACACGAAAGAGCAATTTGTGAAGGATATCGTTGCGGGAATTATTGTGGCGATCATCGCTTTGCCGCTTTCCATCGCACTGGCACTGGCTTCCGGTGTGACACCGGAGAGGGGAATTTATACGGCTATTTTCGCAGGCTTTGTGATTTCCTTTTTGGGCGGAAGTCGTGTACAGATTGCAGGACCTACGGCGGCGTTTGCCACTATTGTTGCAGGAATCGTGGCAAAAAATGGGATGGATGGACTGATTATTGCAACCCTGATGGCGGGTGTGATTTTGATTCTGATGGGATTGTTTCGATTGGGTAATTTGATTAAGTTTATTCCCTACACGATCACAACAGGCTTCACCTCCGGGATAGCAGTGACGATTTTTATTGGTCAGATTAAGGATTTTTTGGGACTTACCATTGTGACGGATGAACCCTTGATAGAGACAATGGATAAGCTGGGCGCGGTGATTCGGTTTATCGGCACCATCAACTGGCAGGCGGTCATTGTAGGTATGGTCTGCATGGTGATTTTGATTGGTTGGCAATATTTACCCGGTTTTTTTAAGAAAATTCCCCCTTCTCTGATTGCAGTGCTCATCAGCATTGGTATGGTGAAGGGGTTGAAGCTGCAGGTCAATACCATCGGTGATTTGTATACAATTTCCAACAAGCTGCCGGGTGTTTCGGTGCCTGCCATTCGTCTGAATACCATTCGCAATGTATTGCCGGATGCGTTTACGATTGCGATTCTTGCAGCAATAGAATCCTTGCTTTCCTGCGTGGTGGCAGATAGTATGGTAAACAGCAGGCACCGCTCCAATATGGAGCTGATTGCACAGGGCGCCGGTAATATTACTTCCGCTTTGTTCGGAGGGATTCCTGCCACAGGAGCTATTGCCAGAACAGCAGCCAATGTAAAAAATGGAGGACGTACCCCTATTGCCGGAATGGTGCATTCCGTGACGCTTCTTTTGGTGCTGATTGTACTGATGCCCTATGCGGCATTAATTCCGATGCCTGCCATTGCAGCCATCCTGTTTATGGTGGCTTACAATATGTCTGAATGGCGCAAATTCCTGCATCTGTGCAGAACGGCACCTAAGAGCGATATTGCAGTTTTGGTGGTTACGTTTGTGCTGACGGTCGTATTTGATCTGGTGGTTGCCATCGAGGTAGGAATTCTTATGGCAGCAATTCTCTTCATGAAGCGTATGAGCGATGTGACTGAGGTGGAAGGCTGGAAGAATATTGATGACGAAGATGATCAGGACAGTATGAGCCTTAGAGAGCTGCCGCCCAATACAATGGTATATGAGATCAGCGGTCCGCTGTTCTTTGGCGCTGCGGATAAGATTCTGCAAATTACTACGGACGAGAAATTAAACTGCTTGGTATTGCGTATGAGGAGTGTTGGTTCCATCGATGCCACTGCCATCCATAATCTGGAGCAGTTGTATGAGGATTGTGCCAAGAAAAAAATTCAACTGGTATTTTCCCATGTGAACGAACAACCCATGCATGCCATGCAGAAAAGTGGATTTTATGACAAGGTGGGGGCAGAGAATTTCTGTCCGCACATTGATGATGCTTTGAAGAGAGCTGGCGATTTACAATAACAACATTTTGTGGTATGATAGGAGCGGATGCGCATTTCTTGTGTATCCGCTCTGCTTTTTTGTTCAACAGCCGAAGCTATTGAAATAAAAAAGCCTTTGATCGTGATAGAACAGGAGATAAAAAAGTGGCTGAATTAACCCCCATGATGCAAAAGTACATGGAGACAAAAAAAGAATATGCGGATTGCATTTTATTCTATCGACTTGGTGACTTTTATGAGATGTTTTTTGATGATGCCCTGACGGCATCCAAGGAATTGGAGATTACGCTGACCGGAAAAAGCTGTGGCTTGGAAGAGCGGGCTCCCATGTGCGGTATCCCTTACCATGCTGTGGAAGGATATCTGACTAAGCTGGTAAGCCGCGGTTATAAGGTGGCAATTTGCGAACAGGTGGAAGACCCTAAGCTGGCAAAAGTACTGGTGAAGCGCGATGTTGTGCGTATTGTCACCCCCGGAACCAACTTGAATATGCAGAGCCTGGAGGCATCCAGGAATAATTTTCTGATGAGTATCGCCTATACCCCTACCAAAATCGGGCTTTCTGCGGCAGATGTGACCACAGGTGACTACTATGTGACAGAAGTGGATACGCTTAAAAAGCTGATGGATGAGCTGATGAAATATGCTCCATCGGAGATTGTCTGTAATGAAGCGTTTCTGATGAGTGGGGTGGATGTAGCGGATTTGAGAGGGCGTCTACATATTTCTTTAAACAGTCTGGAGCCTCACTTTTTTGATGATGAGGGGTGCAGACGTCTTTTACAGAGACATTTTAAGGTGAATACCCTGATCGGACTGGGCGTGGAGGACTTCCCCACAGGACTGGTGGCTGCAGGAGCGCTGCTTCAGTATCTCTATGACACACAGAAGTCCGAGCTGGAGCATTTTACCCATATCACACCGTATCTTACCAGCAAATATATGCTGTTGGACAGCTCTACCAGACGTAATCTGGAATTGACAGAGACCCTGCGGGAAAAGCAAAAAAGGGGGTCTCTTTTGTGGGTGCTTGATAAGACCAAAACGGCAATGGGCGGCAGAATGCTGCGCAGTATGATAGAGCAGCCCCTAATCGAAAAAGAAGAAATGGAAAAACGGCTGGACGCAATCGGTGAACTGAACGGAGACAGTGTCTCCAGAGACGAACTCAGAGAGTATCTGAATCCCATCTATGATTTGGAGCGATTACTGAGCAAGGTGACCTATAAGACCGCCAATCCCAGAGATTTGATCGCTTTTCGCAACTCTTTGGAGATGCTGCCCCATATCAAATCGGTGCTTCAGAGCTTTGAGAAGGAAGAACTGACGAAGATTCAGGAAGACATAGAGGGAATGGAGGACATTTATCAGTTAATCCTGCAAGCCATTGAAGAAGAACCTCCCATCACCATCAGAGAGGGCGGCATCATTCGGGACGGCTTCGATGAGAATATTGATATGCTGCGCAGCGCCAAGCGGGATGGCAAGCAATGGCTGGCGGAGTTGGAAGCGGAGGACAGAGAGCGAACCGGCATCAAGAATTTGAAAATCAAATATAATAAGGTGTTTGGTTATTACTTCGAGGTGACCAACTCCTACAAGAATCTGGTTCCGGAGGACTATATGCGCAAGCAGACCTTGGCGAACGCAGAGCGTTATACTACGCCGCGCCTTAAGGAATTGGAGGATACCATTCTTAATGCTGAGGACAAGCTTCAGACCCTGGAATATGATCTGTTCTGCAAAATCAGAGATTCCATCGCCATGGAGATTGAACGTATTCAACGTACTGCCAAAGCCATTGCCAGACTGGACGTCTATGCGTCCCTGGCGCTTGTGGCGGAACGCAATCACTATGTGCGCCCCAAGCTGAATGAGAAGGGAGCTATTGATATCAAGGGTGGAAGGCATCCTGTGGTGGAGCAGATGATGAATAATGATATGTTCATCGCCAATGATACCTGTCTGGATAACGGAAAGCATTGCATCAGTGTCATAACAGGTCCCAATATGGCAGGTAAATCCACTTACATGCGTCAAGTGGCATTGATCGTACTGATGGCACAGGTGGGCAGCTATGTGCCTGCAGCCAGTGCCAATATCGGGATTGTAGATCGTATTTTCACCAGAGTGGGTGCGTCGGATGACCTTGCAAGCGGTCAGTCCACCTTTATGGTGGAGATGAATGAGGTGGCGAATATTTTGCGTAATGCTACTTCAAATAGTCTGCTGATATTGGATGAAATTGGCAGGGGCACCTCTACCTTCGACGGCTTGAGTATCGCCTGGGCGGTGATTGAGCATATCAGTAATCGCAAGCTTTTGGGGGCGAAGACTCTGTTTGCCACCCATTATCATGAGCTGACGGAGCTGGAAGGTAAAATGAACAATGTGAACAATTATTGTATTGCCGTGAAGGAATGCGGGGATGACATTGTGTTTTTGCGCAAGATTGTCAAGGGTGGTGCAGACAAGAGCTATGGCATTCAGGTGGCGAAGCTGGCGGGTGTGCCGGATATGGTCATCGACCGTGCCAAAGAAATCGTGGAACAGCTCAGTGACAATGATATTACAGACAAGGTGCAGAGCATTGCTATAGACACCAGAACAGAGGGCAAAAAGAATAAGCAGCCTGCTTATGACGAGGTGGATTTGGCGCAGATGTCCCTGTTTGATACGGTGAAGGATGAAGATGTGCTAAAGGAACTGATGGAGATTGAGGTCACTACGTTGACACCCTTGGATGCGTTGAATACTCTTTATCGGTTACAGAATAAGCTGAAGAACCGTTGGGAAGCATGAAAAGATTATCTAAGGCGTCTAAAGACGCCGCCTAAGATAGTCTATGTTTCATGCTGTGAGGTGGTATAAAGGGCATAAGCAGGAATGCTATGGAGCAGAAACGTACAAAGGGAGAATGGAGGAGCGTATGCCAATACATGTTTTGGATTCGGAAACGGTGGATAGGATTGCTGCCGGTGAGGTGGTGGAGCGACCGGCGAGTGTGGTGAAGGAGCTTGTGGAGAATGCCATAGATGCAGGCGCTACGGCGGTGACGGTGGAAGCGAAGGATGGCGGAATTGAATTTCTGCGCGTG
>JAFVDW010000047.1 GCA_017478245.1 Lachnospiraceae bacterium
CCGCGATATTCTGGCTCTGGCGCTGCCCCTCACCGCCAATCGCATTATCCTCAATCTGCTGCAGAGTGTAGAGTCCATTTCGATTCCGGCCAAGCTAAAGCTTTATGGTTATGATACCGCATCCTCCTTAAGTGTCTATGGGGTACTCACCGGTATGGCTATGCCTTTAATCTTTTTTCCAAATGCACTGACCGGCTCTGTGGCAGTACTCCTACTTCCAATGATATCCGAAAGCTACGCATTGGGAGATAACAACGCTGTTCACAGGGCGACCCTGCGCACCATCAAATATTGTTGTGCACTGGGATTTGTCTGTATGGGTATCTTTGGACTGTTTGGCAGATATCTTGGCACTCTGCTGTTCGACAGCGCTATGGCAGGTCATTTTATCACAACCCTAGGTTTCATTTGTCCTTTTATCTATTTAGACACCACCCTGTCCAGCATACTACAGGGATTGGGAATGGCAGGACGAATTTTTGTCATGAATACCGCTTGCCTGCTGATCCGTCTTGCCTTTATTTTTCTGGCAGTTCCGCGTTTTGGCATCACCGGCTATCTGTGGGGGCTTCTGGCGAGCCAGTTAATCCTATGTGTGCTTTACCTGCTCTGCCTCCATCGCTTTCGAGCCAAAAGCACCGGCTAAAGCCTCACGCTCTGATCAGGCATGTAGCTTCAAAAATTCTAAATACCTGTCCTCACGCAAGGGTTTGGAATAATAATAGCCCTGTGCAAAATCTGCCTGTGCATGCAATGCCATCTCTGTCATCTCAACTGTTTCAATTCCTTCCACAACAACCTCCAAATTCTGGTTGTGGAACATCTTTACCAGATCTGCTATTGCCGCAAAATCCTGTTTTTGGAAAAAAGCAGCAAAAATCTCTTTGTCAATCTTCACCATATTGAAATGCCACTGGAACATTCGATTGAGATTCGTGGCACCGCTGCCATAATCATCCAGCGCCATTCCTTTTCCAAGCTCTGCCAACTGCTGCATGGTCCTATGGAATTCATCCGTCTCCATAATTGCCGTTTCCGTAATCTCAAACTCAATCATAGATGAATCAATCCCAAATTTCTCCATATCGTCTTTTAATTCTTCTGCAAGTCCCTCGTCCAGACACTGAATCGGCGACAAATTCACATGAATATATTCAATACCGCTTTCACGCAAATCGCAATTTTGTATTAATGCGCAGACCTTCCTGAATATTTCCCGTCCGAGAGACACTATCTGCCCGGTTCTCTCCGCTTGGGGAATAAATTCTCCCGGCATAATCCATCCAAGCATTTCATCCTGAATGCGCACCAACGCCTCGGCGGTATCAAACCGACCGGTTCGATATGAATAAATAGGCTGATACCAAACCTCCACCGTCCCATTATTTACAGCTCTCTCAATCGCCTTCTCAACACTTTTTGCACGACGCATCTGCTCCACAAGCGCGTCGTCAATCAAAGCATGCCTGGTCTTGTCCTTCGATTTTTCAGAAAAGAAAAAATGTAACAGTTCCAACAGTTGAACCGGGTCTCTTTCCTGCACATAAGCAGGAAGCATGCCTGTCCGAATTGCCAGATGCACTTCTGTCCCCTGCACGTTCCACGCATTCCGAAATCTTTCTTTCACACATTCCCCATAGCGTACTATGCTCTCATTCTTCTTGCCGACTGCCACGAATCTGCCGTCTCCAAAATAAAACGTATGGTTCTCTCCTTCATTTTGCGTGAGCCAGCCACCAATCTCCCATAACGCTTCATTCATAATTGTCACATCATATACATTTCTCATATCATCATACTGATCTATGAAAAAACAGAAACAGGAGATTCCCTTTCCTGACGCCATCCACTCCCCCACAATGGCAAGAAATGCGTCCGTATCGAACAGAGCAGTCTTTTTCTCAATGTAATAATCCGGATTTTGAAGTGAAAGATATATAACGATAATTGCCATCTGCGCAAAAGCATCCATTATCAGGATATATGGCATACTAAATCTCAAAAAATTACCGCATAAAAGTAAACCACAATACAGCAGAATACTGATAAACTGTGTTCGTGATAGATTTTTACGAAATATCAGAACTGTAATAAGTGTGAGCAAAAGATAATACAAAAACAAATAATAAATGGAATTATACGCAACACCTCTCCGGTAGCCATATCCGGGAACGATTTCAAAAATCCATCCTGTCACCGGAGATAGAGCGATGAGTATCTCAATCATTATCAACGGTAGCATGAAAATACCTTCCATGCGTTTGGACATGGGACGCACTTTTATGTGGGTGGTTACCAGTGTATAAAGAAACAAAATTGCCGTTCTGGCAACATACAGCACAAAATACACTGTATTGACAAAGTATAGCGCACCTACAGAATACTTTGCGAAATCATTGTCCATCACACTGGCGCATATATCCATAAATGTCACCGCCAACTGAATGAACAATGCCCATAAAAACACTCTGTTCTGCCTGATGGGAAGTCGTTTTCGCACAACAAAAAAACAAATAAATATAACCTCGATAAATAGTGCCGCTACCGCAAAATCATAGTTATAAATAAGCTCACCACCCCTCCAACACTACTTCAGAACACTCTTCAATTCATCCATAAAGGTGTTGATATCCTTGAACTCTCTATAAACTGACGCAAAACGCACATAGGCTACTGCATCCAGACTCTTCAGCTTATTCATCACAAGCTCACCGATCACTTCGCTGGGAATCTCCTTCTCCTCCATGTTGAAGACCTCGTTCTCCACCTCATCCACCAACGCTGTAATATTCTGCGCACTAACCGGTCTCTTGTGACAGGCGCGCAACACACCGCCTTCAATTTTCTGACGATCATAGGTCTCTCTGTTATTATCCTTTTTGATAATAATCAGCGGAATCGTCTCAATCTTCTCGTAAGTGGTAAATCTTTTACCACACTCATCGCAAGCTCTGCGGCGCCTGATGGAATTATTCTCCTCAGCCGGTCTCGAATCAATTACTCTGGTATTTTCATGACTGCAAAATGGACATTTCATTTGTAGATTCCTCCGTATTTTCGTTATTTAATTATAATAAATTCAACATTTTATGTCAACTAAAATGATATCCGGACCAATCTGTCGAATATCCTTATAGGGGATTGCAAAATCCGGTTCACACCGCAAAAAATTCAACATTTTATTTCCGCCCGGAACCATAATTTTGCAGATACATCCGCTGCACTCATCAAACTCCAGATCACACACGCGCCCTAGCTTTTTGCAATCTCTGATATTGATTACATCCTTGCACTTCAATTCCGACAAGAGCATTTTTATCACTCCAAAATACACCTATTCATTACCATGATATGCTTTTGTAATACGGATTGTCACATTTTCCTGAATATATTTTTCGTCAGACGTACATACTACCAATACAATATTTCAGCATATTTAGGAGGTCAAAATGGCACAGGGAAAAGTTGAAATCTGTGGAGTGAACACCGCAAAGCTCCCACTGTTAAAAGCAGCAGAAAAGGAGGCTTTGTTCGCACGCATTGAAGAAGGGGATACGCTCGCCAGAGAACAATATATAGAAGGAAATCTCCGCCTTGTTCTAAGCGTCATCAAGCGTTTTTCCTCCAGCAGCGAAAATGTGGATGATTTATTTCAGATTGGCTGTATCGGACTGATCAAAGCCATCGACAATTTTGACTCATCCCTCAATGTAAAATTCTCTACTTACGCGGTTCCCATGATCATCGGGGAGATCAGAAGGTTCTTACGGGACAACAGCTCCATCAGAGTATCCCGTTCCTTGAAGGATACAGCGTACAAAGCCATCTATGCCCGTGATACCCTCACCCGTCAGAATCTTCGCGAGCCTACTCTGGAGGAGATCGCCAAGGAGGTCGGCATCTCCAAGGAGGATATCGTCTACGCCATGGATGCCATACAGAATCCCATGAGCCTCTACGAGCCCATTTACACGGACGGAGGCGATACGTTATATGTGATGGATCAGATTTCAGACAAAAAAAATAAGGAAGAGACCTGGGTGGAACATCTCTCCCTAAGCGAAGCTATGAAAAAACTAAATCCCCGAGAACACGAAATCATCTCTCTGCGGTTCTTTGAAGGCAAAACCCAGATGGAAGTCGCACAGTATATCGGTATCTCACAGGCACAGGTATCTCGTCTGGAAAAAAACGCACTCCGCACCATGCGCAGCTATCTGACTGCATAACCGTTCAAGCTATCTCGGATGCCATACAGACTCCGTATTCCAGGTTCTGCCCGTCCAGCAGCTCCTGCATGCGGTCTATGGCATCTTCCTCATTATCTGCGAACAAAATTGTCTTTTGAATCTCTGTCTGCATGTCCTCTGACAGTGCAATCACTTCGTACATTTGCATAGTGCTTCCTTTTCATCCTCCACCCGTATCCAATGCCAAAAATACATGCACCGATCAACGCTCCCAACGTATTGGTCAGCACATCATCAATCTGAAAATATCCCCGTCCGGTGAGCAACTGCAAGCCTTCAATCAACAGACTGCTTAACATTCCCGCAAAAGTAGCCCGGAACACATTCCGCATAGGCTTTACATTCCATGCCAGCAAATAGCCATATGGAACAAACAGGAGTACATTCTCTATCACAAAAGCATGCGTCCTTCTTGTTCTCCCCCATGTGGAAAACAGCTCCATATCCACCTTGCGCACTCTGCTTCCCAATTCACGAGACAAGAAAGTAATACAAAGCACCACCACCACATACACTACCAGACAGGAAATCGCCACCACGGGTAAAGGTTCCTCCCCCCTTCTGCGCCTGCCCCTATTAAACATACCAAGAATAGCCGCCACAAGAATACCCGGTATCAATCCATAGGAAAGATACCGGAACACGCCCAGCACATCTCTGACTATATATTGAACCATAAATTATTTTCTCCAACGTAAGTAATTAAATAATCCTCAGCTTAAAGAATAGCTGTCCCAATTTGCAGATGCCCTGCTCCATCTATCCTTGTCTTCAAACAATCGATCATTCATCCAGGCAACTGCATCCACCACGCCGTCCTCATCAAATTCAAAAAAAACACTGCTCTTGGATTCCTCCGGCGTTTTAAAAAAGTTAAAGGGCTCCGGCCAGACTGTTACCTTCAGCTTTTTGTTGCCCTCCTCATCACTGGCACTCTCCAGACGATATCTCATCCCCTGATGGGAACCTGTATATTCGCTTTTTTTCAGATATTCCATCGATAATATATCTTCACGCTTTATCATCACATTATTCCATCACGTCTATATTTGTATTTCACTTCCATCTCACAGCATATTGTGAACTGCCAGACGGCTTGCGCCTATTATATAACAGATTTATCCCAAAAGTAAAGGTCAAATATGCAGACTCATCTCCTTTTTTAGCTGACGCATAATCTTCTTTTCCAGTCTCGAAATGTATGATTGGGAAATTCCGAGATAATTTGCCACTTCCTTCTGTGTCATCTCCTGACCGTCCCTTGTGCCCAATCCAAAACGCAGCCGGATAATCGTCCGCTCTCTATCAGACAGCTTTTCAATCGCTCCCTCCAACACTTTCCTTTCTGCTTCATTCTCCAGATCCCGATATATCACATCCTCATCTGTTCCCAGTATATCGGACAAAAGCAGCTCGTTACCATCCCAATCCACATTCAACGGTTCGTCGATGGACACTTCCAGACGCGTTTTATTGTTCCGGCGAAGATAGATCAAAATCTCATTTTCAATACAGCGGGATGCGTAGGTAGCAATCTTGATATTTTTATCCGGTTTGAAGGTATTGATGGACTTTATCAGCCCAATGGTTCCAATAGAGATCAGATCCTCCACCCCCACACCGGTATTATCAAATTTCTTGGCTATGTAGACCACCAGACGAAGATTATGCTCAATCAGGATGGATTTTGCTTCATCTTCATATTCTGTCCCCAGATCGTTTATGACCTGATTCTCCTTGGTGGGTTCCAAGGTCGGCGGCAACACCTCTGCTCCTCCGATATAATGAATATCGCCTCTTCGCCCAAAAAGCCCTCCCTCTCTACAAATCATTTTTAATTGCATTTTACCCGGCATTGCCATCTTTATAATCATTTCTTATCACGCCTTTCTACCCACGCAACAAAAGCTGTGGGTTCACAATCATTCTCACATCTCCACTCTCCTTTGAACCACATAAATCTTCTTCGCTGACCGCAACATAAATGTTCTTACACATTTTTCTCACACCTTCCACTTCAATCCAAATCTCCGGCAGGATATATCCTTTCAAGATGCCGTTTTTTTTGCCAATACTGTGGTAAGGTATTGCGCGATATAAGGGTTCCCTTTCTCCGTAAAGTTCTTCAAACATCTTTTGCTCAATAATGGAAACCGGCTCTCCGCTGATGGGCTCCACCAGACTGTTTCCCGAATCAATCAGTCCATTCACAATCATCTTCACATCCTGATTGATAAGCGTGGCTTTGCATATGTATTGCTGCTTCTCCCGCTTTTCCCGAAAGGAGCAAAACCCCAAAACCAACAACGCTCCCACCAAAAGAACAGCAAACATTCCGACAGTCAATCCCGGCACATTTGCCAGCTTGCGCATAATGAACAGCAGCCCGCCTCCCAGAAAAAAAGAAAAGAGTAGCATCTTTTCACAAATTTTCAAAAAGGCTTTCACTGTTCGAACCCGAAAAGCAATTTTAACCATCAGAACTGTCCCCATCACAATCCCCAACAGGCTGTCCGCCCACGGTGGGAAAGCGCGTAAAATGGGCAATCTGTTACAGACAAATGGCAGCACATACATGCCTGCTCCCACCGCTGCTCCGGCAATCAGTCTTATGCGCGTGGCAGTGCGCATACTACTACTATTTACCAAAAGCAACAAGTATAGGTTCATAACAAAATTAATAAAAAAAAGACTGTCTACATAAAGTTCATAATACATCGCATCACCATTTTCACAATTATTATAAAGGGAGGTCAGAAAGTAATTTGTCAAAATAGGGGCGCGAGAATTGTTTTTTATTTTATAAATTTCGACACAAAAAAACACACCTAAGCATAAATACAGCTCAGATGTGTTTCATGATTCATACATTATATGATATTGTTCTATCCGTTATTTTTTCTGCAGGAAAGCCGGTATATTCAAGGACTTCTCCTCTACAGAGCTTCGGATATCTGTGGGCTTCTGAATCCCGGGAAGGGGCTTCACCGGCTGCACAGGCGTCACCGGCTGTGCAGGTGTAATAGGTGGGATATTCAAGCCCTTGAGGGACGTGGGCGTCATATGCGCCGTAGGCTGCCTGTATGCCGAACCACCACCCAGTCTATTAGGCATAGAATTATCCGGAACATCCTCAAGACCTGTAGCGATAACCGTGATGGTACAGGTATCTGTCTTGGAGGAATCATACATGGAACCAAAAATAATATTTACCTCATCTCCTGTCAGCTCACGCACATAGTCAGAAGCAATGGACGCATCTGCCAAAGAAATATCACCGGATACATTGATGATAACATCTGTCGCACCATTGATGGTCGTCTCAAGCAAGGGGCTTTCCACCGCCATTTTCACAGCCTCCAAAGCCTTGTCGTCACCTTTGCCCTCACCGATGCCGATGTGTGCAATACCCTTGTCCTTCATAACGGTCTGGACATCCGCAAAATCCAAATTAATGATAGCAGGAACATTAATCAAATCGGTAATTCCCTGCACCGCCTGCTGCAATACCTCATCCGCCTTTTTAAGCGCTTCCGGCATTGTAGTACGCCTGTCCACAATCTCTAACAGCTTGTCATTGGGAATCACGATTAAGGTATCTACATTCTCCTTAATGCGTTCGATTCCGCCGAGTGCATTCACCATACGGGTCTTCGCTTCAAAACGGAAGGGCTTTGTCACAACACCGACCGTCAAAATCCCCATATCCTTTGCCAGCTTAGCTACTACCGGAGCAGCGCCGGTACCGGTACCACCGCCCATTCCACAGGTTACGAACACCATATCCGCACCCTGCAGTGCTTCAGAAATCTCTTCCACACTTTCCTCTGCAGCCTTTTCACCCACTTCAGGCTTGGCGCCTGCACCAAGTCCCTTAGTCAATTTCTCACCAATCTGTAGAAGCTTCGGTGCCTTGCAAAGCTGCAATGCCTGCTTGTCCGTATTGACTCCTACAAATTCAACTCCATCAATTCTTCCATCAATCATTCTATTAACAGCATTATTACCTGCGCCACCTACACCAACTACAATGATCTTAGCAGCAGATTCAGCATCGTTTGTCTTAATCTCCAGCAAGGGTAAGTCCTCCTCTTCCTTTAACTAGTAAACTCCATATAGACTATCATATAATTATTTCACAAATTAATCAATACATTTTTTTACAAAAATGATACTTTTATAATCCATTTTTTTAGTAATAAAATTCTTTTTTACTCAAGTATCCGGCTTAAAGCTATACTTTCCGTTCGCCTCCTCGTAGGCTTCCATTTGAAGCGTTCCGCTTTTTCCCACCAGTTCCTTCAGAAATGTCGGCAGTCTCATCACCTTATCCTCCAGCCACTGCGGTTCATCACCCAACGCAACCTTCACATCCCCAAAATAGATAGTGATCTTATTCGACGACTGAAAATATATCTTATCCGCCATCAATTCATATTTATTCAAGAGCTTTGTAATGTCAAGGATTGTGTTGAATATCTCCTTATTCTCCACCGGAAGGGGTTCTCCCAGAATGACTCTGTCAAAATGCAAGCCTGTAATCTGCGGCACACCCACCGTCTTGACACTGGAGCTCTCCACCACATAACCATCCTTATCAAAATAAAACAAGGTATCCAGATAGGTGACATATCCTGCCAGTGCTTTTTCATATACCGTAATCTTAATCGTATCGGGCGACAAAATGCTCACATCCATCACATCCACAAAAGGAATATTGTCCACTCCCTTGTTTTTATATTTCATTGATAAATATAAGGAATTGTCGCCCAATGCGCCATTCATCACAATATCACGGATTTCCTCCTCCGTATAGTGCACATTCCCTTCCACATACACATTTTGTATCTTATAATGTCCGCGAATGTAGATAAGTGCACCAATCATTCCCAAAACCACTATCACTATAAAAGCTACCAGTATCTTAATCCATGTTTGTTTCTTAAACACTTGTTATGCGCGCTCCTAACTCTCTCAAATCTTTGCAGATATTCTCATATCCACGGTAAATATAAGAACAGCCTGTGATGATGCTCTCCCCATCTGCAACCAGTCCCGCCAGAAGAAGTGCCGCTCCACCTCTCAGTTCCTTCGCCTCCATGACTGTGCCATGCAGTCTCTCCACACCGTGTACCGCCACACGGTGCCTGTCAAGCAACTCGATCTGCGCTCCGAGACTTCTCAATGGCTCCACCACACGAAAGCGGTTCTCAAAGATATTTTCCTCTATGACGCTATCCCCCTCTGCGCAGGTGAGCACCGTCAATGCCGGCGATTGCAGATCTGTAGGAAATCCGGGATAGGGTGCTGTACAAAGGAGCGGTACCGCTTGAGGGCGCGTCTCCATCTGCACATAAAGCCCTTCTGTCGTCAGATCGCATTGTGCTCCCATCTGTTTTGCCAGCTCCAGCACTGCCTCCATCTGTTGTATGGGTGCCCGCTCCAACAGAACACTGCCTCCTGCTCCCACCGCTCCAAATAGATACGTTCCTGCCACGATGCGGTCAGGGGGAATCTGATAATGAGTGCCGTATAGCTGTCCGGTTCCCTCTATCTGAATGGTCTGACCGCCGGCTCCCTCGATTCGGGCGCCGCACTGCTCTAGGTATTCACATAACGCCACCACCTCCGGCTCCCTGGCTGCTCCGCGCAGAATGGTAGTCCCCTCCGCCATCACAGCGGTCAAAATCACGTTTTCTGTAGCTCCCACACTTGGAAATGGCAACGTAATATCCGCCCCATGCAGAGTTTGGGCGCTCGCCGTCAGCATTCCGTCCGCCTCCGCAAACACCACTCCCATCTGTTTCAGCGCTGCAATGTGTATATCGATGGGTCTTTCCCCAATCACGCATCCTCCCGGATACTCCATGGTAACTGCTCCAACCCTCCCCAGCAGCGCTCCCAAAAGACACAGCGAGGAACGCATACTTCTGACTGCCTCTGTGGGCATATTCCCCAGAACCAGTTCATCCGTCTGAAGACTTTTAGCATTGACACGGACGCCATTCTCCTCCCACCGCACACAGACTCCCAGACTTCTTAACAGCCTAATCATACAATAGACATCTGCAATTCTCGGGCAATTCTGTAAATGGGAAGTCTCTTTGGTAAGCAATGTTGCCGCCAATATAGGAAGCGCTGCATTCTTGGAACCCTGAATGCGCACTTTTCCCCGCAGGGCAACGCCACCCTGAATATGAATCGAATCCATATGACACCATCCGAGCTTTCATTACCTTTTTGAAGAACTATTGTATCATATGCAGATGAAAGTCGGAATGTTCCCAAATGCCCCTTAAATCAGCTCCTTACAGTTCCTTAAGTTGAATGCGTCTGGCGACACTTAACACCAAACCAATCTCTATCAGCAAAAACACCACGGATGTACCGCCATAGCTGATAAACGGAAGTGAAATACCTGTATTGGGAATAGAGTTTGTCACCACCGCAATATTCAGGATTGCCTGAACTGCCACATGACCGATCACTCCCACTACCAGCATAGCTCCGAATAAATCACTGGCATTATTTGCAATAATCATCATTCTCCAAATGAGCAAAATGAACATCAGTATAATCGCAATCGCTCCAAACAGACCCAATTCCTCGCAGATAATGGAAAAGATCATATCGTTCTGCGCCTCAGGAAGAAAGCTCAGTTTCTGCATGCTTCTTCCTAAGCCCTTGCCCAACACACCTCCGCTGCCAATGGCATACAAGCCCTGAAGCGTCTGAAAGCCCTTGTCCTGCGAATCGCTTTCCGGATTCAGCCACACCTGAATACGGCGAAAACGGAAATTGGTGGACGGGTCCAGGCGTGACACATAAACGACAAGCAGGCTTACGAATAAGATTGCCACAGCTCCCATCGCAACAAACTTTTTGTAATCAGGACTTGCCACAAAGACCATTAAAAGTGCAATACTCAATACGATAATCGCGCTGCTCAAGTTATCCGTCACCTTCCAGATCAAAACCACCACCGGAAGCGGCATCACCATCATGAGGACAAACCCTTTAATAGTGCGCACACCTTTTCCCATTTTACACACCATCACCGCAAGAAAGAGTATCATTGCCAGCTTTGCAACCTCCGCCGGCTGAATCTGCATGCCCACACCCGGAATACGAAACCAGCGTCTGGCTCCATGGGATTCAATACCCAAAGGTGTCAGCACCAGAAAAATCAATGCTACCGAGACACCATAACCAAGTGTTGCAAAGCGCTCCCAAAAGTGATAGGGAATATTTGCCACCACCATCATTGCTATCAGTCCCAGCGTCACTGCCAAAGCCTGTTTTTTTAAATAATAGGCAGCGTCCCCATAGCTCTGAAAGGCTGCATATGAGCTTGCCGAATAAATCATGATCATTCCAAAGCCCAGCAAAAATAAAACAATGAACAAAAGACTGTAGTCAAAAAAATACTCTGACTGTTCTCTCTTTCTTCTGCCTCGTGTCAGTCGATGGTCCCCCCCTCTCGCTCTTCCAGACATCCTATTTGATTGAACATCCCTTGTTCTTCGCACTGTCGTTGCCATATATTCTCCTCTTTACTCCCTATGCCAATCCATTTACATAGTCTTTGAACAGTTGTCCCCGCACCTCGTAATTGGGAAACATTCCCCAGCTTGCACATGCCGGAGACAGCAACACCGCATCTCCACACTCTGCAAGCTCTGTACAAAGCGCAAGACATTCCTCATATGTATCTGCAAAGCGAATCTGCTCAAATCCATGCTTTCTTGCACACTCCGCTATTTTATCTCTCGTCTGTCCAATCAGCACCAACCATTTCACTTTGCCGTCAAAGCTCTCAATCCATTCATCGTAATCGCTCTGCTTATCATATCCGCCACCGATTAAGATTGTCGGTTTGCTCATCGCCTTAATGCCCTGGATTGCAGCGTCAGGATTGGTTCCCTTAGAATCATTATAATAATCCACTCCACCCTTCGTCGCAACAAATTCAATGCGATGCTCCACCGCATGAAAACTGCGTATGGTAGCAAGAATTGTCTCCATAGGAACCTGCATACCCTCTGCAATGGCAATGGCAGCCATTACATTTTCAACATTGCATATCCCCACAAGCTTCATATCCTCATGAATATCCATCAGAACCGTCTCCTGACCGTTCACCGCCTTGACAATCTTATCCTCCTTCAGATAATAGCCATCCCTCAACGCCCGTGCCGAAGAAAAATATACGGGGGTTGCAGGGCATCTGTCCCCAAAGCTTCTTGTATATTCATTCTCATAATTGAGTACGCAGATTTCTGCCTTCGTCTGGCATGCCGCAATTTCCTCTTTCGCCTCCACATATGCCTCCATCGTATGGTGACGATTCAGATGATCCGGTGTCACATTTAAAATAGCGGACACTGCCGGCCGGAAGGTGTGTGTTGTTTCCAACTGAAAAGAGCTGATCTCCGCCACGGTCACGGTATCTTTCCCGGTGCCCAGCACCTCAAGCGTATAGGGATTCCCAATATTTCCCACCACAAAAACCTTGTTTTCTCCCAGATGCGCCTTCATAATCTCTCCCACTAAGGTCGTGGTCGTGGTCTTGCCATTGGTTCCGGTGATCGCCACCACGCTTCCCTGTTCTGCAAGATAGGCAAGCTCAATTTCTCCGATGATATGCACTCCTCGCTCACGCATACGATTCACTAATGGAATATCTGTGGGCACCCCCGGACTCAAAACCGCCGTCTCAATACACTCCTCTATCTCCCCCGGAAGTTCTCCCACGATACAGGTTGCCCGGGTGTCTGCGGGTAATTTCCCCTGCAGCTCCTCTATTGTCAATTTCTCATTGCTGTCATAAAAAAATATCTCCGCTCCAAAATGCTTCAACAGGCTCACTGCTCCAACACCGCTGATACCGGAACCTATTACCAGACACCTTTGTCCTTCTAACATAATTATCCTCCTAGCCAATGCACTATTCTGTCAAAAAGCTGTACATTGTTTACATTATACTCCTATATTCCTAAATACGGAAGAATATTTTCAAAAAGCTGGCGAATGACCGGTGCCGCAATCTGTCCTCCATAATAAACTCCCTGGGGATTGTTGATGATCGCTATGGCAATCACCTGGGGGTCATCTGCCGGTGCAAATCCCACAAATGAAGCAATGTATCGCCCACTACCTCTAGGCAGAGTCTGACTGGTCGCTGTCTTTCCGCCCACACGATATCCCTCTACCTTTCCGTTAACACCTCCGCCCTCAGAGACCACCATCTCCAGAATATCCCGCATCGTGGCAGATACTTCCTCCGAGACAATGCCCTCTTGTATGGGATAGGTGAATTCCTCCACCACTTCCCCCTGCTCATCCAACGCTCTGACGCCAAAATGAGGAGTAATGCGATTGCCGCCATTTACAATCGAGGATATCGTCGTAAGCAACTGTATGGGCGTGATCTGAAAGGACTGTCCAAAGGATACTGTGGCAAGCTCTACATTCCCCATATCTTCCATTTTGTGCATGATGGTTCCCGCCTCACCGGGCAAATCTATTCCTGTCTTTGTCTTCAAGCCGAAGCTTTCAAAATATTTATAATAGTTTTCCACGCCCAGTCTCAACCCCACTGTCACAAACACCGGATTGCAGGAATTCATGGTTGCATGGACGAAATCTTCACTTCCATGTCCGGCTATCTTATGACACCGTATCTTCCGATCATCCACCACAACATACCCCGGACAATGAAAAGAATCATTCGGAGTCACCACGCCCTCCTCCAATGCCGCAGCCGCAGTAATCACTTTAAAAGTAGACCCCGGCTCATAGGTGTCATTGATACACCCATTACGCCACATTTGATTCAGTAATTCCTGTTTCTCCTCCGCAGTGGGCTCCACCACCGGTTCGTATGACAATTCGTAAGGAGTATTTAAATCAAATTCCGGAACATTTACCATGGCAAGCAACTCTCCGTTTTGGGGATTCATCACAATAATCGAAACCGAATCTGCCTCTTTTGTCTCCATCGCCTGAAGTGCAAGCTGGGTCGCATACGTCTGGATATTGCGGTCCATGCTGATACATAGATCATTTCCCGATTTGGGCTCAATCCGTCGTTCTCCCGCCTCCTCCACTTCTATTCCTTTTGCATCTGTCATGGTAAGAATCATGCCGGGTTCCCCTTGCAGATACTTCTCATAAACCACCTCAAGACCTATGATTCCCTGATTGTCTCCACCGGTAAATCCCAACACCTTGCTTGCCAACGCTCCATAGGGATAATAGCGCTTATAATCTTCATCCACCTTTACTCCCGGCAGATCATATTCCCTGATTCGGTCGCCTATCTCTTTATCTACATTGCTCTTAATACGCTCCATGGAAGAATACTTTTCTACCTTTGGTCTGACATACTCCTCGCTGAGCGCAAGCTCCTGACACAATACCCGTATCACCTCTTCAGAATCCTGTATCTGATTATAGATGACCGAAATCGTACACACCGTTCTGTTGTCAGCCAAAACCACACCGTTGCAGTCCAGAATCCTTCCTCTGGCAGCCTTAATACTTCTCTCCCTCTCGTGAAGCTCCGTAGCTAGCTGGGAATAATGCTCCGCACGCCAAACCATCAGATAGACCAATCTTGCAAACAGCAGAACGAAAACCAAGGTGCATCCCGCAACCACTGTCATGATTTTTTTTCGATATATTATTTTATTATGTAACTGACCATTACTATCCTTGAGCATAGGAAACCTCATAAAAAGGGCTTTACTTTAACATATTCCCATTTTTATGAGGTTATTCATTCCCATTGCTTTTTCATTTAGTCTTCCGGCGGATTCACAATATTGGGGTTGGAAGGGATATCGCTTCCCATTGCATCCAGTCCCTCTTCAATCGCATCGCCGGTATCCGCATCATACTTTTTCCCCGTCTCCGGGTCCACTCGATAACCGGTTCCGGGGTCCACAGGGAAGCTCATCCATTTGGGCTGTTGCAATTCCTCTTCCGAGCCGCCCTCTCCTGTGCCCTCTTCTCCTGTAGGTTCTCCGATGTTCTCACCTTCGTTTGCAGAATCGCCTTCCAAATTCTCCAAGGCATCATCCTCCGGCTTCCTGGTGTACATATTGGTAATCTCTAATTGTTTTTCCTCCAACTCTTTGCGCTCGTCGTCGCTAAGCTCCTCTGTCATGAAGATATTCAGATAAGGAAGCACCTCCGTCAAAATATTACGCACGATTCTGGTGGCATATTTCGCATCATCCTGCCGTTCTGCATTGGCGCGATCCACCACCACATAAATTGCAATCTGCGGGTCATCCACCGGTGCAAATCCCATGAAGGAAACTACATATTCTTTATTTCCCCTTGGAAGGGTCTGTGCCGTCCCCGTCTTACCGCCGATAACATATCCTGCCGGGCGAGCTGTCTTACCGGTTCCGTTTGCTCCTACCACGACCGCCTTGCAATACTGCCTGATCAGCGCAGAAGTAGACTCTGAAACCGTCTGCTTCAACACACGGGGCTCAATATTTTCTATCGTTGCACCATTGGCATTTGTAATCTTGTCAACCATATGGGGCTCGTAATAATTGCCTCCATTAATCAAGGAGCAAAAACCACTGATCATCTGAATCATGGTAACGTTAAAGTTCTGTCCAAAGGTATTGGTCGCCAAATCCGCCGGTCCCATCTGATCTACCGGGAACATCAGGCTTGCTGTTCTGGCTTCTCCTGCCAAATCCACATTAGTTTTTAATCCGAAATTAAAAATCTCCTGAAATCTCGCAAATTCTTCCTTCCCCATCTGCTGTCCGATCTTCATCAGTGCCACATTACAGGAGGATTCGATCGCTTTTTCTACAGTCACATCACCGTCTCCCCATACATTGTGACAGTGTATGGTATGTCCGCCAATCTCCAATGAGCCGTTACAGGTATAATGCTCATTGCCGGTAATAGCCCCACATTCCAGCGCCGCCGCCACCGTAAAAGGCTTGATGGTGGAACCCGGCTCATAGGTATTGGTAATGCAGAAATTCTTCCAAAGATTGTTCAAATTCACATATATCTCATCCTCTGTCATCTCCGCCAGAACCGCTTCATTGATGATCGTACCGGTCTTCTTAATCTCGTAATAACCGTTTTCTTTGTCTTCCTGCACATATTTATTAGAGCCAATCAACGCATCCGTATTGCGCGAATCATTCAAATCAAAGGTCGGATAGCTTGCCATAGCCAACACCTTTCCGGTATTGACCTCCATAATGACACAGCCTACATTCTCCGCTCCATTACCCTCATGTGCTTTGTTTTTGTATTGTTCATTAAAATCCAATAAATATTTCTCTACGATACTCTGCACATTTACATCAATGGTGCTGTGAACCGTATAGCCATCCACCGCCGGCTTTATCGTTCTCTCCAGTGCGGAATCATCGTTCAGATAACCATATTCCCGCCCTGTGGTTCCATTTAACACATCGTTGTAATATTCTTCCAGACCATACAGACCCTGATTGTCCGAGCGGGAAAAACCAATCACATCCGCAGCCAGAGAGCCATTGGGATACATGCGCATGTATTCTTCCTCAAACCACACGCCCCTGATGAGGCTATTCTCCTCCGCCTGCAGCATTTGGAAATCCCCGATCTGATCATACGTCAGTCTCTTTAAGGGAACATACCAGGAAGAATCCGGATGACCGGTAATATACTGCCGCAGCTCCGTCATATTCAAATCCGCAAAGCAACTCCCCAATGCTTCTAATGTGGGCTCCAGATACTTTTCAACACCGGATGCATCTTTACTCAACATGACCTTGGAGTCGATGACAAGGTTGTATACCTTTTCACTGACTGCCAGCTTTGTGCCCTTGGCATCCACAATATCCCCTCGTCTGTAGGGAATGGTGGCAGAGTCATATCTTTGTTGAGACAACACCTGTTTCTGGTATCCGTTCTCATTCTCTCTTACAATCCAATAAAGCCTTCCCACTAAAGCAATGAATGCAAGCACCAGAACCATGAATAAAAAAACCAGCTTTTTCTGCATTCTGACGGGAAATTTACGCCTGATTCCTCTCTGTTCTTTCACAATACACCTCTAATTCGTGTTTTCAGCCGCCTGCCGCATATAATCAGCTCCCACACTGCTGTAGGTGACGATCTGTCCCTCTCCGGCATATGTCATACCCAACTCGCCGATTGCTACACGCTTGATTTCTTCCAAATCAATATTGCTGTCGATTCTATTATACTCCTCATCGTTGGAAAGCTTCAAGTTATTTAATCTGCTTTCCAGTCTGGCAATCTCTTTGGTACTGTTGGTCAATTCCGACTGAAGCTGAATATAATGAATCAGAATAACTGCCGAAACACAAAGCGCCGCCATCAAAAAGATCATATATCCCAGATTCATGTGATGCGCCTTCTCCCGATTCTTGCGTGCCTCATTGCTCAGTCTCTTAGGTTCCTCTTCCATTCTTCTGACAACATCCGGCTTTCTCGCCGTATTGTCATACATGTAATCAACATTCCCTCTTCCGGTATATGTATTATTTGTCCGAATATAGTTTACTCCCGCACTCCTTCTTGCGGTATAGCTTGTCTGTGTTGCTCTGTAACCTGCGTTTGCTCTTGTCTGCGCCATTCGTCCGTACCCGCTTTCCCTCATTTTTTGCAACCCTTACTTTTTAAGAGTCTTATTTTACTGCCGCTCAAATACTCTCAATTTTGCACTTTTCGACCGACTGTTTTGTGCAAGCTCCTCCTCACTTGGCAGAATCGGCTTCTTAGTGATGACTCTCCCCTTCGGTACCTTGCCGCACACGCACACCGGAAACTCCGGCGGGCATGTACATGGATTTTCATTCTTTTTAAAAGTATTCTTTACAATTCTGTCCTCCAGCGAATGAAAGGTGATGATACACATTCTCCCTCCCGGATTCAAAATGTCGATCATATCATCTAATGCCTCTTTCAGTACCTCCAGTTCCCTATTACATGCAATCCGAAGTGCCTGAAAGGTCTGCTTCGAGGGATGACCGTTCTGTCTCATTTTCGCCGGTATCGCTGCCTTAATAATGTCGTTTAACTCAAAAGTAGTCTCAATGGGTTTTTCAGTCCTTGCCCGCACAATGTGCTTCGCTATATTTTTGGCAAACTGATCCTCCCCGTAATCTCTGATGATGTGATATAACTCTGTCTCTGTATACTCGTTTACGATCCGGGCAGCCGTAAGACTCTGCCTTCTATCCATACGCATATCTAACGGTGCATCAAAACGATAAGAAAAACCTCTCTCCTCCGTATCAAATTGATAAGAAGAAACACCCAGATCCAGAACAATTCCGTCCACCTTGTGGACGCCCCATTCGGCAAGCAGCGCCTTTGCATTACAGTAATTGCTTCTAAGGATAGTGACTTTGTCTCCAAAGGGTGCAAGCCTCTCTCCCGCTGCCGTGATCGCTGCGTCATCCTGGTCGATTCCATAGAAATGACCGTTCTCAAGCTGTTCGCAGACTTTATAAGCATGTCCTCCACCGCCTAGTGTGCCATCCACATAAATGCCATCCGGTCTGATATTCAGTTGCTGAATCGTCTCCGTAAGCATTACGGAATAGTGATTGAATTCCACGCTTCTTCTCCCGCTTTTCTCTTAAATGGTAAAGCCCAAATCCGCCATTGATGCAGTGATATCGTCCATATCCACATCTTCGTTGATCGAGCCCCATTTCTCCTTGCTCCAGATTTCGATGCGGCTTCCCACACCAACCAGCATCACTTCTTTGTCCAATTCCGCAAAGCTTCTCAAGTTGGCAGGTAAAAGGATTCTTCCCTGCTTGTCCAATTCCACACTTGTTGCACCGGACAGGAAATACCTCGCAAACTGTCTCGCATCCTTGTTGATCAATGGCAATGTAGTGATCTTCTGTTCAAAAGCATTCCAATCTTCATTGGCGTACACAAATAAGCAGCCATCCATCCCCTTGGAAATCACAAATTCCTCTCCCAGAGCCTCTCGGAATTTGGAAGGGATGATCAACCTGCCTTTAGCGTCGATTGTATGATTGTACTCGCCCATAAACAACATATCAACCACCACCATTCAAAGAGGTCTGCCACGAAAGCAGGATTGTGTCACAGCAATCTACCACTTTATGACACTTCTCACCACTTTCACCCACTTTTAATACAATATTAATATAAAACTCCCTCTTTGACAAGCAATTTTTTTGCCTCTAAAGACGCAAAAAAGGCGTATTTTCCGTGAAAAATACGCCTTTTTTATATTTAACCACAAGATGTTGTGTGGTGGGGAATTATCCCATACCAAATATTCTTTTTTCATTTTCTGAAATTTTTTTCAGATTTTTAGATTTTCTGAATAATTTCACGCTTAATACCTTTCTTAAATTAACATTTCTACACTTTTACCAATATTGCTTGAGCTGAGACGGGATGTCAGCAAGCTCGATTGCAAGGTATCAGCTACTTATGAATTGGCACTGGAAGCATGGGTATCAGCATGGAAAACAGGAAATGGCTGGAACGTAGTGCTGCAACAGTAAAGACTCGCTTAACGCGCAAGAAGATGCCACAGATGGGCATCTTCTTATAGTTTTGATTGATAGAATCATATCAGGCAGATTTTTTACACATTGAATCGAAACAGAATCACATCTCCATCCTGAACCACATAATCCTTGCCTTCCATTCCCACAAGTCCCTTTTCTCTAGCCGCTGACAGAGAGCCCTGTTCCAACAGATCCTTGTAATTTACAACTTCTGCCTTAATAAATCCACGTTCAAAATCTGTGTGAATCTTTCCTGCCGCCTGCGGCGCCTTGGTTCCAATCTTGATGGTCCATGCACGGGTCTCATCCTCTCCCGCAGTCAAAAAGCTCATCAACCCAAGCAGCTTATAGCTTGCCGCAATCAATTTATCCAGACCGGACTGCATGATTCCCAAATCCTCCAGGAACATTGTTTTCTCGTCATCCTCAAGCTCTGCAATCTCCTGCTCGATCTGTGCGCAAATGACAAACACCTCGCTGTCCTCTCCCGCAGCGAATGCTCGCACCGCTTTCACATGCTCATTAGAGGCACCATCGTCTGCCAAGTCATCCTCTGCCACATTCGCCGCATAGATGACCGGCTTGTAGGTGAGCAAATTATAGCCCTTCAAAAGAGCAAGCTCATCCTCATCGTCCACTTCCATGCTTTTTGCCATCTTTCCGCCTTCTAAGTGCTCCTTAATGCGGACTAAAAGCGCCTCTTCCTTAGCCATCGTCTTATCCATACGGGCTGCCTTCGCAACCTTCGCATATCTTCGCTCCAATATTTCCAGATCAGAGAAAATCAACTCCAGATTGATGGTCTCAATATCGCGCAAGGGATTCACGCTGCCGTCCACATGGACAACATTTGCATCCTCAAAGCAGCGAACCACATGAACAATGGCATCCACCTCACGAATATTGCTCAAGAACTGATTGCCCAGTCCCTCACCCTTAGATGCGCCCTTTACCAACCCTGCAATGTCTACGAATTCAATGACCGCAGGGGTTACTTTCTTGGACTGATACATATCTCCCAGAAGTTTTAGTCTCTCATCCGGCACCGGTACAATTCCAACATTGGGATCAATGGTACAGAAGGGATAGTTGGCGGACTCTGCTCCCGCCTTAGTCAATGAATTAAATAATGTACTTTTTCCTACATTGGGCAAACCAACGATTCCTAATTTCATGATTTTTATATCTCCTTTGTCTAATATCTATCATTTCTAAATGAACTCTATATCGGAAACGTTAATATTTTTTCCTATCTTTTAATTCCTCATAGAGCAGACAATAATTATCGTAGCGCATTCGGCTTAATTCGCCATCTTCCACTGCCTCCCGTATGCCGCACACCGGCTCCGTGATATGAGAACAGCCACCAAACCTGCAATATTTTTCAAATTCCGCAAACTCCGGATAATAGCTTGCCAACGCTTCCTTCTCCAGTTCAAACAGTCCAAGTGAGCTGAATCCGGGGGTGTCCAATATGTAGGTATCCTCCCCCAGCGCAATCAGTTCTGAGTGTCTGGTAGTGTGCCTGCCACGTTCAATCTTTGCGCTGATTTCCCCGGTCTCCATGACTATGTCCGGCTGCAGGCAGTTGATGAGAGAGGATTTACCCACTCCGCTTGGACCTGCCACCGTTGTAGTTCTGCCCAAGAGCAGCTCCCGCACCTCATCCACGCTTTTTTTCTCCTTGGCACTGATGGATAAAGTGCAGTATCCTGCTTTCCGGTAGATTGCTTCATAATTCGCACGCTCCCCTTTTTCATCAATATCCAATTTATTAAAACAGATGATACACGGAATATTCTGTTGCTGCATCATGATAAGAAAGCGATCCAGCAGATTAAAATTGGGTTGGGGCTTTACAATGGCAAAAATCACCAATGCCTGATCCACATTCGCTACCGCAGGGCGTATCAATTCACTGTGTCTGGGAAGAATCTCCCGAATATTGCCTTTCTTCGTTTCTTCATCCAACACATCCAACTCCACATTATCCCCCACCAGGGGTTTTTTGTGGTCTTTGCGGAATACCCCCTTCGCTTTACATTCATATACTGTCCCTTGACCGTCACCAGGCTTCCCATCCACATACACATAGTAGAAGCCTGCAATTCCTCTGATTATCTTCCCCTGCATCTACTCCTCCACAAACTCTACTCTTCTGGTGAAGGACTTCTGCTCGGTGGTTCCGGGCGCCGTAACTGTCTCACCGGTCTCCGGGTCAGTCGTAGTCTCTCCTGCAATCTGTACGGTATAGGTCATGGTAATCGTACCGCCCGACGAAGTCAGTCCATAATAATTTGCAGTTTCCGGGAAACTGGATGTCTTCTTTTCCAACAGCACGTCCCCGTTATCTGTTACCAACGAAATGCTTACTTCGCTTCCGCTAACGTAATCCGGCGCTTCCTCCAAAGTCGGCGCATCAATATTAATGTTGCATTTATATTTGTTTTTCTGCGGTCCCATGCTCACCTTAATGTCCACGGTAGTCTCCGGCTCTACATAAGAACCATAAGAATAGCTCTGATAGCAAATGAGCCCTTCAGAGACCTCATCATTATAAACATGACCCACATCGCCAATCTGAAGTCCTTCCTCCGCTGCTACAATCGTACCATCCGCCTCCGTCAATCCGATCAGATTCGGAACGCGCACCTTCTTTTCCTCTTTTCCCAGGCTGACATTGACGGTAATCACACTGCCTTTGGGAGCCATTGTTCCTGCGGACGGAGTCTGTGATACCACAATACCGGCACTGATTGTCTCCGAATAACTCTCTGTCCGATTCACCAGGAAGCCTAATTCCAAAAGCTGGCTGTTGGCATCCTCGTAATTCTTACCGGAAAGTTCGGGTACTTTGACACCCGATGCTCCCGCACTGACCGTAAGTGTCACTGCAGTACCCTCAGACACATTTGTCCCTGCCACCACACTGGTGCTCATCACCACACCCTCGTCAATGGTATCGGAATTTTCATACACTACATCCGCATACAGACCAAGCTCTGCCAGTTTTCTCTGCGCATCATCCACATTGATACCGATTACATCCGGCATATCTACGGTTATGGTGTTATCCTGGTTTGCCTCATCCTGCTCCTCAGTCTCTTTCACTTCTTCCTGCGAGAGTTCCTCCGAAAGAATATGACCTTGCGAGCCCTCACCATCCTTGTTCATATTTTTAAAGATATTGACCGCCCCTATAATAATAATTACACAAATTACAATGCCGGCAATCACAGCCAATGCCGTTGTCAAATGCTCCATACGCGGATCATAGTCATAATCTGCCTCATCATCCACCATATCAGCATCATCCTCGTACTCTGCTTCCACCTCTGCGCGAAGACGCATGCTGTCGTATTCCTGATAATCTCTCGCGTCCTGATAGGCTGTGCCGCGCTTTATCTCCGCCATTTCCTCCTCGGAGACTGTACGCGTACCCCCTTCAATATCCGGGTCTGTTTGCACCACAAAATCTTCATCTGGACTGATCAACGACTGCTTTAAGTCTGCAATCAGCTCCTGCATACTTTGATAGCGTCTGTCCGGTGATTTCTGACAACACTTTAACACAATATCTTCCACGCTGATAGGTATCTCCGCCACATATTCCCGCGGAGACGGCATTTCTTCCTGAATATGCTTGATAGCTATCGCCACGGTGGTCTCCCCATTGAAAGGCACCCTTCCCGTCAACATTTCGAACAATGTGACACCAAGAGAATAGATGTCACTTTTCTCGTCACTGTAGCCACCCCTTGCCTGTTCCGGTGAAGTGTAGTGCACAGAACCCATAACATTGGAAGTAATGGTATTGCTGGTAGCTGCTTTCGCAATGCCAAAATCTGTCACCTTCACCTTGCCATCTCTGGAAATAATAATATTCTGGGGCTTGATATCCCTGTGAATAATATGGTTCTTGTGCGCGGCATCAATTCCCATACTCACCTGAATCGCAATGGTAACAGCTTCCTTATAGGACAGCCTGGCTTTCTTCTCAATATATTTTTTGAGAGTGATTCCCTCCACCAGTTCCATCACAATATAATAAATTCCACTTTCCTCCCCCACATCATATACATTTACAATGTTGGGGTGCATCAAACCGGCTGCCGCCTGTGCCTCAATGCGAAACTTGGAAACAAAATTCGCATTCTCGCTGAATTCCTGCTTCAACACCTTGACTGCCACAAAACGATTCAACTTATGGTCCTTCGCTTTATATACATCTGACATACCGCCCGTACCGATTTTCTCCAAAATCTCGTATCGGTCGCCAATCATCATTCCTATCTTGATCATACGTTTTCTCCATTCTTAAGCCTATCCCTTATGCAAAGGGCTCCACCAATATCACAGAAATGTTGTCCCTTCCGCCATTTCTATTGGCGGCTTCCACCAATTCCTGTGCCTTTTCCACGATGTCTCGAGCTCCGCTCATAATCATGCGGATCTCCTCGTCCTCCAACATATTTGTCAGGCCATCGGAACACATCAAAACGATGTCCCCTTCTTCCAGTTCCACTGTAAAGAAATCCGGCTCCACAGTCTCACTTACTCCCACTGCTCGAGTAATGATATTTTTATCCGGATGATTTCTGGCCTCCTCCCGGCCAATGCCTCCCATGCGAACCATCTCCTCCACCAGAGAGTGATCCTTGGTAATCTGTCTGATAGCCTTATTCACCACATACAACCTGCTGTCTCCCACATTGGCAACCTGTAAATATCTTCCCAGAAAAGTTGCAACCACTACGGTGGTTCCCATCCCTTCCAATTCCACATTCTCTGTCGCCTTTTTATGAATGCGGTTGTTCGCAACACCAATCGCCTTCTCGAATATCCTCATCGGATTCTTCTCAAAGGAGTA
This sequence comes from Lachnospiraceae bacterium, assembly GCA_017478245.1. Taxonomy (GTDB): domain Bacteria; phylum Bacillota; class Clostridia; order Lachnospirales; family Lachnospiraceae; genus Acetatifactor. The sequence goes on from JAFVDW010000047.1 coordinate 24,678, forward strand.
GCGAACCTCCTGCACGATGGAATCCACCGCCGCCTTGGAAGCATAGTCTCCGGCATTGTGTCCTCCCATCCCATCTGCCACAATGAACAGATTAGGGAGATTACCAATCGGCTGCTCCTGTGTATAGACAAAGTCTTGATTTATTTTTCTCTTCCTACCGATATCGGTAATGGAAAACGTCTTAAGCACGTTACTCTTCCTCCTGCAAGGGGTCTCCTTCGACAAATCTGCGCCTAAGCTGTCCGCAGGCGCCATCGATATCTCTCCCCATTTCCCTTCTAATAGTAACATTTATTCCATTTTTTTCAAGCTTATTTTTAAAACGCTTAATTCTTGAGGCGTCAGATTGCACATAATTACGCTCTTTAATGGGATTTACCGGAATCAAATTGATATGGCAGCAAAGAGGTCTCGCAAGCCCTGCTAGCTCCTGTGCGTCCTCATCTGTGTCATTCACGCCACCTACCAGACTATACTCGAACGTAATCCGCCTGCCCGTCTGCGAAAAATAATAGTCGCAGACCTCCATCAGCTCCCGAATAGAATAACGGTTTGCAATAGGCATCAGCCTCTTTCTCTTCTCATCCGTAGTAGCATGCAGCGAAAGTGCCAATGTAATCTGCAAATGCTCCTCTGCAAGCTGCCGCATTCTGGGCACAATGCCACAGGTGGAAACCGTCAGATTCCTCTGGCTGATATGCAATCCGTTTTCGTCCGTCAAAAGCTTTATAAACCGGAGTAAATGCTCATAATTGTCCATGGGCTCTCCCGTTCCCATCACCACCACATTGGACACTCGCTCTCCTGTCAGTCTTGTAATCTCATAAATCTGTTCCAACATCTCCGAAGGCGTAAGATTACGTTCCAACCCGTCCAGGGTAGAAGCGCAGAAGCTACATCCCATACGACATCCTACCTGTGAAGAAATACATACACTATTTCCATGCTTATAGCGCATCCAGACACTCTCCACCACGTTACCGTCCTCCAGCGCGAACAAGAACTTACGCGTACCGTCTATCGCCGACTCCTGCACTCTCACAGTTCGCAATGTGGTGTAGCTGTACCACTGTCTGCATTTCTCCCGAAAGTTTTTGGACAGATTGGTCATATCGTCAAAGCTCTCAGCCAATTTAACGTGCATCCACTCATACATCTGTTTCGCACGAAACGCTTTCTCTCCTTTTGTATTCAGTTTTTTTTTGAGTTCCTCCAACGTAAGGGATTTGATGTCTATCTTTTGTTCCATACCCTATTCCTTCCGCCGCAATCTGGCGAAAAAGAATCCATCCGCCTCCATTTCACCAGGAAAAATCTGCCTGTGCATTTCCTCCTCAAAAGGAAAATGCTCCACAATCCACTCTGCCATTCGCTCGTTTTCCGCAGGATTTACCGTACAGGTACTGTACAAAAGCACTCCGCCCGGCTTCACATACTGCCAACTATGCTCCACAATCTCTTGCTGTAATGCCACAATGCTCTTAAGACTCTCTGGACTTACCCGATATTTGATATCCCTCTTTTTGCCCATGACTCCCAACCCAGAGCAAGGCACATCCATCAACAATACATCCGCCTTCTCTATATACTCTGCGTCAGTCTGTGTGGCATCGAACACCTGCACCTCTATATTTGAAAGCCCCATACGCTCCAGATTTTCTGTAATTATCGCAGTCTTTTTCTCTGACACATCTCGTGCAAGCACATATTTTGCCCGTTCCGCCGCAAGCATAGCTTTCCCTCCGGGTGCCGCACAGATATCCATCACAAAATCCCCTGCTTGAATCCCTGCCGCCTCCACTGCCAATGCAGAGCTTATATCCTGCACCACAAAGTTACCCTCAGCATATCCCGGCAGCCTTTGAAGCCCTTCCGCATTCTCCAACCAATATATATAGGGTAGCTGTTCACTTTGTCGAACCTCTGCCCCTGCCTTACGCAGCTTCTCTGCCAGGCTTTCTCTCTGTTCCTCATTCCATGTGGTTGGGAAACGCAAAGAGACCGGATGAATTTGCAAAAGCCCCTCCAACATTCTTTCCACAAGTTCCCTATCGTATTCCCCAAGCCACAGCTCCACCAACCATTCCGGCATGGAGTATTTGACGCTCAGATAGCCTGTGAAATCCTGTTGTTCATCCGGCAGCGGCAGCTCCTTCTTGTGCTTCGCAATATTGCGTAAAATCCCATTCACAAACCCTTTCAGATTGTGAAATTTTCTCTTTCCAGCCAGCTTACAAGCCTCATTGCATACCGCGCTGTCCGGCACGCCATCCAAAAAAAGAATCTGATAAACACTCATCCGCAGCAAATTACGGATGAACGGTTTCATTTTATGCACAGGAACAGAAGAAAAAGAATTCAAATAATAATCCAGCTCTATGCGGCGTTCAATGGTACCTTCCGTCACTCTCTTGATAAAAGCCTTCTCTCTTCCATCCAGATAATCATATTTATCCAAAACATCCTTCATCAGCTTGTGTGAAAGGATATCCTCCTTCTCAAGCACAAGTAAACTATCCAGCACGATTTCTCTGGTATTCTCTGCCATGCTATTCCTCATTTCCTAACGTCTTCTGCGATTATTCAGTAGAAACAGCCTAAGTAGCTGTAAAATAGCAGATGCCGCTGCCGCCACATAGGTCAGTGCCGCCGCAGTCAAGACCTTTTTACACCCTACATTCTCCTCATGGGTCATCAAACCATATTCCTCTACTTTGATGACCGCTCTGTGAGACGCGTTAAATTCCACCGGAAGCGTCACAATCTGGAACAAAACACCCAACGCAAATGCCCAGATTCCAATAGTAATCAACCACTGATTCCAACTAAACAGCATCCCCAACATAATCATGGGCACTCCCCACCTGCTGCCGATATTTGCCGCCGGCAAGAGCGCTGTGCGAAATGAAAGGGGCGCATATCCCTTTTCATGCTGAATGGCATGCCCGCATTCATGCGCCGCAACACCCACTGCCGTCACAGAGGCAGAATGAAAATTTGCGCGGGATAAACGAACCGTCTTGCTCCGCGGGTCATAATGATCGCCGCTGTCACCGCTTAGACATTCCACCTGCACATCGTAAATACCCTCATTGCGCAGAATCCGCACAGCCGCCTCCGCACCCGATATCCCGGTGCTACAGCGAACCTTACTGTACTTTTTCATGGTACTTTTCACCAACGCACTGGCTCCCAGACAAAGTACAAATCCGATCAGCACAAGCACATATGTGAAATCAAAACCATACCCATAGGAATAACGCATTTCTATACCCCTTTCCTATCAAATCTGTCACCCGGAACAATCTTTACCCCTAAAAGAAAATCATGTGTACTCATGCGTTTCTTGCCCTCTAACTGCAATTCCTTTACAGCCAGAACGCCCTCTCCGCACGCCACTTCAATCCTATCCTTTGTCACATTTATAATCTCTCCCGGTTTACAAGCCCCCACAATGTCTGCTGTCACCGGTTCCGCCTGCCATATTTTTAACTGCTTTCCTTTATAAAAAGTATAGGCACTGGGCCATGGATTCATACCTCTAATCAAACGATTGAGTGTAACCGCATCCTTGTGAAAGTCCAACTCTCCCATTTCTTTTTTGATCAAAGGCGCATAACAGCTTTCAGCATCCTCCTGAACCTCCGGCATCAGCTTACCGGCACGCAGCAGGGGAAGTGCCTCCACAATAGCCTCCCCTCCCAGAACCATGAGCTTGTCATGCAGTGTCTCAAAGGTATCATCCTCCTCAATGAGAATATGTTTTTTGTAAAGCATATCTCCTGTGTCCAGTCCGGCATCCATCTGCATGATCGTCACGCCCGTCTCCCATTCTCCATCGATAATCACATGCTGAATCGGGGATGCTCCTCTGTATTTGGGAAGCAGCGAGGCATGAATATTCAGACAACCGTACCTGGGTATATCCAGTATCTCCTGTGATAGAATCTGCCCAAAGGCTGCTACAATATAGATATCCGCCTCATATTTTTTCAATTCCGCTATAGCCTCCGGCGTTTTGATACGCACCGGCTGCAGAACGGGGATTCCATGCTCCAAAGCACATTCCTTCACCGGCGGAAATTGCAATTCCTTACTGCGCCCCTTAGGTTTGTCCGGCTGCGTCACAACTGCCGTGACCTGATGCCCCGCCAAAAGCAGTGCCCGAAGCGCACCCGCTGCGAAGTCAGGTGTACCCATAAACACTATTTTCATTCTTCCTCCTCCATCACCACATCCATCAGTTCGCCTTCCACCTTTTCCACATAAATATGTCCATCCAGATGATCCAGTTCATGACAGATGGCTCTCGCCAACAGCTCTGTTCCTTCCACTTCAATCGGGTTCATATCCACATCCAGAGCAACCGCCTTCACATAATTGGGGCGTGTCACAATACCACACTTCCCGGGTACGCTCAGGCAGCCCTCCTGTCCGCTCTGTTCTCCGCTGCTCTCCACAATTCTGGGATTAATCAATATGATGGGTTCCTCTCTCTCCTCCGAAACATCAATCACGACGATTCTCTTAAGAACCCCCACCTGCGGTGCTGCAAGCCCCACGCCGTTCGCCTCATACATCGTATCCAACATATCTTCAATCAACTCTCTCGTGCGCGGTGTCATCTCCTTGACCTCTTTGCACTTCTTGACCAGAACCTCATCTCCATACTCTCTAATATTGCGAATTGCCATTTTTCTTCATTCCTTTCGTAAATAGTATGTTTCGTCATTACAGCGTTCTCATAGGATCAAAATCGAACTGCACCGTCGTTTCCGCTGTTTGAACTTCCTGCAGCTTTTCCTCCAACACATCCTTAACCTGTACAAGTCTCTCGTAGTTTATATGCTTCACATAGCATACAAACCGAAAAACATCGTTTACCTTACCGATAGAAGCCGGAGCCGGTCCCATGACCTGAACATCCCCTATAGACTTTACCACGTCTGCCAGTCGCTCTGCAAGTTCTTTTCCAACCGCTTCCCCGGCAGAAAACACTTGAACAGCCAGCAAATGGGCTACCGGCGGGTATCCTCCCAACTCCCGATAGAGAATTTCCTCCTCATAAAAAGCTTCGTAATCCTGATTTGCCGCATGAATGACGGCATAATGCTCCGGCTGATAGGTCTGTATCACAGCCTCTCCGGGCTTTTCACCACGCCCTGCACGCCCCACAGCCTGAGTCAAAAGCTGAAATGTCCGCTCACCGGCACGATAATCTCCTATGCTCAAGGAAAGATCCGCCGCCAGCACTCCCACCAGAGTTACCTTGGGGAAATCATGCCCCTTCACAATCATCTGTGTTCCGATTAGCACATCTGCTTCCTCATTGGAAAAAGCAGATAAGAGCTTCTCGTAGCTATCCTTTGTCCGCGTCGTATCCGCATCCATGCGCAGCGTACGCACCCCTGGAAATAATTCTTTTAGCTTCTCTTCAATCTGCTGTGTGCCGGCGCGGAAGCCCATAATATACCTGGAACCGCACTCCGGGCATAGCCTGGGCATAGGCTCACTGTAACCGCAATAATGACAGACCAACCTACCGCCCCGATGCTCCGACAGGGACACATCACAGTGGGGACATTTCATCACATGCCCACAACTGCGGCAAGAGATGAATCCCGCATAACCTCTGCGGTTAAGGAACAAAATGCTCTGCTCCCCCTTTGCAAGTCTGTCAGCCAATAATTCCTGCAGCTTTCTGCTGAAAATAGAACGATTTCCCTCCTTCAGCTCCTGCCGCAGATCCACCGTATGCACCAATGGCAGCGTGCCGCCTCCCATACGTCTTTCCAGACGAAAACACTGATAAATACCTTTTTGCGCTCGATAATACGCTTCTATCGAAGGGGTGGCAGAGCCCAGCACCACACTGGCACCATGCAATCTGGCTACCTCTTCTGCCGTCTCTCTGGCGTGATACTTGGGCGTTCCCTCGCTCTTGTAGCTTCCCTCATGCTCCTCATCTATAATGATGAGCCCAATTTCGGGAAAGGGGGTAAAAAGTGCCGATCTGGGGCCGATAATCACATCAATCTCCCCTTTTTTTGCCCGTTCACACTGATCATATTTTTCTCCCGGAGATAACGTGGAATTCATAACACTCACCCTATCTCCAAATCTTTTATAAAAGCGCAACAAGGTCTGATAGGTCAATGCGATTTCCGGAATCAGTACAATCGCCTGCTTTCCCCGCTTTAATATCTCGGCAATAAGCTGCATATACACTTCCGTTTTACCGCTTCCTGTGACACCATGTATCAGATAGGTTCCCCTCCTGCCCACATCATATTCCTGCGTAAATTCATCCACAATCCACTGCTGCTCGGTGCTCAAAGCCTTTTCAACATCCCGAGCCGCCGCAAGCTTTACAGGGTTGCGATAGGCACTGTCATGATTCACCCGGATAGCACCCGCCTTTTCCAGACTTCGGATGGTCTGTACCGAAACACCCAGTTTTCCGGTAATCCATTCATGGGGAATGACCTCCTGCTCCAACACCGCCCGCAAAAGCTTTGCCTTTGCCACCTGTTTTTTGCGTTCACACTCTCCCAACAGGGATATCAACTCTTCCCTGCCCATCATACGCTCTATCTGCCTGTGTTCCAGCTTTTTGAACGACTGTCTGGCAGGCAGCACGGTTTTTAATGCCTGTATCATAGTAGAACCATAATTCTTGCGCATCCATCCTGCCAAGGCAATCATCTTATCTTCCACCGAAACACCTTTTTCGGCAATTCCCAAAATATCCTTGGTTCGCCCAGGGTCAAATTTACACTGCTCACTGACCGCAAGCACATACCCTTTTATCTTCTTATTTCCATTGCCAAAAGGAATGTCAACACACATGCCGGGCTCCAAGGTGCTCCGCAGCTTCTCTGGCACACGGTATTGAAACGTCTTATCCAGTTTTTCATGGGAGATATCCACTATAATATCCGCGTACAAATCCCGCACGATGTGTGCCTCCTGTTCTCACATAATGATACCCTAATGCTCATAGTGCTGCATTTTCTGCCAGAATATCCCGAATCAGGTCTCTCTCATCCATAGGATATTTTACCCCTTTGATTTCCTGATAATCCTCATGCCCCTTTCCTGCAAGCACAATGATGTCTCCCGGCTCTCCATTTTGAATTGCATAACGGATTGCCTCCTTGCGGTCACAAATTTCGACATATTTACCAGCAGTTCTGCCGATGCCCACCTCTATATCCTCTATAATATCCTGGGGCTCTTCAAATCTGGGGTTATCCGATGTGATGATGGTCAAGTCTGCCAGCTCACCGCTGACCTCACCCATCTCAAAACGCCTGCTCTTTGAACGATTTCCTCCACAGCCGAACAAACACACCAAACGATGGGGCTCATACTCCTTTAATGTAGTCAAAAGACTCTTAAGCGCCATTGCATTGTGGGCATAGTCAATCATCAACGTAAACTCATCGGAAACCTTAACCATTTCGATACGTCCCTTCACCTTGGCAGAGCGCAGGGCTTTCCCTATATCCTCTTCCTTTACTTTAAAATGTCTGCAGATTGCTATGGCAGTCAGTGCATTATATACACTAAATCTGCCCGGAGTAGGTACTTCCACCTCAAAATTCATCAGACCGCTCACCTCAAAGTGCACTCCCAGCTCGCCCGGTTTGTGGACTAATCGCAAATCCTTTGCCCGCAGCATGCAGGCTTCACTCATACCAAAGCTTTCCAGCTCACAGGTATGGCCTTCCGTCACCTGGCTTGTATGACTGTCATCCCCATTGACAATTCCAATCTTGCACTGCTTGAACAACAGACCCTTGCAGGCGAGATATTCCTCAAAGCTTGCATGTTCATTGGGACCGATGTGATCCGGCTCCAGATTTGTGAAAATGCCATAATCAAACACAAACCCCTGGGTACGGTGCAACATCAATGCCTGAGAGGACACCTCCATAACCACTGTATCCAAGCCCGCTTCCACCATGTCCGCAAAATAGCTCTGCAACAGATAGGATTCCGGGGTGGTATTCTGTGCATGAATATGCCTATCCCCTATAATAACCTCGATGGTTCCAATCAGTCCCACCTTGTAACCTGCATTTTCCAAAATAGATTTCACCAGATAGGTGCTGGTGGTCTTTCCTTTTGTTCCGGTGATACCGATCACCTTCAGTTTTTCCGCCGGATGACCAAACCACGCGGCAGAGATAAATGCCATGGCATAGCGGGTATCTGCCACCTTGATGATCGTTACATCCGACCCATCCGGCACCTGTACATCCTTTGATACCACCAATATACCTGCGCCCTTTCTGACTACATCCTCCGCGAACTCATGTCCGTCAAAATTCGCGCCTTCAATACAGATAAATAGGCAGCCTGTCTCCACCTTTCTGGAGTCATAGACCACCTGCGTCACTTCTCTGTCGCTTACATTGACCGTTCCGGTACTCTGTACACACTCATATGTAAAACCCTGCAATAATTCTCCCAGTCTCATATTTACACACCTTTCTCTCGTCCACAGATATCCGTGGGCATATCAATACAGTTTCTATTTTACTCTACTTTCCTCGTCCACACAAGTAATTTCCATTTCAATACGCTTATTGCCCGCCAAACATAAAGAAGCCATGTCTTACGACATGACTCCTTTATGTTTTCTTATGAGGGGGGAGATAGTGAGTTCATCAACTATCAATATATATATTACATATAAAATGTGTTCAAATTGTGTCCAATTTATAATTAAATTATAAAATATATATTTATAAATTATAAATCTGTCCCATATACAGCTTCGGGTTCAGCAATAGTTCTGCATCACAAATTGCAGTTCTGTTTTCCCCATATAAGTATTCAGTCCCAACTGATAGACCACCGACACTTTAAAATCACCTTTTCCATCATAAAGTGCCTCCTCACTGCCCGCTCCGTACTTTGCATCCAAAAAGGCACCAAACTGCTCTAAATCCCCAAAATAGACCACCTGCTCTATCCTCCCATCCGGCGTCTGCACACGGAACCTGGCAAAATTTTTCTTTTTCCCTATCTTAAAGCCCCCGCGAAAAATCAAATCCTTTTGCGCAAATAACGGCTTAGGATTGCCTACGCCAAAGGGCTCTAATCTCTCCAGCTCCCTCGCCAACTCCTCTGTTGCATAAGCAAACGGCATAGGCACGTCAATGTGCACCACAGAACAGAAATCATCCTCTGTGAGCTTACAGTTTTCATTTAACGCCTTTCTCAAGGACTCGATATCCTCCTCTCTCATAGAGAGACCTGCCGCCAACTTATGTCCACCGAATTTAGTGAAATACTGTTTGACCGCCGTCATAGCTTCAAACATATGATAGCTGTCAATGGAACGTCCCGAGCCCTTCACTTCCGCTTCCCCTCTCGTGAGAATAAATACGGGATGATTGTACTTTTCCCGCACTCTGCCTGCGATGATTCCTGCCAGACTTTCATGTACATCCGGCAGAAAGATCAACATTACCTTATCTTTTTCTATTCCGTGCTCCTGTATATATGCTTCTGCCTGCTCCACACCCTTTAGAGTCAGATTCTTACGGCTGTCATTTAAGTCCTTTAATTCCCTTGCCGCCATCATCGCTTCATGCCTGGAGCTACTTTGCAAAAGCTCAAGCGCCCGTCCTGCAGTATCCAGTCTGCCGGAAGCATTCAGGCATGGCCCCAACACAAATCCCAAATGATAAGCCGACAAATTCTTGGGCTGCAGTTCATTGACCTCCATCAACGCCCTAAGCCCCGGATTGCGGGAAGTGCGCATGCGTTTCAACCCCTCCTTGACCAGAATCCGATTCTCATCCACCAAATCCATCACATCACACACAGTAGCCAGTGCTGCCGTTTCCAGAAGCTCCTCCAGCAGTTCTTGTGCCTCCTGTTGTCTGTGCGCTCCCACAGAATCATTTTGCCAATGCAGGGCTTGCCGCTCCACCATCGCCTGAATCAGCTTATAGGCAACCACTCCCCCACAGATATTGGAAAAGGGATAGGTGCAATCTGACCTTTTCGGGTCCACCACAGCCAGTGCCGGCGGAAGAAGCTCTCTGCGTTCACCGTTCTCCTCTATAAAAGGAACCTCGTGATGATCCGTGACAATAACCTGCATTCCAAGCGTAGCAGCCAATTCCACCTGACTGGCTGCCGCAATCCCATTATCACAAGTCACAATCATTCCCACTCCATCCGTATGTGCCTCCTCAATCAGTTGATGATTCAATCCATATCCGTCATGAATCCTATGGGGGATCACCGTATCTACCTTTGCTCCCAGAAAAGTAAAGCCCTTAGTCAAAATATATGAGGAACAGATACCATCCACATCATAGTCTCCAATAACTCGAATAGCCACCGCATCTGTAATCGCAGTCTCGATGAAGTCCACAGCTTTGTCCATATCTTTTAAAAGCCACGGAGAATAGCAATCCTTCAAGGTTCCATTTAAAAACTGCTCTATCTGCGATTCCTTTGTCAATTCTCTGTTTCTGAGGATCCGCGCCAACACCGGGCTGATTCCAAACTCCTGTGCCCACTTATTAAAATCCGCCCGTTTGGCTGCCACAAACCATTTTTCCATTGCCTGCCACTCTCCCTGCTTACTCTGAAAGAGGCACCCTGCAGTCATACGCTGCAGAGTGCCCCGTTCGTCATTCGTCGTTATATTAATTCTTAGCCTTGGGAGGGAACTTCTGACGAAGCACATACCACAATCCACCGGTGATGCAAACGGAGGAGTATGCACCGCAGACGATGCCCACCATCAAAGGCAAAGCAAAATCGCGAATACTTGTCACGCCAAATACATACAGGCATGCCACCATAATGAAGGTTGTCAAGGAAGTAAAAATACTTCTGGACAAGGTCTGTGTGATACTCTTGTTCACCACTTCCTTCAAATCATCCTTCTTTGTCATTGTATTCATATTTTCACGCACACGATCAAAGATAACGATGGTGGCATTGATGGAATAACCAACAATAGTCAGCATACATGCAATAAAGGTATTACCTACCGATACCCTCGCTGCTGCATAGAATGCCAACACCACAAGTACATCGTGAAGCAATGCAACAATACTACTGATACCAAAACGAATATCACTGAATCGGATACGGATGTAGATCAGCATACATACGATCGCAATCACCACTGCCCAGATGGTATCGGACTTCATCTCACCACTGATGGTAGAGCTGATGGTCTCTGAGGTAATCAGGGACTTGTCCACGTTGAAATTCTCCACAAACATCTGATCCAACGCCTCTCTGGTCTCTATATCCAACGCATTGGTCTTAAAGATAACTTCATTACTATCCTGCACTGTCTGAATCTGTACAGCACTTCCGGTAACTTCTTCAATCAATGGTACAATATCCGCGTTTACTTCATCCAGATTTCTCTTCTCATTGAAGGTGACTGTCGTAGCAGTACCGCCTTTAAATTCCAGGCTGTAATTCAAAGCATCGTTTCCGTTTGCCTTCTGCACACCCATTACAATAAAGCCTGCCGCAATCACTGCCAAAGATACACCAAAGAAAATTCCTTTCTTGGACAGGAAATCAATACTCTTACGCTCCTTGCCCACTCCGTACCACTTCTCGCTCTTGAAGCCCAGTGCATAAAGTGATTCCAGAAGGAATCTCGTCACTACCAACGCGGTGAACATAGACAATACAATACCAAGCGCCAGAGTCTGTGCAAAGCCCTTGATGGTACCGGGTGCCAGGAACAGCAAAACTGCCGCCGCAATCAAGGTGGTGATATTTCCGTCAATAATCGCGGACAACGCTTTGTCAAAACCAATCTTCAATGCACTCTTGACTGTTTTGCCGGTTGCCAACTCCTCGCGGATACGCGCGAAGATAATCACATTGGCATCTACCGCCATACCAATAGAAAGGATAATACCTGCCACTCCGGAAAGGGTCAGGGTCATATCGAATCCATTCAGCAACAATACAACCAGTGCTGTATAGAGTGCCAAAGCAATCGCGGATGCAAAACCTGCCAGAAAATAGGTTGCAATCATAAATACAATCACAATCACCAGACCGATGGCACCCGCCTTCAAACTGGTATTGATTGCCTCCACACCCAACTGTGCACCGACTACTTTAGAATGCAACTCCTCCAATTCCAGCTTTAAACCACCGATGCGAATAGTAGAAGCAAGATTCTCTGCCTTCGCAAAAGACTCCATAGGAGAAATCTGCGCATTGCCACCTGTGATCACCTCATTTACTTTCGGTACACTCACAAACTCGCCATCATAATAGATACCAATCGTCTCACCCTTGTTGTACGCATTTCTGGTGGCATCAGCAAATTTCTCGCGTCCCTCGTCTGTCATGGTCAAATCCACCGCATAGGTAGAGTTTTTCATCTGATCCTGGGTGGATATGGCACGGGCATCCTTTACATCCGTACCCACCAATACCACAGAGCCGTCTGCTTCCAGTTCCTCGATGCTCTTTGTCAATACATAAGTATAACCGGTCGTGCCATCTGCCGCAGACACCATCTGCTGCGAATAGTTCACATTGCCGTCTGCATCTGTCTGCGCAATAAAATATAATGCACCGGGTCTGCCCAACTCCTGCAGAATAGCATTTGCATCACTCACACCGGGAATCTCAATATTGATTCGATCTGCTCCCTCCTGATACACGATTGCCTCTGTGCTATAATTTTCTACACGCTTCTGCAGCTTTGCAATGGTGTCCTTCATATCCGTATCACTGGGATTCTCATCTCCTACCACCTGATAAGTGATACTGACACCCCCTGCCAGATCAAGCCCCAGTTTAATGTCTGATGCACTAGCCTTTCCTGTTGCATCCACTCCGAAGATATCAATATAAGTCACACCTGCCAAAATCAATATCACACAGAGCAGTATCGCAATCGCTTTACTCTTTTTCATTGTTCCTTTTCCTTTCTGTTTTACATGTATTTTTATAGTTTGGGAATTATACTTCCTCTTCCATATCCGCCAACGCTGCCTTCATCATAATCGCGCATTCAATACGCTTCTTCTGCAATTCACAGCCCACATCATATGTATCATTGATATTGCCGTGGAAATTGTAAGAGTTCGCCGCACATCCGCCACTACAATAAAACTTGGCAAAACACTTCTTACACTTTTCCTTTGCATACACATTGCAGCACTTAAACTCGTCCCGGATATCCTCTCTCTCAATGCCGTGAAACACATCCCCCATCTTAAAATCTTCATTTCCCACAAACTGATGGCAGGGATAAAAATCTCCCCAGGGGGTGACTGCCAGATACTCTGTTCCGGAACCGCATCCGGAAAGACGCTTTGCCACACAGGGACCTCCCTGTAAGTCAATCATAAAGTGGAAGAAATTAAATGGTTCGCCTGCCTTCTTTCGTCTGAGCATCTCCACTGCCAGCTTGTCATACTCCTCCATCAGCTTCGGCAGATCCTCCTCGGTGATCGCGTAATCATCCGTGGGTTGAGCAACCACAGGCTCCACCGATATCTGCTTGAAGCCCAAATCTGCAAGATGAAGTACATCCTCTGAGAAATCCAGGTTGTGATGGGTGAAGGTACCTCGCACATAATAGTTCATCTGCTCTCTGCTTTCCGCCGTTTTTTGGAACTTGGGAACCACGATATCGTAGCTTCCCTGTCCCCCGCGAAAAGGACGCATCTTATCATGAATCTCTTTTCTTCCGTCAATACTCAGCACAATATTTGTCATTTCTCTATTGGCAAACTCCAAAATATCATCATTCAAAAGCACACCATTGGTGGTCAACGTAAAACGGAATTTTTTGTTGTGGGGCTCCTCCAGACTGCGACCATACTCCACCAAATCCTTGACTACCTGCCAGTTCATCAGCGGTTCGCCTCCGAAAAAGTCCACCTCCAGATTCACGCGGTTCCCGGAATTCGCCACCAGAAAATCCAGTGCCGCCTTACCCACCTCGAAGCTCATCAGTGCCCGTCTGCCATGATATTCACCTGCCTCTGCAAAACAATACTTACAGGCCAGATTACAGTCATGCGCTATATGCAGACATAATGCCTTTACCACTGTCTGCCGCTTCTTGAAATCAAATACATAATTTTCATATATATCAGGGGCAAATAACTGTCCCGCCTTCTCCAGCTCCAGAACCTCTTCCACCGCCTCACAGATTTCCTCATCCGGATATTGGATGTCCGCCAGATTCAGGACAGCCGCCTTGATGGTATCCTCATCCTTTATGCCTTCATTTACAAGGGGTTCCACCAGATGAATCATATCATACACAATATCATCCACCACATGTACGGAACCACTGTTCACGTCCATGACGATGTTATACCCATTGTTTTTATACTGGTGTATCACAGTAACAATTCCTTTCTGTCAAAATACTCAATTTCAAATTTTTCCTAATTGATTGCGTAAAATAATCTCTGAGAACGCCGTTATTTATAACGCACAATAAGCAGCGACTGGAGTCGCTGCTTACGCTAGTCTCGCATTTCAAACCAATTATTTAATCTTCTCACAGCTCTGATTGCCTACCGTACAAGATGTCTTGCAAGCAGACTGGCAGGATGTCTGGCACTCGCCACAGCCGCCCTTCTTCATAGATTCCTTTAAGTCCCTTGTTGTTAAAGTCTTAATATGCTTCATATTAATTACTTTGCCTCCTTAAATATTACAAATCTCTTGTAGTATAGCACAGTTTTTCTGAATAGGAAAGTATTTTTTTCAAAATAAGACAAAAAGCTGCCTGTCATCCACAAGCAGCACAACATCAAAGATTCCTTTTAACTATGCAATTCCCTTACCGATTGACGCTCTATGAGCTCTACACCAATCTTCTCATTTATGACTAATTTTTCCTTATGTTCAATCATCTTAAACAGATATTCCCCCGCCAACTCTGCCTTCCTTTGCATATTCTGCGAGACCGTGGTAAGCTGCGGATAAGAATAACAGCACTCGGGAAGGTTGTCAAAGCCTACCACCGAAATATCTTGCGGTACATCCAAACCACACAGCCGCAATCCTTCCATCACACCGAAAGCGAGAATATCCGACATCGTCACAACCGCAGTGAACTGCATATCGGAATAAGCAATCCGCTTCCCGGCATCCACGCCTTCATTATAAATCGTCCAAGTCTTAAAAATCTGTTCCTCTGTAACAACAATTCCCCGGGACTGAAGCGCATCACAAAAGCCTCTGAAGCGTTCATTTACCACGCCGGACTCCGCCTGATCCGGTCCCACATATGCAATCTTCCTGTGCCCCTTTTCCATCAAATATTCTGCCGCCAGATAACCGCCCTTATAATCATCTATTCCCACATTGACAATGTCTGCATCAGGCGCATAGCTGTCAATATAGACTGTCGGGATATTGATCCGTTTCTCGATCTCTGCAACCTCTTCCCGATTAGGTCCTAACAGAATGAGCCCATCCACATTCCATGTAGTAAATACCGGAATCATTTCCTTGCACTCTCCCACGCTGCGAATCATCAGATAATACCCCTGTTTCCGCACAAATTTCTCCAGAAAAGACAACATTTTTTCATAATAGGGGCTTGCGGAAAACGCCTCATCCTCCCCCAGGTAGGGCATAACCACACCGATAATCCTGCTTTCCTTTAATGCCAGGCTGCGCGCCATAGCACTGGGCTGATAATCATTTTCCTCTATGATCTTCTGTACCCTGCGAATCGTCTTCTCTGACACCTTATGGAAATTTCCATTGATAACATTGGAAACTGTGGCAGTACTCACCCCTGCTTTCGCTGCAATGTCTTTGATCTTCATCTCTATTCCTTCCGTCCGCGCTTCGATTCCAAAACCATCTCCCGCATCCACTCTATCCGCTCTTCCATGGCTTCCAGACTCTCCATGCGCCACTCCCAGTTAGGACTTCCCACCGTTCCCGGCGTATTCAATCTCGCCGAATCATCCAGCTCCAAAACGTCCATCGCCGGAATCACCGCCATATCCGCCTCACTCTCCAACACATAATGCAGCATTCTATTGACCACGCTGTCTCCCGGCTTACCATAGGGCTTTAGCTTGGCATCCACCTGCGCGCGCATCTGTCTGTCCATGTCCACATACCAGCCCTTCACGGTCTGATTGTCATGGGTTCCCGTGTAAATCAGGCGGTTCTTATGCGCCTCCTCATACAACAAACTGAATTCTGCAATAAACATTCCCATCAGCCCATAATGATCTCTTAAGACAAGCACCTCCGGACGAAGCTCTCCCAGATCCTCCGCGACAATCCACGCATCCGGAAGCTGCTCATAAATCGTATCAAACAGCTTATATCCCGGAGCCTCCAGCCACTCTCCCGAAACAGCCGTAGGGCAGCTTGCCGGAATCCTCCAATAGGTATCAAAGGCACGGAAATGATCAATTCGCAAAATATCATACAGCTTCGTACTATAGGCAAGCCTATCTATCCAGAACTGAAAATGATTCTGCTCCAAATGCTCCCAATCGTAAATGGGATTGCCCCAACGCTGACCGGTGGCACTAAAATAATCAGGCGGCACTCCTGCAATAAATCTGGGTCTTCCGTCCTGATCCAACAGGAAATCCTCCCTTGCCTTCCACACATCCAACGAGTCTATCCCCACATAAAAAGGAATATCTCCCATGATCAGAATGCCCTTCCCATTGGCATAAGCCTTCAATTCATTCCACTGTACATAGAACATATACTGCAAAAACATCTGATACGCAATTTCATCCGCAAGCTCCGAGAGATCATATTTCCCATCCAATATCCAATTCTGCTGTTCCTTGGGCCACTCATTCCAACATCTCATATCATTGGCTCGCTTCAGCGAAATGAACACAGCATAGGGTTTCACCCAATCCAACTTGCAGAACGACGCATACCCTGCATCCAAACTAACCGTCTTTCTAAATTCTGCAAATGCTTCCCTTAGATACGGCTCCTTAAACTTTCTGGCTGCATCATAGTCTACTCTGCCCTGTGATTCCAATGGCGCAGCGGACTTCTTCAAATATCCCTTTTCCGCCAAAAGCTCCAGATCCACATACAATTCGTCTCCTGCATAGGAGGAAAACGGTTGATAAGGTGAATTGCCATAGCCCAATGGATTCAAAGGAAGAATCTGCCAAATAGACATTCCCATCTTGGACAATACATCCACAAAATGATACGACTCCTTACCAAATGTTCCGATTCCTTCCCGGGAAGGCAGCGCCGAAACCGGCATTAATACACCCGCCAGACGTTCCCCTGTTTTATTCATTTTATTCGTTTTGTCTTTCGCCTGTTTCAAGTCACATATCTCCTTTGCGCTAACCATCTAATATGTCACAAACTATTATACCCCATTTTCTCTAATAAAATCAGTTGGTTTATCGGTTAACTTCTTTATATCACATCTGCCCGCTCACTGTCAAGAATTTTCCATGCTTTTAGCCCAGCATCCCGCCCAACATTCCACCGCCGGCACATAGGATCAACGTGGTAAAAAATGAATCTCCCCATTCACCTGCTCCTCTGTGTACAAGCAGAGATACCAACACAAGCACCAAAAAGTATGCGCTCCCAAGCAATAAGCCCCACAGGAATTTCCTGTTCTTCATTCGTTTTCCCGCAAGGAATCCTGCAAACATCGTAGCGAGCACATAAATCACTATGATTGCGATAGATACGACACGTTCTGTCAGCCCCAGTTTATAAAGCAGCAATGCCAGCACCAACAAAAGTCCCGCCGTCAGTATGTAGGAAAACACCAATGTTTTTACCAGAAAAAATACCGGTACTTTCGACTCCCTCAATTCGTTGTTCATAGCTCCTCCTTCATTCCTTTTGATAATAATGGATAAAACAATTATTTTTATCTGATTGTAACAGTTCAGTCATGTAGAAATCGATGATATGACCAAACTGTTACATCTGATTATATTCGTCAAATCTTAAAAACTTGACAACTGCCCGGCGAATATTGTATAGTTGCTTTAATTCTGTATTGATGACAAATATAAATAGAAAAGGATGTGTTATATTTTTGGATACCTCAGGTGTCATACAACTTATTACGTTAGTGATTCTGGTTTTATTGTCCGGTTTCTTTTCCTCTGCTGAGACAGCGCTCACCACGGTCAATCGAGTGCGCATACGTTCTTTGGCGGAAGAAGGGAACAAACGTGCCTCCAAGGTCATTCGTATTCTGGACAATTACAGCAAAATGCTCAGCACCATATTGGTGGGCAATAATATCGTCAATCTGTCTGCCTCTGCACTTGCCACAACTCTCGCACTGCGGATTCATCTGGCTGTCGGAATCGCCACGGGGATACTGACCGTCGTAGTACTTCTCTGCGGTGAGATTGTTCCCAAAACCTGGGCAATGCTCTACTCCGAGCAACTTTCCCTCTCCTATTGCAATATTATATATGGATTGATGCAGCTACTCACTCCCGTCATCTTTCTTGTGGACAAAATGTCAAAGGGAATATTGCACCTATTGCGCATTGACCCCAACATGCGTCCAACAGCCATGACAGAGACCGAGTTAAAAACATATGTAGATGTCAGCCACGAGGAAGGCGTCATTGAATCAGAAGAACGCGAAATGATATACAATGTATTTGATTTCTCAGATGCCCTGGCAAAGGATATTATGATTCCACGCATCAATATGGTCACTGTAAATGTAGAAGATTCCTATCAGGATGTCTTAGAGGTGTTTCGCCAATTTATGTATACAAGGCTTCCCGTCTACAGAGATGACAAGGATAATATTATCGGGTTCATCAACATCAAGGACTTTATCTTGACAGAGGCGGACTCCTTTTGTGTGGAAAGTATTCTTCGTGATGCCCACTATACATACGAATTCAAGCGCATTGCGGATCTGATGGATGAGCTCCGGGAAAAGACGCTGAATGTAGCCTTTGTTCTGAATGAATATGGCGCAACAGTGGGTATGATCACACTAGAAGACCTTCTGGAGGAAATCGTAGGCGAAATCCGTGACGAATACGATGCCGATGAAGCAGAATTTATACAAAAGCTTGACGATGTTACTTATCTGGTAGAAGGCAGCATGAAGCTGGATGACATCAATGATGCCATCGGCACAGACCTCGTCAGTGAAGATTATGACTCTATCGGAGGTATTATCATTGAATATCTGAATCGACTGCCGGAGGAAGGCGATTCAGTCACGTTGGAAAACGGTATCAAGCTGGAAGTAATCGACACAGAGCAAAATCGTATTCAAAAAGTGTGCATGACACTCCCGGTACAGACTGTCTCGTCCGATACTCCCCCGGCTGCCCCCTCCGATGGAATGGATGCGTCTGGCGATACATCATCGGATTCATCGCTTTCCCAGTGATACCAGTCGGACAAGCAGTCCTGAAAACGGAAACAGCGCCACTGTTACGACCACATTGAAAATACTATGTATAGCGGCTATCCCCATGGGGGTTGCCGCTTTTTCCATGAAAGAAAATCTCACGATGCTATTGAGTCCATAAAATCCTGACATAAATATCACCGCGCCAAGCACATTCAAATAAAGATGAATCAAAGCTGTCCTTTGGGCATTTCTGCATGCCCCTATTCCTGCCAGCAGCGCAGTCACACATGTGCCAATGTTCTGCCCTATAATCATTGGAATTGCCAAGCTGTACGTCACCCCTCCGGTGATACTTAGTGCCTGCAGGATTCCCACAGCCGCAGAGGAGGATTGTATCAGGGCTGTCACAAAAGTCCCTCCTGCCACTCCCATAAAAGGATTGGAAAACCTTGTCATAATCCCAGTAAATTCCGGAAGTTCTGCCAGCGGCTGCACCGCCCTGCTCATGGTATCCATTCCAAACATCAAAATGGAAAACCCCACAAAGACAGTTGCAATATTCTGCAACCGCTGCCTTTTTGAAGTCATCAAAACACCGACTCCCACAAGCGCACAAAGCGGAGAGGTAGTCGAAGGCTGTAACAAACGCACCAAAAAAGACGAGCTCTCCATTCCGATCGCTCCCAACAGCCACGAGGTAACGGTAGTTCCGATATTTGCTCCCATAATAATACCCACCGACTGTTACAGACTCATCATACCGGAATCCACCAAGCCCACCACCATGACAGTCACAGCCGATGAGGATTGTATCAACGCAGTCATTACGGTCCCCACAAGCACACCCTGAAACGGACTGGCAGTCAGCCTCTCTAACATACGTTCCAGTTTTCCTCCGGCAAATTTCACAAGACACTCTTCCATCAGGCACATTCCATAGAAGAATAATGCCAGTCCTCCCAGAAATGTCACTACTCCAAAAATATCCATATTGCAAACAATCTGACACGCTCCTACGCTCTTACACTCATCTTATGCGCCAAAGCCTGACTTTATATTCCCAAAGTTACATTCCCAAAGTTACCAGAATACCATCCGCGATTGCCTGCGCAATTTCATAGAAGCGTTTGTCAAACAACAGATTGTCTGCATCCGTGTTGATAAATCCCACTTCAACCAGTACAGCAGGCATTTGCGTACGGTTGAGCACCACCAGATTAGGGCGTTCATTCACTCCCAGATTGACGAATCCCACCGCCTCCAACTGCTCATTGATATTGTAAGCCATTCTGGCTGCTTCTCCATAACGATTAAAAACAAGCGTCTCCACTCCTGTATATTGATTGGGATACGGACTGGAATTGCGGTGGATAGATACAAAATAATCTGCCCCCACCTCGTTTGCCTCCTGTGCCTTCTGATAGGGCGACTCATAAATATCTGCTGTTCTGGTATAGTATACCTCAACGCCGCTCTCTTCCAATATCCTGCCCACCTCTAAGGTGAGCGCCAGCACATCATCCTTCTCCGCCCTGCCATCGTACTGAGCACCGGGGTTTACACCTCCATGGCCGGCATCAAGCGCAATCAAAGCCATAAAAAAGACCTCCTGCATATCTTTGTACAGTATATGCAGAAGATCCTATGTTGTTTCTCCTTCATCCATATTGCACTGCTTGATACCGGTCTATGATACCGCAAACTGACTGTTATAAAGATTTGCGTAAAATCCATTTTGTGCCAACAGGCTCTCGTGATCACCCTGTTCGATGATATTACCGTCCTTCATCACCAGTATTACATCCGCCTCCTGAATGGTGGACAGGCGATGTGCTACGATAAAGCTGGTTCTACCCTCCATCATTTTTGCAAAAGCATTCTGTATCTTAAGCTCCGTTCTTGTATCAATAGAGGAGGTTGCCTCGTCCAGAATCAACATGGGCGGCAGACATAACATGACACGGGCAATGCAGAGCAACTGTTTCTGCCCCTGAGATAAGCCATCTCCATCCTCCGTGATGATCGTGTCATAACCCTTGGGCAATCGTTTGATAAAGCTGTGGGCATGCGCTGCCTGCGCCGCTGCAAGCACCTCCTCCTCCGTTGCCTCCGGTTTTCCCATCCGAATGTTATCTCTTATAGTACCGCTTTTCAACCAAGTCTCCTGCAACACCATACCATAATTGGTACGCAGGCTGCCGCGGGTCATCGCTCTGATATCCGTGCCATCCACGCAGATTGCTCCCTCATTCACATCGTAAAACCGCATGAGCAGATTGATTACCGTCGTCTTACCGCAGCCTGTAGGTCCTACGATTGCCACCCTCTGTCCCGGCTTCACAGACAGATTAAAATCCTGAATCAGTTTCTTGTCAGGCACATACTGAAAATATACATGAGACAGTTCTACATTGCCCTGTGCGTCTGTAAGCACTCTTGCATCCTCCGCATCCGGAGTCTGAGGTTCCTGCTCGATCAGATCAAAAATTCGTGCTGCGCACACAATCGCGTTCTGCAGCTCCGTGATCACCCCGGAAATCTCATTAAAGGGCTTGGTGTAATGATTCGCATAACTCAAAAAACAGGACAGCCGTCCCACACTGATTCCGCCTCTGATTGCAACAAAAGCGCCAAAAATTCCCACCCCCGCATACACCAGACTGTTGACAAATCGTGTCGCCGGATTTGTCAGAGAAGAGAAAAAGGTGGCATTCAGGGAACACTTCTGTAATCTCTGATTGATCTCTGCAAACTGCTCTTTCACCTGTTCCTCTCTGGAGAAGGTCTTTACAATCTTCTGATTTCCTACCATTTCTTCCACTAAAGCAGTCTGCTCCGCTCTAGTTTCAGACTGTTCCTTGAACATAACAAACGTTTTCGTGGCAATAAATTTCGCCACCAGAAAAGAGACAGGCGTGATACATACCACCACCAGTGTGATGGGCACATTGGTGACAAGCATAAAGCCCAGCGTTCCAAAGATTGTAAGCACTCCCGTAAACAACTGTGTAAAGCCCATCAGCAGACCGTCTGCAAAGGTATCCACATCCGCAATCACACGACTCACAATACTTCCGTATGACTGGGTATCCAAATATTTCAATGGTAAAATCTGTAGCTTACGGAATACATCCTCTCTGATATCCCGAATCACATGATATGTAATATAATTGTTGCAGGTGTTCATCACCCACTGCGCCACCGCAGTCACCACCATCACAATACCGATTTTCTTTAAAATTGCCAACACGCCCGGCAAATCTACCTGCCCTTTACCCACAATCATATCCACCGCATTTCCTGTGAGAATTGGAATATACAAAGTAAGCGTGACCGTCACTGCTGCAAGAATCAGAGAGCAGAGCACAATGAGTCGGTATTTTTTGATATAGTTTAGAATCTTTCCAAGCGTCTCCCGCTGTACATTCTTTTTCTCCATTTTCTACTCCACCTTCTTCTTTTCTTGTGCGCCCTGTGAATAATAGATTTCCTGATATACTTCACAACCCTTCAACAGTTCATCATGCGTGCCGATACCTACAATCTCACCGTCATCCAACACAATGATCTTATCCGCATGCCTGATGGACGAAGCCCGCTGAGATACAATAAAGGTCGTCGTATTCTTGATACTGTGGAGCGCAATGCGTAACTTGGCATCCGTGGCATAGTCAAGGGCAGAAGCGCTGTCATCTAAGATTAAAATATCCGGCTGTCTCACCAAGGCTCTCGCAATCGTCAGACGTTGTCTCTGACCTCCCGATAGATTCTTACCGTTCTGGGCAATTTCAGCATCTAATTTCCCCACCTTGCCTTCCACGACCTCTCTCGCCTGTGCAAGATCGATTGCACGCCACAGTTCCTCGTCTGTGGCGTCCTCCTTGCCCCACAGCAGATTACTGCGAATCGTTCCCTTGAACAACACTGCCTTCTGGGGAACGACACCTATGCGTCTTCGCAGCTCCTCCTCCGGAATCTCCCGAATATCCTTTCCATCCAGATAAATAGCTCCTTCTGTCACCGGATAAAAATTCGGTATCAGATTCACCAGAGAAGACTTTCCGGAACCGGTTCCGCCGATAATCCCCACCGTCTCTCCGCGATTCACTGTAAAGCTCATATCATGCAAGGTCTCCGCTCCCGCACCGCTATAGGTGAGTGATACATGCGCAAAGTGCAGAAAAGCCGGTGTGTCGGATTCTATCTCCTTCGTTCCGGCATTTACACTCACCGGCTCCTCCTTGATATCAAATACTGCTGCCACACGGTCTGCCGAAGCAAACGCCTTCGTCACAGCAATAATCAGATTTGCGAGCTTCACCAGTTCCACCAATATCTGAGACATATAATTGATGATTGCCACCACTTCTCCCTGGGTAAGCACACCTGCATCCACCTGAAGCGCTCCCGTATAAATCAGTGCAATAACCGCTCCATTCACACACACATAGGTAATGGGGTTCATACAGGCACTGATTTTGCCCACGAATATCTGCAGAGCAGACAGATTGCGATTGCTCTCCACAAATCGTTCCTCTTCCCTTTGCTCCTGATGGAAAGCGCGGATCACACGCACACCGGTGAGATTCTCTCTGGTAATTCCCAATACCTTATCTAACCGTTCCTGCACCTTTTTATACAACGGAATCGTATAAAACATGATGCCAAATACGACTATGGCAAGCAGGGGAATCGCCACCACAAATATCAGTGCACTCTTCACATCAATGGTGAATGCCATAACCATTGCCCCCAGCACAATAATCGGGGAGCGAAGAAAAAGGCGCAGCACCAGATTCACCCCCGCCTGAATCTGATTGATATCACTGGTCATACGGGTAATCATGGTGGAGGTGCCCGCCTTATCCATACTGGTAAAGCTCAAGTCCTCTATGTAATCAAACAACACCTGACGCAATCTGGTGGAAAAGCCTACTGCAGCTTTCGCTGCAAAATACTGTGCAGTGATGGAAAAACCAAGCCCCACCGCCGCAAGCAGCAGCAGGCAAAGTCCCATTCTCAGGATATAACCTGTATCTGAACTGGCAATACCATAATCGATGATATTCGCCATCACCAAGGGCACCAGAAGCTCAAAAAAAGCCTCAAACAGCTTAAACAGCGGTGCCAACACTGTCTCCTTGCGATAATCCTTTAAATAAACCAACAACCTTTTCATACTGATTCTTCTCCGTTATATGTTCCTTCCCTCTATCGCCATCCCATGCTCAATCTCCTACACAAATGGCTATGTACATATCGTCCTTCCGATATTCCTCCCAATGGATACCGCACCGTTCACCGAACAGATTCCTATCCAAAGCTCTGAGCACACCATCTCCCGCAAGCTTTCCATAAGCTTCCTTTCTGGTCCAGGCACGATAAAAAAAATCTGCTCTCTCCTTTTCTGCAAGCAACTGCCAGCTCCTCTTTTCCTCCTCCGAGAAAAAACGCTCTACCATGCCATTAGGCAAGATATTTCTGACACACTGTATATCCGCCCCAACCTGCCGCTCACTCACAACGCAGAGCACGCTCCCCGCCGAATGAGAGATACTGAAAAAAAGCGGAACATCCGCAAAATAAGGCTTTCCATGTTCCCCATACCGGTAATGAATGTCCAGGGGAAAGCGCCCATCCTCTGCCAACTCCTTTATAGGTATCTCCAACAGTCCGTCTCGCTCATTCCCTTGCAGGTCATCCCCCTTGTCCGTATTCGCTCTTTTCCGCTCCTCAACATAATCCGCCACCGCCCTCTGTATCAAAAGTCCCGCCGCCAAGCTCTCCCTCCAAGCTCCGGCTTGCTTCTTTCCTTCCAGCTTCTGCCGTCTGTCAGCATCCACCTTCCGGCACGCCGCTTCCGCCAAGGCTTGTTTACTGATGCCCTCCCAAGGTTCCTGCACAGAAGTTATGTAACGCTTTATATAAAAATGTTCTGCCGGATTCTCCATTTCTGCCAATTTCCCACGTTCCCTTCAAACCTTACCGCAAAATACATAAAACAGAGTAGAACACCCCGGAGGCTGACCTACCCTGCCATATTTTCATACAGTATTTTCTTCTAATTCTTCAACGGGTCCTTGTAAAATTCTACGAATTCCTCGTAGCCTTCCTTTGTCAACTGCTCCTTCTGGAACTTTTTATTCTTGTTCATGCGTGCCACCAATATCTGTGCACCTTCCCTGCGCGCCTCCTGTGCCTGCGCGATCACCTTACACAGTGCCTCACCAGCCACGCCCTTCTCAATCAGATAAGCAATTTTTTTCGGACTGGCAGGTACCTGAAAACCGCTTTCCATCAGCAACAGGATAATACGCTCAAATCCAATGGAGAAGCCACATGCCGGCACATCCTTACCGGTGAACTTGCCCACCATTTTATCATACCTGCCACCGCCACCGCAGCTTCCGCCAAACTCAGGCATAGCAATTTCAAAAATGGTTCCTGTATAGTAAGACATACCGCGCACCAGTGTCGCATCAAATACAATTTCAAAATCTGAAGCTTTCGTAGCGCTCACACTATCCATAATCTCTTCCAAATTTTCTGCCACATCCGGCTCCAGGAACTCACCCAGGGTATCCGCCAAATACTGCACGCCATTCTCCGCCTGCTCCAAACCTTTGAACAGATTCAGATATCTGTCTACAGCTTCCTTCGCAAACCCATTCTCCAAAAGCTCTGCTTCCACGCCGGCAAGCCCAATCTTGTCCATTTTATCCAAGGTAATGAACACACTGTCATAGGCTGCTTCCGCGAAACCGCTATATGCCGCCATCGCCTTTAAAATGCGTCTCTCATTGATACGAATCTGGAAGTTCTTAAAACCCAGCTTGCCCAAAGTAGTGGTAGTCGCCAGAATCAGCTCAATCTCTGCCAGATTGGAGGGCTCTCCCAAAATATCAATATCACATTGCATAAACTGACGGTATCTGCCCCTCTGGGGTCTGTCCGCTCTCCACACATTGCCCATCTGTAATGCCTTAAAGGGACTGGGCAATACTGCCGCATTGTTGGAATAATAGCGCACCAACGGAACCGTCAGGTCATAGCGCAGACCCGAATCTACCACTTCCTCCTCCGTGGCAGCCGCCTCCACATTCAACTTCTCTCCGCGCTTTAAGATTTTAAAAATCAATTTCTCATTGTCGCCGCCCTGTTTATTGGTCAAGTTCGCAATATTCTCCACACAGGGAGTCTCAATGGATGTAAATCCAAACTTTCCGTAGGTTTCCTTAATCACGCCTATGACATAATCGCGAATCTGCATCTCCTGGGGCAAAATATCCTTCATACCTGTAGTCGGTTTCTTACTAAGTGCCATTTTTTTCTCCTCGTTTTCCTTGTCTATCAACCACACTCATTTTACTGATTCTTTCGCACGATGTCAAGGTCTTGCGCAAACAGAAATAAACTCAAAAGCAACTCTCGCCACATACCATCGTGTATCCAAAAAGGATACAAAATTTTAATACATGAAAACGAAATTAAATTTATGTATTCAAAATGTGGGGTATTATTATATAAATCCTAATGATATACTGTGTATGAAAAGGAGGAAAACACTATGTTTCATATTGCAGACAACAAAGAAATCGGGTCATATTTAGACAAACTTATAATCCAAAAGTATACATACTATAGTCATTTTTGCAGAAGTTACCTGGAAGCTGACGGCAAGACTGCGGATAATGTAGAGGTAAGAAATATGAGTAGACGCCTGTCCGGAATCATTCATGGACACAAGACCATACAGCTTTACGACCTACCCATCTTTACAAAGTTGCTTGATGTGACCTGCGAGGATATTTTAAGCGCCGGAAAAAAAGCACTCCCGGTCACCAACAGACTTACCAACTA
This sequence comes from Lachnospiraceae bacterium, assembly GCA_017478245.1. Classification (GTDB taxonomy): domain Bacteria; phylum Bacillota; class Clostridia; order Lachnospirales; family Lachnospiraceae; genus Acetatifactor. The sequence goes on from JAFVDW010000047.1 coordinate 51,898, forward strand.
TATGATTGCAGCTTCAAAGGATGCGACGCTATGGGAACAATATATGCACACTGACGAGAGTTTAATCTTAAATTATGATGAATATGGGAAAAATATTTTAGATTATATCATTAAGTTCAAAAATTATGACTTATTCAGATACTTAATAGATCATCATTATATTTGGCTGGTAGACGAGGCATGTGACAATTTTGCAAGAAAAAACGGTGGATTCAGTTTTGCACCGGGCACAAGCATTAAGAGAAGAGATCTCTATACACAAGAGTTCCTCCATGTTGAATTCCGTGATTTCCATGAAGACGATCACTCCAGGCACACTTTCTCTGCAAGGGTTGCGGAAACCGGTTTTGACAACATGATAAATGACGTTGTAAAGAATGACAGCTATCGAAGAAATTCCATTATACTCGCCATCGAAAACGACGATATTGACATGCTGACCCGACTGCGCGCAAGAGAAGTCCTCTTATTGCATCAGGCAAATTATTATGTCAACACTTTTCTTGACGAACAGCCCTATGACAAAGCCATGTTGGAGCATATCGCCAACGCCTCCTGGCAGGTTTTAGATTATTTCACGGAGGAGTTTGAGGTTCCGGATGCATTTGGAAACAATAACCCCTTTATGTTTCCCTACATAGAAATATTAATACAATTATTAGCGAAAAAAAATATTGATTACTTAGAAACGGTAATCACCCGGGCAATCAAGCATAACGAAAATGCTTATGATAAACTAAAAGAATTGCTTGACAAATCCATTGATTTTTTGGGAGATAGCTATCCCCAATTAGAATTAACAAAGGATATAAACTTACGAGAAAAACTTATGAGGGATGCTGCCCAAAACCTTTCCATCAAAACTGTAAGCAATTCGAGTAAACAGTCCATCAAAAATGTAAGCAATTCGAGTAAACAGTCCTTGATAGAATGGCATATAGTAAGCTTCAGGATGATATATCGTAATCCCTACGATGGTATCGTCACAAACATTATCCGCACAGACTGCGAGACATCAAGTCCTCGCATCACGAAGCTACTCAATGAGTTGAATGCTTCCTACGAAAGAATTTGCGCCATAAAACCACAATCAACTGAGAAATAACAAAAGAAGGAGCGTTGCACATGGAATCTAACGACATCAAAGTACTGCAAAACAAAATGCTATCCTTAAAAATAAATCTGATAATCAACAACATTATAACCATCCTGTTAGTGTTGGCAATGATAATGCTGGCAATCTCATCCCATACAACTCCTCTGCGAAAAAATCGCTCTGCAACCCAAAGACTGACAGAGCTCACCAACGCAATCCTGGACAGTTGTTGCCAAGTGGAGGACTGCGGAAATATGATTATTGCGGTATGGAATAACTCCATTTACAACAAAGAAGCCGCCAATACTGATATGTACACCAGAGAGGACAACGGAACCGGTGCATTCTATGAAGACTTTAATGATGCTTTAGATAACCTGTTTCTCGACCCGGAGTTTGCCGGACAAATAGATGCTATCAGGCTCCAACAACAAAACATTATCGCGCTGATGCGAGAAATGAATGATTTACAGGAAAACAATCAAGAAGTCTATGATGATTTAAAGAACTATTATGAATGCTATATGCAATTTGCAGATATGGTGGTGCATCCCACCGGCAGCCTGAGTTCATTTTCTTCTGATTTTGATGAAGCAGATGAAAATACAGTGCGCTATTATCGCAACATAATCCTATATACGGAATGATACTTCCCAGACACTTAAAAGCCCTGCGCAACATGCTTCCACCATATCACATGCTGCGCAGGGTATCTGCATCTGCACTAAGCAAACAGTGTCCTCTTTCTCTCAAGCATCTCATCAATGCGTTCTATGTACTGTGCGATTTCCTTCACATTCTCACAGCGTTCAATCAACACGCTCTCCTCACCGTTCTCCGCAATCTGTCTGCTGACCTTCTTGGTGATACTTCCTGCGCCCAACGCCACAATCGTCTGCATTTCCTCCATGATGAGAATGTTGTAAAGTCCCAGCTTACCTTCCTGGGCATAGCCCACATTCTCAAAATTACCCGACATGTTCTTCTGACGATAGAGGTAGTAAGGCACCAACCCAAGACGCTTTGCTCCCTCCGCCGCAAGTTCCATGGTTTCATCGGTGTTGTGCAGTGTGGCAACGCCATGCTCCTGAATCCACTGACTAAGCCTGGATGCCCGTTTGATTGCCAGGGAATGCACTGTCAGACTATCCGGGGCAAGCTTCACCACCTCTTCTACCGTATAGCGCACATCCTCTTCCATCTCTCCCGGCAGCCCCAGAATCAAATCCATATTGATGTTGTCAAAGCCCACCTCTCTTGCCAGCGCATAAGCCTCCCTAACCTGCTCCACACTTGCCTTACGTCCAATGATTTCCAATGTTTTTTGATTCATAGTCTGCGGATTTACAGAGATACGACTGATACCATGCCGTTTTAACACTTCCAGCTTCTCTCTGGTGATGCTGTCCGCCCTGCCCGCCTCCACGGTGAATTCTTTCACCATAGAAAAATCAAATAACTCCTTCAGCCTTGTAAGCAATCTGTCTAATTGTTCTGCTTCCAGGGTGGTCGGCGTTCCCCCTCCCACATAGACACTGTCCAAAATCTTATCTGCAAATGCCTCTGCTGTGTATTCCATCTCCCGAATCAGGCAGTCGATGTAACTGTCCACAATCTTTCTATGGGCTGCAATGGGATAGGAGGTAAAGGAGCAATACAGACAGGTCGTAGGGCAAAAGGGAATTCCAAGATAGAGACTATAGCCTCCTTCATAATGTACGCCCTCTAACAGCTTTCGCTCTCTCTTCGCAATCTCAATAGAAAGCTTTGCCTTCTCCTCACTGACATAATGCTCTCTTTGATAAAATTCCAGAATCTCCTCATCTGACTTTCCGCTTTCCAACATGCTGTATGCAATCTTCGTGGGACGAATACCGGTCAGATTCCCCCACGGCAGCTTTCTACCGGTAACCTCACACAAGGTTCGATACAGGAAACGCTTAAAGCCATCCTTAAATTTCCCTTCAGCAGCATCGTAAATCCATGTAAAATGTTGTTCCCCCAACTCGATCACTGCCCCCGGATTCGGTGCTTCTTTATCATCGACGATGTTTATCGTCATCCTCACTGCACCCTGTGCCTTGCTTCGCTTCTCTATTCCGGTCTCCGGTGTCAGCACCGTTACAGTCTCTCCGGGATAAAAGGCACGCACAATGGCATTCACATCGTATTCAAAATTTACTTTATTGATATCTATTGCAAACATGTCACAATATCCTTCCACAATCAGCTTTCATTTACACACAAAAAGGATTGTATTTCTTTTCATGTCCGATAGTGGTACTCTCCCCATGTCCCGGATAGACCTTGGTTTCATCGGGGAGCACAAACAATTTCTCCCTGATGGAACGCACCAACGTCCCCATGCTTCCTGTGGGCAAATCTGTCCTCCCCACAGAATCCTGAAACAGGGTATCACCACTGATGAGAAAGCCCGCCTCCTCAAAATAAAAACAACACCCGCCAACCGTGTGTCCGGGTGTGGCAAGCACTCTGCAACGCATCCCTGCAATCACAAGCTCCTCACCATCTCTTACATAGCAGTCTGCATCCAGTTCGCAGGCTCTTCCCGCCTGTGCCGACACATTCATGCGCGCATTGCCCAGAAGCTCTTTTTCTGCCTCACAGGCATACACCTTCACCGGCTCTCTGCCGTCCGCCTCCGCTAGTTTATTTGCCGCCTCCTGCAGCGCTTTTACGCCCCAGATGTGGTCAAAATGTCCATGGGTCAATAAAATTGCCACAACCTGCAATCCATTTTGCTGCAGACTTGTACAGATTCGTTCACCATAATCTGCAGGGTCTATCACGATGGCTTCACTGCCATCTTCTCTATATACAAAATAAGTGTTGGTGCCCACACTTCCAAGCACCATGCGTCCAATCTTCATCTCTACAATACTTACGCTCCGCTCATATTAGACTCTATCCACATCAATCACACTTTCAATCCCTCGAATCTTGTCAATGATGCGGTTCAGTTCTTCATGACCTGTAATCTCAAATACCGTTTGCATTGTAGCCTGCCCCTGCTTGTTGGTTCGGGTATTCATAGAGATAATATCTATGTTTTTCTCCGTCAAAGCCTTGGACACATCCGCAAGCAGACCATTGCGATTGTTGGCAAAGATACGAATCTCCACCATATATTTTTCCGCCAGAGCATCATCGGTCGCCTGCCATTCAGCGTCAATCAAACGGTTGCGCTCCAGCTCCGGCAGACTCAATATATTAACACAGTCTGTTCGGTGAATCGATATCCCTCTTCCTCTGGTGACAAAACCTACAATCTCATCGCCGGGTACAGGTGAACAGCACTTGGAAAATCGCACGGACAAATCTGCAATTCCCTTTACCACAATACCGCTCTTGGGGCGCATACGGGTAGGTTTTCCGGACTGTGCATTATTCTCCGCAATATTTGCCAGAATCTCCTCATCCGTCAATTCCTTCTTGTGTTCCTTGTCATACAGCTCCTGCATACGATTGATGAGCTGCCCTTCCTTCAGTGCTCCATGTCCCACAGCAGCCAGCACAGACTCCCAATCACGAAAACCATACTTGTGCATGGCAACTTCCATGTATTCCGGCTTCAACAGCTCTGACAGGTTGATATTCTTGCCCTTACAGTAGCTTGTAAGCAGCTCCTTGCCCCGGGCAACATTGTCATCCTTAAATTCACTCTTGAACCATTGATTGATTTTGTTCTTAGCCTGTGTACTTTTTACCACATTCAGCCAATCCCGGCTAGGCCCCTTGGAGTTCTGTGAAGTAATAATCTCGATACGATCACCATTCTTAATCTCATAATCAATCGTCACCAGTCTGCCGTTGACACGCGCTCCCACCATTTTATTGCCCACTGCGGAATGGATACTGTAAGCAAAATCGATGGGAGTGGAGCCTGCCGGCAGATTCTTCACCTCACCGGTAGGGGTAAAACAATACACACTGTCGGAAAACAAATCCAAATCATTTTTCAACAGATTCATAAATTCTCTGTTGTCCGACATATCACGCTGCCACTCCAGAATCTGGCGCAGCCAGACAAGCTTTTCCTCTTCCTGCGCTTCCACCTTCTTACCGTCGGAAGCTTCTTTGTATTTCCAATGGGCAGCAATACCATACTCTGCCGCCTTGTGCATCTCAAACGTTCGAATCTGAATCTCAAAGGGCTGTCCTGCACTTCCAATCAGGGTCGTATGCAAAGACTGATACATATTCGCCTTGGGCATTGCAATATAGTCCTTAAAACGTCCGGGAATGGGCTTATACATCTCATGAATCACACCCAATGCCGCATAGCAGTCCTTCACTGTATCCACAATAATACGCACTGCAAACAAATCATATATCTGATCCAATGTCTTGTTCTGATTCTTCATCTTCTTATAGATACTGAAGAAATGCTTTACACGCCCATCAATTTTAGCAGTGATTCCCGCATTTTCTATATGTTCACTGACCTCATCCACAATGCTCTGAATATATTTTTCACGGACGCTTTTGCGCACTGCAATTTTGTCTACCAAATCATAATAAATCTCCGGCTCCAGATACTTCAAAGACAAATCATCCAATTCCACCTTAATCTTGCTGATACCCAATCTCTGTGCAATGGGACAATAAATCTCCAATGTCTCTTTGGCTATTCTCTTTTGACTCTCCGGTGTCTTATATTTCAAAGTACGCATATTGTGCAGACGATCCGCCAGCTTAATCATAATGACACGAATATCCTTAGCCATGGCAAGAAACATCTTGCGTAGATTCTCCGCCTGCATTTCCAGCTTGGCATCCGACTTTTCTCCACCCGCGGAAAGCGGAATCTTCTCCAACTTGGTCACACCGTCCACCAACAGCGCCACATCCTCGCCAAACTGCTCCTTCAGATCCTCCTCGGTCATGACTGTGTCTTCCACCACATCATGAAGAAGTCCCGCAACAATGGTCTCCTTATCCAACTCCAGATCTGCCAGAATAATCGCTACATTCAGCGGATGAATAATATACGGCTCACCGGACTTACGAAACTGATTCTTATGGGCTTCACAGGCAACCTCATAGCCCTTGGCAATCATGGAAATATCATCGCTTGGGTGATATTTTTGCACACGCTTAATCAAATCCTGATACAGTTCATCGGGATTTAAAAATTCCTGTGATTGACTTATCTTTCCATCATCAATGACTACTGCCATGCTCTCTCACCTCCGTGCCCATCTTTTCAAAATATTATTTGCCCGGATAGCAAATTGCGGAATCCAATCGATATCCCTGTAGCTTCTTACGACCTTCCAAACCTGCAAGCTCCATCAGTACAACCACGCCAACCACTTCTCCACCCAAAGATTCAATCAGCTTTATCATAGCCTCAGTCGTACCTCCTGTAGCGATCAGATCATCCACGATCAACACCTTTTGACCGGGCTTGATGCTGTCCTTGTGCATCTCGATAGTCGCCTGACCATACTCAAGATCATAAGAAATCTCCACTGTCTCACAAGGCAGCTTTCCTTTCTTACGAATCAACACAAAGGGCTTTCTTGTATTGTATGCGATAGGGGTTCCAAAAATAAATCCACGGGATTCAGGTCCTACCACCACATCAAATTCCAAGTCCTTCACCATATCCTGCATAGTATCAATCGCCAGATGCAGTCCATCCGCATCCTGTAACACACTGGTCACATCACGGAAAATGATTCCCTCCTCCGGGAAATCCGGTATACTTCTTATGTATTCTTCCAATTTTTTCATTGTTGTAGTCCACCTTTCTGCTATTAATTGTATAGGTGTTTGCGAAACTCCTATCATACCCTTGCCGAAAATTTAGCTTTGAACAGTATTAGTATATACTTTTTTGCGACAAAAGTCAAAGCTGTCTGTTAGCCGATTCTAACTGCTTTTTTACAAAATATTTTATAATCTCTCCTCTGGTGATGATACCGATAAAAATATTCCTGTCATCTACCACCGGGACAAAATTCTGCATCTGTACCTGCCCCAATAATTGTTCCATATTGGTATCTATGCAGACCGCTGTAACCTTACCACTTTGAAGAATTTCCCGAATAGAGGTGTGCTCCAACGCCTTCATGGTAATCTCATCCAGACTGGCATTGTGATTCAGTATATTCCACAGAAAATCGCCTTCACTGATAGTGCCCACATAACGATCCTCACTATCTACCACCGGCACTGCGGTATAACCGCTTCTCCGCAGCTTTTCCAGTCCCTGGCGAATCGTCATGGTATCATGCAGATAGGTCACATCCACCTTAGGTGATAAAAATGATGCTATATTCACTGCTCTTCTCCTTCCCCGGCATCCCAGTTCACCGACATCTGTGCTGATTCCTCTACCAATGTATTGTCTGCTGACTGCGCCTCCATCTGCACCTCTTTCAATGTCTCTGCCTCTTTTAAGAACTTTGTGATCTTATTGGCAAAATAAAAGGTTATCGCCATATCCGCAGCTCCACTCAGCAACAAACTGACTCCCAGCACACGAAACAGCAGATTCATCGACTTGAACGGATTGAAGATCAAAAGAACACCCACCCCCACATTGATGATTGCCAATATGAGCATGAATACCCAGTTCCCGTACCCCAGACGTTTCATGTCAATCACATCCTGCAGCTTGGTAAAACCACTCAAAAGTACCAAAAAGCCCAACAGCACCGAAATCATGCCAATAACAAGCTCCACCTTGTACAGAACCGCACAGCCCAATGCAATACCTAAAAGACCGTAGACAAAATCATTGTGATAATAATTCTGATGAGCATCACGGATCAGATAACAAATCATCGACACTGCTCCTGCCAAAATCAGCACTACTCCGATCAGATACGCAAGCGTCTTTTCCATGGTGTCAGGAAGTACCAAAGCCACCACTCCCAGTAAGATATACAATACCCCCATCATCAGCGCATCCCACTTCATCTCCTTCAGAAAACGCATACCCTTCACCTTCTCCCTTCTCTACTGTCCAAAAAGAACCTTCCGGGAAACTGCTTCCCGAAAAGGTTCTTTGCTTGTCCAAATATCGTTTACTTCTTACCGCAACACTTCTTGTACTTTTTGCCACTTCCACAAGGGCAGGGATCATTGGGATAAATCTTCGCTTCCTTCACAATGGTAGTAGAAGCCTTCTGCTCCTTGTAAAGAGCCTTTCTCTTATCTTCATCAAAGATATCATTCCACTGTTCCAGATTGTACAGCCAGTCTGCCTCTGCTGCCACCATATTCTTGTACAGCTTCTCCTTGTCAAAGCCCAGAGAGACTACCGTGTCCTCCTCTAACTCTTCGATCGGGTTGGGGGTTATGAGGCTCTCATCAATTCCATCTAAGAAGCCGGTCATGGTCATGACCGTCACGCCATACTTGTCCGCCAATTCCTTCACAGTACCCTTCACTTCCTCATCAGGGCTTGAAAGGAGCTGTGCATAAATATCTTTCTCCTCCTGAAAATATGCGGTCCAGAGCTGCTGCAATTTATTCTTATCAGCAGTCTCATCGTAAGCCATTTTGCGCCAATCTTGTAATAATGCCATATGAATACCTTCCTTTGTCAGTTACTTCATCGAATTTTTTATACTTAGTAAGTATATAACATATTGGCAGTAAAAACAACCACTAATTTCCCCTGATTTTGTTATCGCTTTATCATTTTTCAAACGCATCACAGAAGTTCTTGAGCATTGCCGCGCACTCAGCTCTGGTTGCTTTACCAACAGGGTCTACCCTGTCTCCCTTGCCCTTCATGACACCGTTAGCAACTGCCCATTGCAGATTTTCCACCGCCCATGCACTGATTTTGTCCGTGTCTGTATATCCTCCTAAGTCTGCGCGGGCACTGACATTATAGCTCTTGTATGCCGCATATTTCATGAACATCGTTGCCATTTCCTCTCGGGTAATCCTGCCATTCACATCATAGCGCTCTCCCTTGCCCGCCACGATTCCATTCTGGTATGCCCAGATAATCGCACTGGTATACCATTGCCCTTCCGGCACATCCTTGAAGCGGTTCTCATAGACCACCGCAGGCGTATTCTCTTTGTTATACAATACCTGTGCAAACTCCGCACGCGTCAGTTTGCCTTCCGGGTCAAATCTGATTTTTCCATCTGCATCTGTATCTTTTCCTTTCATCAGCTTGTTCTCAAAGGCAAATCTGGCTGCCGCGTACTGCCAGCTCTCTTCCTTTACGTCATAGAACGGATTCTGCACAGGCTCCGGTTCAGGCTCCGGCGTATCTGCTTCCGCAACCGTCACCTTACAGGTCACGGCAACACCGTTTGCACTCTCTGCCGTAATCTGCGCCTCGCCCACTCCTTTGGCGAAGAGATTGCCTCCAATCACCTCCACCACAGATGCGTCGGATGTACGCCAGGTCACGCTCTGGTCTGTAGCGTTCTCCGGCAGTATTTCGGCATGCAGCACTGCCCGTTCCTCCACGGTCAGGGTCAAGTCCGTCTCATTCAGGCTGATACTGCTGACTGCCACCTCTGCGCCCTTCACGGTGACTGTGCAGACCGCGAAGCTTCCGTCCGCCGCCGTGGCAGTGATCCTTGCCAGTCCCTCCCCCAGTGCAGTCACCTTTCCGGTACTGTCCACTGTGGCACAGGCGGTATTGTCACTGCTCCAGGTCACACCGGTATCCTCTGCATCCTCAGGCGTCACCGTGGCTGTAAGCTGCAGCATATCTCCTGTGGTCAGCTCTGCCTCCTTTCGGTCCAGCTCCACCTTTAGCGCCGTCCGCTCCATCGTATCGTTGTATATGGTCAGCTCATTATCCACAGGCTCTGCATCCTCGCCATTTATGGGATACAGCGTCAGTCTCAGATCCGCACCCTCTGCCCCTGCAAGCAGGGTGTCCAGCTTGCAGAAGTAGCTCTGTCCGCTTCTCGCCCCAAAGGCTTCAAAGGTCTGCTCGTACAGAACTTTGCTCTCCTCCTCGTCCGTGGCGATGACAAGCTTCGCTGCCGCATCATGGTCTGACAGATTCGCCATGCTGACATTTAACATCCTGTCGTTCTCATCATAAGTGATCTCGTGGGACAGCGCCAGATCCACTCCCCCCAGCGTGATATCGTGCTTTAAGAAACAGATGCCGTCTCCCCACACCGACAGGGTGTAGGTCTTCACTTCTCCCTGATCCTCCGGCACGAAATCAGACAGCACGACCTCCACTGCCTCTCCATCCGCTGGAAGGGTATCTGCCTGCTTCTCGGTGAGTACCCTGCCTGCTTCCTCCACGCGAATGCTGCATTCCTTCACGGGAATGTCACCATCCTCCTCCAGCGTCAGTGTGATGGGGAAGCTCTCTCCGGACACATAGTCCTCCTTCTCGTAGGAGAGTGCCGTCACTGCAATCCTTCCCTTGACAGTGGCTTTTTCGGCGTATACTGCGCTCTCTCCCCTGCTTTCCACAGCTTCCTCGCCACTCTGCTCCTCGTTCGTCTCATGCAGTACATAAGTGATGACTGCCTCTCCGTTCTCATCGCCTGCTACCGCAAAGGAGTCCAGTTCTTCCTCCGTGTGTAGAATTCTGTTGTGACCGGATGTGCCACTCCACGCTCCATTCTGATATGCCAGCAGATACAAATCCTGTCCGCCATCTGGCTGCACACTGTATCTTCCCTGCCATACAAGGGCTGCTCCCTCCCCGGTCTCACAGACATCAAAGCTGTCGGACACCAGAGGGTCTGCCTCCGCCAGAAGCTTCTGCTCGCTACTGCCATCATAGGAGATGAAGTTGCTGTCGGAATAATAGACTAGACACTGCCTCTCTCCCAATGTGACAAACTGCGGGTTGGAATCCAGTACATCATTGAAGGTCAGCGCGGTCAGCGCGCCGTCTTTGGCAACCATGATTTCCCTGTCCTCCAGTGTTCCAAGCTCCCCGTCTATATCTGCCGTGATGGCTGCATAAATCTCATCCTGCAGCACTCCAAACCGCAGGGTGCTGATATGGTAGGTCGTGTCCGCCATCAGCTCTCTGCCGTTCTCCGACAGATGCTGCAGATAGATGCTGTTGGTGCCTTCCAGTCCATAGATATCATTCTCACTGTTCTCATACCATCCCACATGTACATCCCCATCCGCATA
>JAFVDW010000048.1 GCA_017478245.1 Lachnospiraceae bacterium
GAAAGATAGCAGCGTTGAAAAATCATATCTGGGGTTTGTAAAAAGGGAAAAATCTGATATAGTAAAGATAGTGAACCAATCTAAAGCACATTTCAGGTGAAGTCTGTCTTTTGTTTTCCTACAGTAAATTTACGCTATCGGATGTTAGCTTTGACGTTGATTTTGCGTCGTTGTGGTGATATGATGAAAACAGTTTAGCATGGAGGAATCGAGGGCAATGGCAAAGCAGAAGGAAATAAAGACAAACGCGATGCGTATACTGGAATCCATGAAGATTCCATATATACAACACACTTATGAATGCGAAGAATTCACGGATGGCATACAGATTGCAGATATGCTTTCTCTGCCTCATGAGCAGGTGTATAAAACATTGGTGACGCAGGGCAGCAGTAAGAATTATTTCGTATTTGTGATTCCCATAGCGGAAGAACTGGACATGAAAAAGGCGGCTAAATCCGTAGGAGAAAAAAGTGTAGAAATGCTTCATGTCAAGGATATTAATGCAGTAACCGGATATATCCGAGGGGGATGTACAGCTATCGGGATGAAAAAGCAATACATGACGCGTATTGACAGTTCCGCAGAGAATCTGGAGACGATTTATGTCAGTGGAGGAAAGCTGGGGGCACAGATTGAGCTTTCGCCGGAGGATTTGCGCAGAGCAGCAAAAGCAGAGTACGCACAGATCATCAAGCTATAAAAAGAGTGGAAAGAGGCAGATATGAAACGTAATGTGAGTCTTTCGGAAATTTCCGATGGAAAACTATATGGTGAAAATGATATGGTGAGGGCGGATTGCCACGGCTGCAACGGTTGTTCTGCCTGCTGTCGGGGGATGGGGGCATCTATTATTTTGGATCCCTATGATGTATTTCGTCTGACGAGTGGATTAGGCAAATCCTTGCAGGAATTGATAGCAGAGGATTATATCGAACTTCATGTGGTGGATGGCGTGATACTGCCCAATCTGCATATGGCAGGAGAACGGGAGCAGTGCGCCTTTTTGAACCGGGAGGGCAGATGCAGTATTCATGAGCTTCGACCGGGTATCTGTCGCTTGTTTCCCTTAGGCAGGTATTATGAGAACGGAGATTTTCGGTATTTTTTACAGGTAGGGGAGTGTGATGCACCTCACAGTAAAATTAAAGTATCCAAATGGATTGATACGCCGAACCTGCAAAGGAATCATGCGTTTGTTGTGAAATGGCATTATCTATTGAATAAGGTGGAAGAGTTTGTGATGGCAGAATTCATGGAGAAGCATGCGACATATGAGGGAGCCGACAAGCAGATAAATATGTTGTTATTACAGATGTTTTATTTGAAGCCTTATGCGAGTGAGCGGGATTTCTATGAGCAGGTCGAAGAGAGGATAGCGCTATTTTATCAGGCGTTCCAGTCATAACTTCCTCTTGACAAGGGAAATTTAATTGTGTACAATTAAATCACGGGATTTGAACTGTAAAAAGTCGTGAAAGAAGGAAAGAGTGATAGAAGATGGCTGATAAATACGATGTGCTCAAGCTGGAGAATCAATTATGTTTCCCTTTGTATGCGTGTTCTAAAGAGATTGTAAGACGCTATAAGCCTTTTTTAGACGAGATTGACCTGACGTATACGCAATATATCACTATGATGGTATTGTGGGAGCACAGGCAGATGAATGTGAAGGAGCTGGGAGAGATTCTGTATCTGGATTCAGGAACTCTTACGCCGGTGTTGAAGAAGCTGGAGCAGAAGGGGTATGTAAACAGGACAAGAACCAAGGAGGATGAGAGAGTTCTGTTGGTGTCTGTGACGGAAGAAGGAATGAAGCTTCGTGAGCGGGCAGTGGATATTCCGGCAAAGCTTGGCGGTTGTATCGGAATGTCACCGGAGGATGCGGAACAGATGTATATTCTCCTGAAGAAGCTGATGGCGTGCTGCGAGGAGTCTGAATAGTGTTATTTTGAACGAAAGTGATTGCAGTCAGGCAGTGCCTGCGGGGTTGTTGACTATGGCTTATCAGGTGTGATATGATAATGCTTGTGTAGTGGCGTACATTACAATACAGATAGGAAGAGGTAAGCGACGAAATGATACAATCAAGAACACATACCTGCAACGAGTTGACGATCGCCAATGTAGGCGAGAAGGTTACATTGGTGGGCTGGTATGATAATCTCAGAAAGGTTTCTAAAAATTTAGGTTTTTTAATTCTCAGAGATTTTTATGGCGTGACCCAGCTTGTCATTGAGACGGAAGAACTCATGCAGGCGTTAAACGGTGTGAATAACGAATCTACTTTACAGATTGAGGGGGTAGTGCGCGAGCGTTCCAACAAGAACCCTAACATTGCCACCGGTGACATAGAAGTAGTTCCCGATAAAATAGAAGTACTGGGTAATTGTATTTATAATGAACTGCCCTTTGAGATCAATCGTTCCACGGAGGCAGATGAAAATTTAAGATTAAAATATCGTTATCTGGATCTGCGCAATCCGGGCGTGAAGTCCAAGATTGTGCTGCGCAGCAGGATCGTGGCAGAATTAAGACAGCGCATGACAGACCTGGGCTTCTTGGAGATTACAACACCGATTCTGACATGCTCTTCGCCGGAAGGTGCGAGGGATTATCTGGTGCCCTCCAGAGTGCATCCGTGCAAGTTCTATGCACTGCCTCAGGCGCCCCAGCAGTTTAAGCAGATTTTGATGGCATCCGGGTTTGACCGTTATTTCCAGATTGCTCCCTGTTTCAGAGACGAAGATGCTCGTGCAGATCGTTCACCCGGAGAGTTTTATCAGTTGGATATGGAAATGGCATTCGCTTCTCAGGAGGATGTATTCTCTGTTGTAGAAGAGGTATTGCCTGCGGTATTTGAAAAATATGGTGTGTACAAGGCTGCCTCCAAGGCACCCTTTGTGCGTATTCCTTTTCTGGAGGCAATGGACAAATATGGCTCCGATAAGCCCGATTTAAGAATCGATTTATTGGTACAGGATGCGACAGAAGTGCTCGCTGACTGTGGCTTCGAGCCCTTTAAGGGAAATGTGGTAAAAGCCATTGTTGTAGACCGGTTCGGTGCCACCCGAAAAGTAATCGATAAGATTTGTAATGATGTGGAAGTACAGTCCGGCAACAAAGCATACTGGTTCAAGCTGGATGAAAACGGTGAACTGGTAGGCGGTATCAGCAAGTTCCTGGTAGACAAAAAGGACAACATAGTAAAGGCACTGGGTCTGAAGCCCGGAGACTTTATCGGACTGACTTGTGGTACCAAATTAAAGGCGCAGAAAACTGCAGGTGTGCTTCGCAATATGCTGGGAGCAAACTGTGAAGCGCACATGAAAAAGGATTGCTATGAGTTCTGTTGGATTGTAGATTTCCCTATGTATGAGATTGGAGAGGAGTCAGGAGAGCTGGAATTTTGTCACAATCCGTTTTCCATGCCCCAGGGTGGTATTGACGCATTGAACCATCAGGATCCATTGGAAATTCTGGCTTATCAGTATGATTTGGTGTGCAACGGTGTAGAGCTGTCCTCCGGTGCTGTGCGTAATCATGATCCTGCTATTATGGTTAAAGCATTCAATCTGGTGGGACTTGGCGAAGAGGATGTAAAAGCGAAATTCCCTGCAATGTACAACGCATTTTGCTATGGTGCGCCGCCACATGCGGGTATTGCTCCGGGTGTGGATCGTATGATTATGTTGATTACCGGAGAGGACAGTATCAAGGAGATTATTCCGTTCCCTATGAATAAGAGTGCAATGGACGTGATGATGAATGCACCTGCAGCAGTGGAGCAGAAGCAGTTGGATGATGTACATATCCAGATCAAAAAAGAAGATTTAGAGGAGAAGGCGTAAAATATTAAACTTATGAGCAAATGGTTTGAGAAAAATCAGAAGACTGTCAAGTGGATAGTGACAAGTGTATTGACGCTTTGATTTTTGTTCACCAGACTGCTTTCTTTGGTTGAACTGACTTCCGTTTGGACTCGACATCGATGAGGCGGGGATGGCGTATGATGCCTGGAACCTCGCCCATTATGATGTGGACAGATATCTAAAATCATTGCCGCTTCTTCTTGCGCAAATGATAAATATAGCGGATATGGAGGAGTTTCGGATTGGGATATTCACAATTACCGAGCTGGAAAGATACAGGGTGACTGGATAGAAGTCTGCAATGGAGCAATTATTATTTTGGTTCCTTGCAGGAGGTATCGGACGCATATAATTAGCTCTTGATATATGAGAGGGCAACTTTGAAGTTGCTCTGATGGGGTATCAATGATAAAATAGAAGTAATTATAAAAAGCGGAGGTGTTTTATGGGTAATTATTTTGATTTGACAGGGCAGGTTGCTGTGGTTACGGGGTGTTCTACGGGCTTGGGTGTACAGATGGCGAAGGCTTTGGCAAGCCAGGGAGCTGCAATCGTAGCCTTAGCAAGACGTGAGCAGCTTGTGAAGGAAGTGGCAGAGGATATTGCAAATACCTACGGCGTACAAACGATGGGTGTATCTTGCGATATCACAGATACGGAGAGAGTGGCGAAAGCAGTCGAAGAGGTGCTTGATAAGTTTGGACGTATTGACATTCTGATTAACAATGCAGGTACCGGTGCAGTAGCTCCGGCGGAGGATATTACGGATGAACAGTTTGCCAATGAGATGAACGTGGATTTGTTTGGCAATTTTAAGGTGGCAAGAGAAATTGCCAAGAAAGCAATGCTTCCCGCCGGTTATGGCAGAATAATTAATATCGCATCCATGTATGGTCTGGTAGGCAATAAGATTGCACCTGCATCTCCATATCATGCGGCAAAAGGCGGTCTGGTAAATATGACCCGTGCACTGGCTGCTGAGTGGGGAGAGAAGGGCATCACGGTCAATGCAATCTGTCCCGGCTATTTTGAGACACCACTTACCAAGGAGACTCTGGATTCCGAGTATTTCCAGAATTATGCGAAAACCATGATTCCCATGGCACGCTACGGCAAAGAGGGAGAGCTGGATTCTGCGGCAATTTTCCTTTCCGCTCCTGCGAGCACCTATGTAAATGGGGTTATCTTACCGGTGGATGGCGGCTATACTTGTATGTAATACCGTACTTTATAAAAGATGAGAAAAGCTCTGCGAAAGCGGAGCTTTTCTGTAGTGTATACGAGAGAAGCAAATAAAGAAGACACGGAAGACGGGAGGTGGCTCATGATTCTACAGACTGGTATGCGGACGGATATTCCCGCATTTTATTCGGAGTGGTTCTGCAATCGTATCAAAGAAGGGTATGTTTATGTGAGAAATCCTTATAATCCGCAGTCTGTGACGGCGTACCGGATTCATCCGGATGTAGTGGATTTGATTAGCTTTTGTACCAAGAATCCGGCACCTATGCTGGAGCATATGGAACTGTTGGCGCCTTATGGACAGTACTGGTTTGTGACAATCACTTCCTATGGGCAGGAAATAGAGCCGGGCGTACCGGCTAAGGAATGCGTGATGGAGGATTTTAAGCGACTTTCCGAAAAAGTGGGGGTGGATTCTGTGGGTTGGCGTTACGACCCCATTTTTGTATGGGAAGAGTATACGGTGGAGCGTCATATTGCAGATTTTGAACAGATGGCAAGGACGCTTGCAGGATATACCAGGACTTGTGTAATCAGTTTTATCGATTTATATCAGAAGGTGCGGAAGAACTTCCCGGAGGTAGGAGCTGTGAGTAGAGAGCAGCGTCTGCAGATGGGAAAAGCGTTTGCGGAGATTGGTCGTAAGTATGACATGACAATTAAGGGCTGTGGAGAAGGTCAGGAACTCGCACAGTTTGGGGTGGATTGTAATGGCTGCATGACCCTGGAGACCTTTGCGTGTGCCCTGCATGAGAGCCTGAATGTACCCAGATGGAAGCCGGCACGGGAAGAATGCGCCTGCTTCTTAGGGAACGACATAGGTGCATATAATACATGTGGGCATCTGTGTAGATACTGTTATGCCAATCATGATGAGGAGATTGTCCGGAGGAATCTGCGTGCACATCGCCCGCAGGCACCGCTGTTAATCGGCAATATCCATCCTGAGGATACGATTACATGGGCGAAGCAGGAGAGCTGGAGAGACGGGCAGATGAGATTGGAATTTTTATAAAAAGGCTATTGACAAATGTGCCTGGTTAGTCTAATATAACAATATAATGATTGCGCACAATTTAATTGATATAAACTTATAAATTTGAAAGGGAGTGGGGAAATCATGAGTGAACGTGTAGATGTGGCAATTCTGGGTACAGGACCGGCAGGGCTGTCTGCAGCGATTACCTTGAAGATTCGCAACAAGAAGATTTTGTTGTTGGGAAGTAAGGAGTTGAGCGGTAAGGTTGTAAAAGCGCATGAGATCAACAATTATCTGGGGATTCCGGCAGTGAAGGGCGAGGAGCTTGCCAAGCATTTTGCAGACCATTTGAGGCAGATGGAGATAGAGATTACGGAAGATATGATTACCAATGTGTATGCTATGGGAGAGTATTTCAGCCTGCAGTCCAAGTCGAATCAGATATATGAGGCAGATGCAGTAATTATTTCTACAGGAGTGAATTTTGGGAAACCTTATCCCGGAGAGGAACAATTCCTGGGTAGAGGGGTCAGTTATTGTGCTACTTGCGACGCCCCCCTCTATAAAGGCAAGAGGGTAGCGCTGATTGGTTCCAGTCCCAAAGAGGAGGCAGAGGCGAGATTCATGTCCGAGGTGGCTGCGGAGGTATACTATGTTCCTTTGTATAAGGATGAGGTGCAGTTGGGAGATGCGGTCAAGGTTGTAAAAGACATACCGGTATCTATCGAGGGTAAGATGAAGGCTGATAAGCTGATCTTGAAGGAGCAGGAGCTGGAGGTAGATGGTATTTTCATTCTCAGGGAGAGCGTATCTCCGGCACAGTTGGTACCGGGGCTTGCCATGGAGGAGAATCATATCGCAGTAAATCGTAAGATGGAGACGAATCTGAAGGGGTGCTTTGCCTGCGGAGATATTGTAGGAGCACCGTATCAGTATATCAAAGCCGCCGGTGAGGGGAACGTAGCTGCATTGTCGGCGGTGAGCTTCCTGGATCAGAAAAAACGCTCTGAAGTGAAATAATTTGAGCATAGTGCAGGAAGATTGTGTAAAAAATGAACAATATAAGCATGAGTGAATGAAGGAGGATACAAAAATGAGTTTTTATGATTTGAAGGTAACAGCAGCAGACGGTAGCGAGATTGCACTGGCAGATTATAAGGGTAAGGTAGTATTGATTGTCAATACTGCAACGGGCTGTGGATTTACCCCACAGTATGAGCCGATTGAGAGTATGTATGAGAAGTATCATGAGCAGGGCTTTGAGGTGATTGATGTACCTTGTAATCAGTTTGCAGGGCAGACACCGGGAACCGACGATGAGATTCATGAGTTCTGCACCCTGAAGTACAACACCCAATTCCCGCAGATGAAGAAGTCTGATGTAAACGGAGAAGGCGCTATTGAGCTGTTTAAATATCTTAAGGAGCAGAAGGGCTTTGAGGGATTTGGCAAAGGCCCCAAGGCATTGGCTATGAGTGCGATGCTCAAGACCATTGACAAGGATTATAAAAACAACCCTGAGATTAAGTGGAACTTCACCAAGTTTCTGGTGGATCGTGAAGGAAATGTAGTTGCCAGATTTGAGCCCACCGCTGATATGAAGGCTGTGGAAGAGGCAGTGAAGAAGTTATTATAAGCGTTTGGACGATAAACGTTTTCATATGAACGCATAGGAGCTCACGACAGTTTGGGTAGCTGTCGTGAGTTTTTACGTCCATTGTAAAAGTCATAAAAAGAATTCGATGATGAAAACAATCAGGCAGCAGGTGGCTGCTACTTGAAAGAGATTGGCACCGAGCCATGCTGCCACAAGACCGATGCACAGAGCCAGGCCTGCGGAGATGGGGCTTTGGGTCACATGGAGGATGGCGGGAAAGGTCATCACGGCAAGTGTTACATAGGGTGTATAATACAAGAAGGACTGCAAAAAGCGGTTTTTAATTTGTTTGCGAATCAATGTCAGGGGCAAAACGCGTATGCAAAAGGTCACGCTTGCCATAATCAAAATGTAAATAAGCGGATTGTGTGTCATGAGTCCTCCTTTTCCACAGGCACCGGGAACAGTGCGGCAGCAATTCCTGCAATGATAACAGTCAATAAAATCGTGCGTGTGCCTTCAGAGAGAGTAGAAAACGGAGGCAGCACGGAAGCCAGATAACTGAGCACAAAGCAGCAGACGATGATGCCGGCAATGACTTTGTTTTTTCTGGCGGGTGGAATAAAGATTGCTAGAAACATGCCGTAAAGCGCCACGCTAAAAGCGCTCACCAGACGAAGAGGCAGCAGATTGCCCGCGATATTGCCCAGAGCTGTGCCGAAGCCCCAACAGGGACCTGCCAGAAGCACGGCGCCGTAGGTATAATAGGGATTCAAATATCCGGGGCGGGCGATGGCGATGCCAAACAGCTCGTCCGTCAGATAGTGTCCCAATAATAATCTGTGGTGCAGGGGCAGATTGGGTGCAAGTCGCTGACTCATGGCGAAGCTCATGAGGAGATATCGAGCATTGGCTACCAGTGTGATGATGGCAATCTCCAGATATGCAGCATTGGCAGCAATGGAGGTAA
>JAFVDW010000049.1 GCA_017478245.1 Lachnospiraceae bacterium
ACCGTTCACAAAATGAAAACCCATTTCCCGACAGTGCCGCTCAATCTCTGCCTGTTGTTCTGACAGGGAATATCCTTTTTTCACCTGTCCCTCCGTGGATACCCTTATGTAGCCACACTCTTTTACCATGTTGTTTTCCATGTTCCATACCTCCGGTTATCATCAAAATTTTTATAACCGGTATTCAAATTCCCGTTATAGAAAGGGTTTACCGGTTTCAAATTTTGGTGGAACTTTGGTGGAACAGGACGAAAACAGCACAACAAAAAAAGACTCTCGGTATTCCCGAAAGCCTTTTCCATCAAGCATTTTCTAAATCGTCGCGACAAGATTCGAACTTGCGACCTCTGCGTCCCGAACGCAGCGCTCTACCAAACTGAGCCACGCGACGTCTTTTCAACATTAAAATAATATATAAAAACACGTTGTTTGTCAAGACAAATCTTGTATTATCACAAAAATTCTCATGAAATCCCCTTGCACTTGACAAAAATATAAATATGGTATAGTCTAAATGCGAATGAGTTGCATTTGCATTTAGATGGAAAACATATTGGTGAAATTGGTAGTAGCGAGAGGTTTTGAAATATGACAGAAATAGTATTAGATATTATAGGGGATGCGTTGATAGATGGATTAAAATTAGTTCCATTTTTGTTCCTCACTTATTTTGGGATGGAATATCTGGAGCATAGGACGGGAGACAGGACGCAGGAATTGGTGCGTAAAGCTGGAAAATGGGGACCTCTGTTGGGCGGTGTAGTGGGTGCTCTGCCACAGTGTGGATTTTCTGCGGCGGCTTCTAATCTATATGCGGGGCGTGTCATTACCTTGGGGACACTGTTTGCAATCTATCTGTCCACCTCGGATGAGATGTTGCCGATTTTTATCTCCGAGAAGGCACCAGTGGGGCTGATTGCCGGAGTGCTGCTTGCGAAGATGGTGTTGGGAATGCTGGTTGGTTTTATAATTGATATCATGTTTAGGCATCAACATGAGGAGCCGGAGCATATTCATGATTTGTGCGAGCATGATCACTGTCACTGTGAGGAGAGTATTTTACGCTCTGCTATTCATCATACAGTGCAGATTACGTTGTTTATTATGCTCATCGGCATTGTACTGAATTTATTGTTCCATTTTGTAGGTGAGGATGTTCTGGCTGACGTGTTGCGAGATCGTCCGGTGGTGGGGCCGATGGTTGCGAGTTTGGTGGGGCTGATTCCCAACTGCGCGGCATCCGTGATCATCACGCAGCTTTATCTGAAGCAGGTTATCGGTGTGGGTTCTATGATGGCAGGTCTGCTGACAGGTTCAGGTGTGGGATTGCTCATTTTATTCCGGGTAAATCCCGACAAAAAGGAAAATATGAAGATTACCGGCTTGTTATATCTGATTGGTGTTTGTCTTGGAATTATGATAAACTTAGTTTGTAAATAGAGAGCATGCTGTGAATGATGAGATGCTATCAAGTGACTATGAAATCTGAGTTGAAAGAAAAAGCCTCAGATGAAACGACGATGCGGAGGTAATTATGGTCAAAGAGCAGGCAGTGCATATAATAGAACCGACGAGGGTACAATATCCACAGGTAATCAAGTGGACCAGACAACGCAGAGATGTCTACGATGTGCTGTGGCAGGCAAAGGAGCCGCTGACCGCAGCACAGATTTACAGCAAGGTGGTTCAGAAGAGCAGCGAAGACAAGTATGCCATGTCCACAATTTATCGTATATTGGCGGCTTTTGAGGAAAAAGGTCTGGTGGGCAGATCCACCTGGATGGGTGACGGAACGGTGGTGTATGAGCTCAACCGGGGCGGGCATACGCATTACGCGGTCTGTCTTCAGTGTCATAAGAAGGTTCCGTTGGCGCATTGCCCATTTGTTCATCTGAATCTGGAGAAGGAGCCGGAGGGATTTACCATCACTTCACACAAGTTGGAATTGTATGGATATTGCAGGGATTGCAAGATGTCCTAAATGTTTTTTTTGCGTAAAAATACAACGCAAATTAAAAAAATTTGAAAAATTTGAAAAAAGGGCTTGCATT
The DNA here is from genome assembly GCA_017478245.1 of Lachnospiraceae bacterium. Classification (GTDB taxonomy): domain Bacteria; phylum Bacillota; class Clostridia; order Lachnospirales; family Lachnospiraceae; genus Acetatifactor. Next base: position 2,052 of record JAFVDW010000049.1, read on the forward strand.
TTGTAGCTGCATATAATATAATTACTCTTGCGTTGTGGTTGACACATACACATACGCACCGCTAGCTCAGTTGGTAGAGCACCTGACTCTTAATCAGGGTGTCCAGGGTTCGAGCCCCTGGCGGTGCACGGAAAGCATCGATTTTGAGGACGTAAGAGCCTTGGGGTCGGTGCTTTTATTTTGTCCTGATTTTTTAGACACCCTAATCATTTATTTGCTCTTTTCTTGTCTCCGGCAGGCTCGTCAAAGCGTGTACTGTTGCCGTGCTTTTCCTTTGCACAAATTTGTGTTACAATTTAGTATCAAGCTAGCCTTGTAAGCCATTTTGTCTTACAAATGAAATTGAACTACCCGAATGGCTAATTGTTAATAGATAATTAGCTGTTTGCCTAATATTTTCAAGGGAGTAACCATGAACATAGTAGAAAGAATTAAACTTAAATGTAAAGAAAACAGCACCAATATAGCAACGATTGAGAAATCTTAATATGGGCAACGGAGTAATTCGATGTTGGAAAGAAAGAAGCCCCGGCGCATAACAAGTATACAAAGTAGCCATATGTCTAAATACAACTGTCGAATGGTTACTTACAGGCAAAAACGCCAGAGACCTGACACTAGCGGAGCAGCAGCTTGTTGATTACTACAAACATGCAGATGATCGGGCACAGGCAAGCATACTACAATATGCTGAATCAGAGAGCGCGAGATACCCGCGACCTGATACCGGTGTAGCTTCCGAAGATTCAAAAGTCATCAGCTTCCGGGACTGGATAAACAGAAAGGGGAACAAATGATAGTAGCACCAGAAATCATCATAGCATTATCAATCATAGGAATTATTTTGGTAGTAAAATTGGAAATAGACACCTTTTCAGGTCAATCAAAACCAAACCAAAAACCATAGCCCAGGAAAAAGAAAGTTCAAACGACACATAGATCCATAAAATCGGGAATGAAATACGAAGAGTATTTGAATGCTGCTTGGGAAGAGATAAATAAAATCCTTTCTGCAGAAAAGATTGCATGCAATTTGTAAGACAAATCACCTGCAGCAGAGCCCGATCGGCTTCCCAGGGAACCACTTTCAACAAATTTGTCTTACAAATCTTTACAAAACAGGGGGACTGTGTTATATTTGAGATAGCTAGAAAGCGAGTATGTTGCATTATAACACAAGAAAACCCCGGGGTGCGATCCCGGGGCTTTTTTTAGGCTAGCTGTTGTTCAATTATCATCTCCGTCTAGCCATTTGCAAATATAGTAGCTAACTATACCTGCCATAACAGAGATAAAAAAAGCGAGTATGTACGACTGCATAATAACACCTCCTTCCTGCTGGAAAGAGTCAACAGCATTTAGATTATATCATCGTTGGGAATCACTTGCAAGAATTAGCCAAATTTGACTTTTTTGATTGAGTCCTTAGACACCACAACTCTTAATCAGGGTGTCCAGAGTTCGAGCCCCTGGCGGTGCACGAGAACATTGATTTTGGGGAGGTAGGAGCCTTGGGGTTGGTGTTTTTCTTTTGTTTAATTTAACGTAAAGGAGGCATGTAAGCAGTGACCTATTTTATTACATTTCTGGAAGGGATTTTTTCTTTCCTTTCTCCCTGCATGTTACCCATGCTTCCCATTTACCTATCATATTTTGCAGGGAAAGCAGACAGGCAGAGAGGGCAGATTTCGCGGATTCTGGCATTTATTCTTGGATTTACGCTGTCATTTACGCTACTGGGAGTGTTTTTCTCCTTGCTGGGACAGGTGCTCACCAGATATAAGGTGCTGCTCAATATGGTGTCCGGCGGGTTCATGATTTTGTTCGGGCTTTCCTTTCTTGATGTTGTACCGTTGACGATGTTTAAAGGAATGTCTAAGGCTGCCAGAGTGGAAGGAGCGCTTTCCGCGTTTGTATTCGGCTTGATTTATTCCATTAACCTGACCCCCTGTATTGGAGCGTTTCTGGGTTCCGCACTGATGCTGGTTACAGCCGGTGGAAATGTAAAGCAAGGGGTGCTTTTGATGATATTGTATTCGCTGGGTCTGGGCATTCCCTTTTTGTTGGCAGGTATCCTTACTGTGAAGCTGAATGTGGTCTTTGGGGTGGTGAAAAAGCATTACGCCCTATTCAATCGGGTGAGTGGTATCTTTTTGATATGTGTGGGTATATTGACGGCAGTTGGAGGGTTGGATCGGATGTTGCGATTGCTTGTATAATCATAACGGAGAAGAATGAATAGTCAGGAAGGAGATTGACATGGAAAATATCAGAAATAATGAGGAAGCAGAGCAGTCAGAGGATTCGCAGGTCGACTTGGTAAACAGCAGTGCAAAATGGCGGTACATGATACTGGCTGGTGTGCTTTGTGTGGTGCTGATTGCAGCGACAGTAGCCTACAATGGCTTGTCCCAAAAGTATAGACCGGGGCAGGACGATCAGGCTGTGGCAGACAGTGCACAGACGCAAGCTGCGGTCAATACGAAGGTTACTGCGGCTCCGGATTTTCAGGTGACAGACTTTGAAGGGAATGAGGTGCGGTTGTCGGATTTTGTAGGTCGACCGGTCATTGTCAACTTCTGGGCGAGCTGGTGCGGTCCTTGTCGGTCTGAGCTGCCGGAATTTGATGCAGCTTATGAGAGCTATGGGGAGGATGTAGCTTTTATGATGGTGGACTTGACGGATGGTTATTCAGAGACGGTAGAGAGTGCAACAGATTTTGTACAGCAGGAAGGTTACTCCTTCCCAGTCTACTATGATACCGATGGAAATGCAGTCACAGCGTATGGAATCAATTCCATACCGGTGACGGTGGCGGTGGATGCGGACGGAAATATTGTAAGCGGATATATCGGAGCCATTGATGGCACAGCGATCGAAGGTTTGCTTGAGAAGATTAAGAAGGAGTAGTATCATGGCGAAACAGACAGTATCACAATACGAAAAAATGACACAGACACCGATTCAAGCTTTAATCGTGAGTCTATCAATTCCCACGATCATCAGTATGTTGGTGACAAATATCTATAATCTGGCAGACACCGCTTTTGTAGGGCGCCTGGGGAACAGTGCCAGTGGAGCGGTGGGGGTAGTTTTCGGCTTCATGTCTATCATACAGGCGATGGGCTTTATGTTCGGTCAAGGTTCAGGCAGTATTATCTCCAGACTGCTTGGACAGCAAAAGCCAGACGAGGCATCCCGTACAGCGTCTACAGGTTTTTTCTACGCGTTTATAGCGGGTATTCTGATTGCAGTGATGTCCTTTTGTTGTCTGGATAATCTGGTGATGGTGCTAGGTAGCACAGAGACCATTGCCCCTTTTGCCAAGACCTATATCACATACATATTGTTGGCGGCACCCTTTATGTCCTCCAGTTTTCTGTTGAACAATCTGCTGCGCTATGAGGGCAAAGCAGCGTTGGGTATGGTGGGCTTGTTGTTTGGAGGATTATTGAATATTTGTGGTGATCCCATTTTCATGTTTGTCTTGCACATGGGGATTGCGGGAGCCGGACTTTCCACAGCGCTCAGCCAGATGGTGAGCTTCTGTATTCTGCTCTCCATGTTTCTGCGGGGTAAAACTGTATGTAAGCTGTCTTTGAAAAATGTTGCACCGCCTTCTGCTCTATTATGGAATATTATGGCTACGGGCGTACCAAGCCTTCTGCGACAGGGATTAGGCAGCCTTTCTACAGTGTTGTTAAATACCCAGGCGGCGGTGTACGGGGACGAGGCGGTAGCGGCGATGAGCATCGTATCTCGTATCGGATTTTTTGTGTTTTCGATTGCGATCGGGATCGGACAGGGCTTTCAGCCGGTCAGCGGATTTAATTACGGCGCCGGCAAATATAGCCGTGTGAGAAAAGCCTTTCTCTTCACTGTTGTGCTGGCAGAAGGGTTGATGACGGTAATCATGTTGGCAGTATTGTTCACCTCCGGCAGTTTGATTGGCATTTTCAGGGATGATCCAAAGGTGATTGAGATTGGGACGAGAGCCCTGAGATTGCATTGTATAGCGCTTTTGTTCCTCCCCTTATGTATGGCGGGAGAGATGCTGTTCCAAAGCACGGGACACAGAATCGGCGCGGCGCTGCTGTCTTCCATGCGCAGCGGGCTGTTCTTCATTCCGGCAGTGATCCTGCTGCCCAGACTGCGGGGCTTGTACGGCGTGGAGGAGGCACAACCTCTGGCTTATGTGTTGGCGTTTATCCCTTCAGTGGCATTTGTTCTATGGTTTTTTGCCCACATGCCCAAGGAAGACACATAAGCTTTCATCATTCATTTTCCACAAAAATGACTTAAGTGGTAATGTGGAGCGCACTTTTTCCGGCTCGCTGCCAGGCTTTGTGGCTGCTTTCTTGGGCGGCAAGAAGATGTCTGAGAGAGGCGGCAGAATTGAAACGCATGATTGATGAGCATTGTGGGAAATCCGCATGGTGCTCGTTCTCAAGATAGAATCAGTGCTCAGTGTGTTCAATATACTATCAATAGAAAGAATTGGTAGATTGCTTTCCCGGATGAGTACTCGTACCACAGAGGGTGCCGCAGGAAAGAACATGGTACAGATGGGAGGGCAGATGGTACAACCCACCGTTCATGCCGCAGTTAAGGTGGGGCAGGTCGGTTGGCGTTATTGATGGGATATGGCATTTATTCCTATCTGAAAAGTCGCAGAATGGTGAAGTTTGCAGTGCGCATGAGAAATAATGTATATGAGTGTGAGAATCTTCCTACGCCTTTTATCATGGGCTTGGTATGAGCGGTAGTCTATCTGAATCAGCATACTATACAGCAGGATGATGTATTCTATGAGATGCGCATGACCCCCGAAAGCGCTCTGCAATATTTGCTGAATCTATCAGAAGCCCCGCAGATTGTTCAAAGCGACTGGATTGCCCAAGATTATCTGGCGCAGACGAGCAGGAGTTCTGGCAGATGGTGGTGAATCTCACCAGTATTGGGTAGAGGCTGCCATAGGGGATATCATACAAAATACTCTTTTATTATTCGGGAAAATGTGGGATAATAAAAGAGTATTTTTGATTTGTGATTGGATATGTAAAGGAGGGTTATGATGGATACGATTAAAATGAAGCCGGGAACCGGCGGTGAACGTTACATTCCGATGGAGGAAAGAACCGGGGAGGAGTCTGTGGTGTATTTTACCCGTGATTTGTCCCCGGAGGGCTTGCGTAAAATCTATAACCGGATGGCGGCGGCTATGACCGGAAAGGTGGCAATCAAGCTGCACACCGGAGAGCCGAATGGTCCCAATATCATCCCCAGACCCTGGGTGAAGGAGTTGATTGAGAAGGAACTGCCTGACGCGACAATCATTGAGACCAACACCTATTATGAGGGTGATCGTTATACTACCACGCAGCATCGCAGGACCTTGGAGATCAATGGATGGAATTTTGCTCCTGTTGATATTACTGATGAAGAGGGAACAGCGATGATTCCTGTGAAGGGCGGTAAATGGTTCACAGAGATGTCGGTGGGTAATCACATGCTACAATATGATTCGCTGCTTACGTTGACTCATTTTAAGGGACATACCATGGGGGGCTTCGGCGGTTCCAACAAGAATCTGGGAATCGGCTGTGCGGATGGACGCATCGGTAAGAAGATGATTCATGCCAGTACCACGAATCCATGGGGAATTGTTGAGGAAGAGTTGATGGAGAAGATTACTGAATCCACCAAAGCTACCGTGGATTATTTTGGTGAGCACAATGCGTTCATCAATGTGTTGCGCAATATGTCTGTATCCTGCGATTGCGAGGGTGTGGCAGCAGAGCCGGTGGTGACGCCCAATATCGGTATTGTCGCTTCGTCAGATATTCTGGCGGTGGATCAGGCATCCGTTGATTTGGTGTATGCGTTGGAGCCCGATGACCGCAGAGCATTGGCAGAGAGAATCGAGACCAGACACGGTCATAGACAGCTAAGCTATATGAAAGAGATCGGTATGGGCAATGATCGTTATCGTCTAATTGATCTGGACAATCATGAGGAAGTGATTCTTCCCGTAGATGCTGTGAAAAACGTAGTGCCTTTTGAGGCATAAGATGAAGGCGGGCATTCTTGACAATATCATGATGCTTCGGTAAAATGAAGCTGTGGGTTGCGAAGAACCGATTTCAGACAGGTCGGAGAAGGCGCAAAGATTGGAGGGTCTTGATATGAGAATTGTGCAGGAGAGCAAAAGAGTATTGGTGAATTTATATAGCACACTTTCTAAGAGTGATGAAGCTGCTTATGAGCCGGGTGTAGAGATTCACTTGAGTGAGTATGCAAAGTCAATCAACATGACAAGGGAAAACCTGAATCTGTATCTGTGGTTTTTGAGAGACGGTGGTTATATCACTTGTGACAATGTGGAATACAACGAGGCGGAGGATGCTACGAAGAAAGTGTATCTGACCCCTATGGCGATTCGAATGCTGGAGAGCAATGACAGTATTTGATGTCAGATTCTTGACAGAAGCTGTGTGTTTCAATATAATGAGAATAAGCGGTATGAAGCCGAACAGGGATACAGAAGTATTCCGCAAGACAAAATACTTACACACCATTTGAAATTTTTTTAGAATTAAGTATGCTATGAAGGCGTACAATCTCTTTGAAAGGGGATTGTATGCCTTTTTATGATTTATGCGAAAGGGATAAAGAAAAAGGAGGATAATATTATGGCATGTTTTGTAGTTCCCGCAGCAGAGGCGATTATCGCCACAACAGTATCTCAGATCTTGAAATCTAAGGAGACTCCGGAGCACCTTGAACTGATGAATGAGCAGGGTGGAGTGGACACAGTAGAGAAGATTGGTGCATCCAAGAAGGTAGGCTGGCTTTCCAAGCTGCTTTGGGGTGGTTCCGCTTTGCTGGCATTTGAGCATGTGTGGCACGGTGAGATTACACCGTTTTTCCCGTTCCTCACGGCAGCTTCCAATCCGACAGATCTGGCGGAAATGCTTTCAGAGATGTCTACGGTGGGTGTGTCTATAGCAGTGCTGATTACGGCGGTCTGGGGCGGTATGGTACTGGTTACTCGTGCTATGGAGAAGGATATGACAATGACCTTGAAAAAGGCAAAATAAAGACTGCACAGTAGCAGGATGGAATGTCCGCTTAAGCGGGCGGGAGGTATAAAGATGACTTTACTGATTACAGTATTTGCTGCAATCATCAGCACAGTTGTATGGTATCAGAATGCACCGGGGAGCAATATGAAGATTGGTGTGCTCTGTTGGCTATATTGGGGCGCGTCCTTGATGTGGTTGGTGGATGCGATCTACGAGTACATGGAGCTGCGTGCAGAGTATTTTACTCCGGCACTGGAGGATATGCTGAATGATACGTTCCTCGGTCTGTCAGTAGTGGCGCTGGGATTGGTAATCTGGTTGGTGATTGTGCTGGTGAAGGATCCCAAAGGTGTTGTGAAATCCACTCTTTTAAAGAAGGTCGACTAAAAATTGACTTTCCAAATCAAAAGGGCATTGAAGTAAATATTAGGCGGTCAGGCGGTGCATGTCTGACCGTTTTGTTATAATCGGTAAATCGCTGCATATAAGGGAATACAACCGGTTAAGAAAATAAATACACAGTCTGCACTTGTGATGAAGGAAGAGACGTATTACAATGGAAACAGGTTGATTTTGGAGGGTAGATCATGAATACAGATATCAGAAATATACTGGCAGCGGTGCAGAACGGTCAAATGTCGGTGGAGGATGCTTTGTTGGAGCTCAAGACAGAGCCATTCAAGGACATCGGCTATGCCAAGGTAGATTTGCACAGAAAGCTCCGGCAGTGTACGGCAGAAGTTATCTACGGTGCCGGCAAGACGGCGGAACAGATGATTGGCATTGTTCAAACGATGCTTGAGAATGGGCAGGACACCATTTTGATTACCCGATTGAAGCCGGAAGCAGCTAAGGAGATTCAGGAGAAGCACCGGATGACCTACTATCCGGAAGCACGAGTAGGTATTGTCGGGAAGCTGCCGGAGGCAAATGGTATCGGGAGAATCGTCGTGGCGACAGGCGGAACAAGCGATGTACCTGTGGCTGAGGAAGCTGCGTTGACAGCGGAGGTGCTGGGCAATGAGGTGGTACGGTTGTACGATGTAGGTGTGGCGGGGCTTCACCGGCTTTTGGCACATAAAGAGGAGATTATGAGTGCCAGTGTCATTATTGCCATAGCCGGAATGGAGGGGGCTTTGGCAAGCGTAATCGGTGGATTGGCTGACTGCCCTGTGATTGCAGTGCCTACCAGCGTGGGTTATGGTGCGTCCTTTGGAGGCTTGTCGGCGTTGTTATCCATGCTGAATTCCTGTGCCAGCGGTGTGTCAGTTGTAAACATTGATAATGGTTTTGGTGCAGGGTATCTTGCCAGTATGATTAATCACCGTTAGCATTTTAACCGCAAGGCAAAGATGGATGATTGCAGATAGGGTAGAAGCGTAGTTTTAGGAAAGATATAAAGGGAAAGGGTTAGAGATATGAAAACATTATATATTGACTGTGGAATGGGTGCTGCAGGGGATATGCTGACAGCAGCTTTGTTGGAATTGCTGCCGGATCAGGATGAGTTTCTGGAGGAGATGAATGCGTTAGGCATTCCCGGTGTACAAGTAAAAAAAGAGCGCACAGCAAAGTGTGGGATTCAGGGAACCCATATCTCAGTAACAGTGGATGGCGAGGAGGAAGAGGTACTCGATTATCATGGGGAGCATGAGCACCATCATGAGGAGCACCATCACCATCATCACCACAGCAGTCTGGGGGATATTCAGGCTGTGGTGGACAAGCTGCCCTTGCCCGGGGAAGTACAGAAAGATGTCATTGCAGTGTATACGCTGATTGCAGAGGCGGAAAGTCATGTCCACGGTATGCCGATTACAGAGATTCATTTTCATGAGGTAGGCACGAAGGATGCCATTGCAGACGTCGTGGCAGTGTGCCTACTGATGCGTAAGCTGCATCCTGAGAAGGTAGTGGTATCTCCCATTCATGTGGGCAGCGGACATGTACACTGTGCCCATGGTATTCTGCCGGTACCGGCACCTGCCACAGCCCATATTTTACGAGGTGTACCCATCTATGGAGGTCACATCAAGGGAGAGCTATGTACCCCAACCGGTGCGGCATTGTTGAAATATTTTGCCACTCAGTTTGGAGATATGCCTGTTATGAACACTGAGGCGATTGGCTACGGAATGGGTAAGAAGGACTTTGAAATTGCAAATTGTGTGCGCGTTCTGTACGGAGAGACGGCAGACGAGAACGATACAGTATATGAGCTTAGCTGTAATGTGGATGATATGACTGCGGAGGCAATAGGATTTGCTATGGAACGGTTATTTGAGGAAGGTGCGTTGGAGGTATATACCATTCCCATAGGTATGAAAAAGTCCCGTCCCGGCACGCTGATCCGCGTGATGTGTAAGGAGGAGGACAGGGAGCGCATGGTGCGTGCATTGTATCAGCATACCACCACCATTGGTGTGCGGGAAATTCAAACTAAGCGATATGTACTGGAACGCAGCATTACAACGCTGGACACCCCCTATGGAAAGGTGCGTTATAAGAAATCCTCCGGTTATGGGGTGGAGCGTATCAAGTATGAATATGACGATTTGTCGCGCATTGCAAGAGAGCGAAATATCAGTATAGAAGAAGCAAAGGCACTGGTAGGAAAAAGATGATGACACCAATTTTTGATACACATGTACATTACGATGACGAAGCATTTGATGAGGACAGAGAGGAGCTGTTGCGCACATTGCCCAAGCAGGGAATTGCGAAGGTAGTGGATATAGGCGCTTCATTGGACTCTTGTAAAAAAGTGATTAATCTTATGGAACAGTACGACTATATTTATGGAGCTATCGGCGTCCATCCCAATGAAACTGCGGAATTGAACGAGGAAAATTTTGCATGGCTTGCCGGGCAGTGTCAGAGGGAGAAGTGTCTTGCGGTGGGTGAGATCGGACTGGATTACTATTGGGATGAGCCCGATAGAGAGATTCAAAAGAAATGGTTTGTGAGACAGCTACAACTGGCAAGAGAGCTTGCCCTGCCGGTGGTGATTCATTCCAGAGAGGCGGCAAAGGATACGATTGATATCATGATTGCAGAAAAGGCTGCGGAGATTGGTGGTGTCATGCACTGTTATTCTTATACCAAGGAGACGGCGAAGATTCTTTTGGATATGGATTTTTACTTCGGAATCGGCGGTGTGTTGACCTTTAAAAATGCAAAAAAATTAAAAGAAGCAGTGGAATATATACCTTTGGAGCGCATTGTTCTGGAGACAGACTGCCCCTATCTGGCACCGGTGCCAAATCGCGGGAAGAGAAATAGCTCTCTGAATCTGCCCTATGTGGTCGCGGCATTGGCGGAGATAAAAGGCATATCAGAGGAAACGGTGCGCAGAGCCGCTTGGGAGAATGCTCATGCGCTGTACCGTATCAAAGAATATGAATAATGCAATGGCTTCTTGGCTATATATCATATGCTTATCATAATTGCTCTGCCATCTGTGAAAGCATGGAGTAATCTGCTGTGTCCTGACTGCATTCCCAGATGATGATACCTGCCAGGGAGCTGTTCAAAATAAAATCCAGCTTCGCCTGTAGGGACACATGGCTCTCGTAGGTGATAAACCATCGTTCATAAGGGGAATCACCGGCATCATTGTATAGATAGGAGGCGCCATCCTCCGTATCATATGCGAAGTGCCATCCTGTGCCACACCGAGAATAAGCTTTGCCGGGCACGAAACGTTTGCCCTCTTTTGCAGTCACGAATCCGCTGACGGCGTCTGCCTCAAATTGCAGGCATTCTGTAATTGCAATTTCCTGATCGGTGGCGCGATATGTAAAAGCGGGCGCTTTGACAACCTGGCGAGGGTCTGTCTCCTTCATAAGGAAAGCAATTCCGTAAAAGGGTGAGCCAATGCACAATTTTTCTTCTGCAATTCCCTGGGCTTTCAGGTAATCTACAGCTTTTCTGGCGCCAATCAGAGAGCTTGCATGCCCGGTGTACCCATCCCATACACCTGCCAGATCATAGGTCATCAAATTGATCATGTCAAGATAAGGCGCGGCGCTTGCCCAATCCTGACAAGGTAGCGTTGTAGTGGTAGAGGCACCGGCACAGGCGGTGAGCTTCTTTTGACCTTGTCCAAAGTGCCTGTTCAGTGCTTCCCGCAGTTCTTGAAGAAGACTGGCAAAATTGGCATTGTCCTCCGCAGGTGTTCCCCAGATGGGGCAGCCCTCGTCACCGTCATCGGCAGCAGGGTCTGCGGCTCGTTCTCCGGCAGTGGTACAGCCGGGATACTCCCAGTCGATGTCGATGCCCCCAAGCCAAGGGTATTTCTGAAGCAGCAAGATACAGCTTTGGATAAAACGATTGCGCCCCTCTTTGGTGTATGCCATCTCGGAGAAGTAGCCGCATCTCGCCCAACCACCGATGGAGAGCATAATCGTCACATGGGGATAACGCTTGGCGTATGCTTCATACTGTGCGAAATGATTCCGTGGTAGTGTGGCATCCAAAGCACTGGGCTCCTGATTTTCATAGTCGTATTCCGGTCGCATGGAGACAACGTGGAACGCCTTGCGGGGAGGAAGCCCTTTCGCTCTTCTCTCGAAAGATGTCTCTGTGGAGCCGTCAGCCGGCGCCACAGCCCAGAAAGCATGATTGATATAGGTGACCTTATCCCAGGGGATGCTGCCCACCTCCCCGCCTCTTGCGGCGGGCTTTTTCTCCAGATTCCAGTTGGCAAAATATACAATAATTTCTCTTTTTTTCATGATGCTTACTGTTCCTTTTATGATTTATATTAGGTGTCTACTATGGAATGAGGTTGTCTCCCATCTGTGTCACAAAGCTGTGTTGGGCATCATCTTGACTGGTTTCCCAGACGATGATACCTGCCAGACCCATATCGCGGATATAATCCAGCTTTTCCTGCAAAGACAGGTGATTCTCATAGGAGATAAACCATTTGTAGTAGGGAGAGGCTTCATCGTCATTGTAGAGATAAGCACCCCCCTTTTTATCGTCGTAAACCTGATGCCAACCCACGCCGCCGTTATCGAAGGTCTCATTCAGAACCCATTGACTGCCGGACCGTACCACGGTATAACCGCTGACTGCCTCGGCTTCAAAGGCTTCCACCTGAGCTTCCTCCATCTCTTCGCTGACAGGTTTGTAGCCTTCGATAGGGGCACCGATGGCAATCCCGGTTGATGGAACCTCTTTCAGCAAAAGGGTGGTGGTGTACAGGGGGGAGCCGATGCAAAGCTTGCTCATGGGAATATCCAACATCTTGAAGTACACTGCCGCGCTTTTGGCACTGATAAAGCTTCCTGCGTGTCCGGCAGAATCGTCCCAGACACCTGCAAGGTCGTAGGTCATGATATTGATCATGTCAAGGTAGGGTGCAAAAGCCGCCCAGTCCTGACAAGGCAGAGTCCATCCGGTGGAAGCGGAAGCACAGGCGGTCAGCTTTTTGCTTCCTTTGCCGAAATGCTCGTCCAAAGCGGTTCTAAGCTCTGACAAAAATGTAGCAAAATTCGCATTATCCTCGGAGGCAGAGCCAAAGATGGGGCAGCCTTCATCGCCGTTACCCTCGGAAGCGCGCTCGCCGTCCTTGGAGCCGGCAGGGTACTCCCAGTCGATATCGATTCCATCAATCCAGGGGTATTCATCCATCAAATCCAGACAGCTTTGGATACAGGACTGTCGTCCCTCCTCGGTGTAAGCCATCTCGGAGAAATAGCCGGAGCGGGACCAGCCACCGATGGAAATCATGACATTTACATCAGGATATTGTTCAGAGTAGGCTGCATACTCTGCAAAGTGATTCCTTGGCATATCGGCATTCACTGCGCTGGGAGTGGTGTCCTCGTAATCGCTTTTTGCATCGGTAGATACGATTTTGAATGCGGTGCGGGCACCCTCTCCGCTGTTACGTTGCTCAATGGAGGAGCGCGTAGAGCCATCAGCCGGTGCTACAGCCCAGAAAGCGTGATTGATGTAGGATACCTTATCCCAGGGAATGCCTGCCACCTCTCCGCCTTGCTCGGCAGGCTTGTTGTCCAGATTCCAGTTGGCGAAGTAAACAATGACCGCACCGCCGGATGTCTCCTCTCCAGAAGGTATGGCATCTTCAGGTGTGGCATCTTCGGTTGCAGTATCCTCGGTTGCGTCGGTCTCTGTAATCACATTTGTGTCAGTATCCGGGGTGCTGGCAGTCGTTGCGCCACAGCCGGTAAAGAGCAGCATGACCGCAAGTCCCAGTCCCATCAGTTTGGTATTCCTCATGTTGTGTAGTCCCCCTAGCTTCATAGTTATTATCTTTTTTGTTATCTTTTTGGTGTACACACCTGCCCAAAGTGGGATTCGTCCCGGAGCATATGAATGGCAAAAAATAATACACCATTTACATCATACACCTTTCGTGTAATCTATGAATACTGCATTTACTGGGAATATTTGGATTTATTTGTTAAGTCTTCATACAGCATGGGTGCGGCAGATATATTTGTTGACCCGTATAAGCTGCATAGTGTACAATTTAGAGTGTTTAATGGGCGGGATATATCGTTTACAGAGGAGGCAGTCATGTTTGGAAGAGGAAAAAAGCAAATGACTTCTGTGGTATTTGACAGGGATAGGCAGAGAGCAGTTCTTAGATGCAGTATTTGTACCGGCGAGAAGGTGGCAGGCTTTAAGGATAAGGAGACGGGACACTTTACGGAGGTCATGCTGATTCGGTCGGATGCAGAATTGGCGAAGTTTGTGCGGTTATATCAGTTGGAGGAGTCGGAGATTATCAAGGAATATTGATTAAGCGATAGGAGGGGAGAAGAGGATGGCACGACATAGAATTGCGGTTATATCGGATACACATTCTCTCCTGCGTCCCGAGATACGAGAGGTTCTTGCCACCTGCGAGGTGATTCTCCACGGGGGAGACATCGCGGAAGGGACGTTGGTGGAGGAATTGCAGCAGATTGCGCCTGCGTACTTTGTCAGGGGTAATGCAGATAAAGAGTGGGCGGAGTATCTGCCGGAGGAGTTGGATGTGACGCTGTATGGATTTCATTTCTATATGGTACACAATAAAAAGCATATGCGGGAGGATATGAGTGGTGTGGATGTGGCAATCTACGGTCATTCTCACAAATACGAGGAGTTGCACAAGACAGAAGTGCTTTACCTGAATCCCGGTAGCTGTGGACCCAGGCGTTTCCATCAGCCGGTGACTATGGCGGTGATGACCATAGACGAGGAAGCGCACACCTACACAGTGGAGTGCGTAGATTGCTCGCCGGTATTGGGTAGGGAGATGTCACCCCTTCCCACGAAGGATATGGCTCGTCTGATCCGAAGCATCCTTAAAGATATGAACGCCGGAAAAACACTGGAGGTTATCGCCAGACGAAACCGCGTAGAGGAGACATTGGTGAGTCAGATTCTACAGATTTACACCACACATCCCGGAATTGATGTGGATGGTATTTTGAACAGAATGGACATTCTGGGAAAATTATGATTTTTGAAAGAATATTAAGATTTAATAAATATTTATTGAAAAACAATAAAAATATATTGACATTCGTAAGCCCTTGATGATATAGTATCGCTAACGATCGCATCAAGGGCTTTTACTATTTAGTGGTATCAGTTCAAAAAAATATCAGGGAGGAAGAGCGGTGGAGCGAGAAGATATTGGAGCAAGGAAAGAGACTTTGACACGGTGGACCAAGTATCTGCTGGATGTGATGTTCTATGCAGGTATTGTGGTGACGTTGACATTGCCCTTCAGTATAAAGTTTATTGGGAAGTACATACCAAGACTGTTGGACAATTATCAGGAGATCGTCATCATTTATTTTGTGTTGGGTGTGTCGGCGGTGGTGCTGATACAGGAGCTGCGTAAGATGTTCCGGACGGTGCTTCGGCATGATTGTTTTGTCATGGAGAATGTGAGGAGCCTGCAGAAAATGGGAAATTGGAGCTTTTTTATAGCAGGTATGTCTGTGGTGCGCAGTATCGTCTATGCGACGGTTGCCATGGCAGTGGTGGTGCTTGTATTTGTTATTGCCGGATTGTTTAGCAAGGTATTGGCTCTGGTTTTTGAGGAGGCGGTGCAGTACAAGGAAGAAAATGATTTGACTATCTAACAGAAAAAGAGGTTGAACACATGGGAATCATAGTGAATCTGGATGTGATGATGGCAAAGCGCAAAATCGGGCTGACAGAGCTTGCGGGAAAGGTAGACATTACTCTTGCCAATCTGTCCATCTTGAAAAATAACAAGGCAAAGGCAGTACGTTTCTCTACGTTGGAGGCGATTTGTAAGGCGTTGGATTGTCAACCGGGAGATATTCTGGAATATGTTCCGGACGAGGACGGCTGATTGTCAATTTATTTGGTATAGATAATCATGCCAGGCTTATAAGTAAAAAAGTAATTTGAAACAGGAGTGATGAAAAATGAATGAAAACAACACATCAATGGCATCAGGGGCACAGCAACCGGCTCAGCCCCCTAATCTACAGGTAGTGACACCGCCTCCCATGGCGCAGGAGACGGAATATACAAAGCGGATGAAGGAACATTTTCACTTTTTTGGTCCCATCACATTTTTGTATGCTTGCGTCTATGCACTGTGTATGTTTCGTAATGACGCAGGGGTGGCGTTCCCTTTTTTTATCGCCGCCAGCCTCTTGTACTTGTGCTTTTCGCTCTCAAAACTAGAGATTACCTTGCAAAAAGGAAGCAGCTTTTACATGGTAAGTATGGTGCTGCTGGCGGTTTCCACATTTTGCACAGATGACGGGCGAATCATCGCCCTGAACAAGACAGGCATTTTCCTGCTGATGATGAGTCTTCTTTTGAAGCAGTTTTATGATACTTCCAAATGGAAGCTAGGCAAATACTTCGACAGTATTTTTGTAATGACCTTTGCCTGCCTTGGATGCTTGCCCAGACCTTTTTCGGACGGTATGAATTACTATAAGGGGAAACAGAAGAATGGCAAGGTCTGGTATGCGGTATTGGGGCTGATCATTGCGGTGCCGCTGCTGGTGGTCGTGCTGCTGCTGTTGTCCAGTGCGGATGCGGTATTCAGAGATGTGACAGGACGTCTGTTGGATAGTATCAGTATCGAAAATATCTTTAACATTGTATTCCGCGTGGCGTTTCTATTTATGGCTAGCTATATGCTGTTGGCATATTTGTGTGAAAAGCATATTTCAGAGCAGGTAAAGGATAGGAGAACGGGAGAACCGATTATAGCAATCACAGTTACGACACTACTGTCAGCTATATATCTTCTGTTTAGTGGAATTCAGATTATTTATTTGTTTTTGGGACAGATGCAGTTGCCGGAGGGTTATACTTATGCGATGTATGCAAGAGAGGGATTTTTCCAGCTACTTGCTGTGAGTATTTTGAATCTGGTCATCGTGTTGATGTGTATGAGTCTATTCAAGGAAAGTAAAGTGTTAAAGGTAGTATTGACACTTATGTCGCTTTGCACTTTTATCATGATTGCATCCAGTGCGCTGCGTATGATTATTTATATCCGTTACTATTATATGACATTCCTAAGATTGTTTGTGCTGTGGGCACTGGTAGTTTTGTTTTTGCTTTTCGTAGGAATCATTATAAATATCGTGAAGGAAAGCTTCCCGCTATTCCGATATGGCGTGGTAGTGGTAACAGTGCTGTATTTGGCATTATCCTTTTCTCATCCGGATTATATCATCGCAAGCATCAATGTGGCGAATGCGGCATATGATGACACAACCAAGTGGGAGGTGTCGGAGGGTGATTTCTTCCAGAACAGTCAGCCGTATCGGGATTATCGTTATCTCAGTGAGCTGAGTGCGGATGCTGCTCCGGTGCTGTTGCCTTATATGGCAGAGCTGGGTTACGATTTGGAGTCTCTCTACACGGAGGATACCTGGGAGGCGTACCATGACAGAATGGGCTTTGGATATCATTACATGGAACACCTTCGGGAAGTGACGGAGCATCTGAATATAAGAACATTCAATGTGTCCCGATATATGGCGAAAAAGCAGATGGAGAGACTCTGCGCCAGATAAAGGAGAGCTGCCGGGTGAAGCAACCCGGCGACTTTCCTGTTATCCGGAAACATATGCGGTGACAATCAGATCACGCGGGTAGTCCATTTGGCGCAATCCCACACATCCGTGGCGAGTCCCTCGTAGAATTCGGGTTCGTGGCAGACCATGAGGATGCTTCCCCTGTAGTCCCTAAGAGCTCTCTTTAATTCCGCCTTGGCATCCACGTCCAAGTGGTTGGTGGGCTCGTCTAAAAGCAGCACATTGGTATCCCGGTTGATGAGCTTGCAGAGGCGCACCTTTGCTTGCTCGCCACCGCTTAATACCTTGACCTTGCTCTCAATATGCTTGGTGGTGAGACCGCATTTGGCGAGAGCGGAGCGAACCTCGTACTGGGTAAATCCGGGGAATTCCTGCCAGAGCTCTTCTATGCAGCTATTGTCTCCGGAACCGCTCATCTCCTGCTCGAAATATCCGATTTCCAGATAATCGCCCTGTTCTACCTTGCCGGAGACAGGAGGGATCAGTCCCAGAATGCTTTTTAACAGGGTGGTTTTGCCGATACCATTGGCTCCCACCAGCACAATCTTTTGTCCACGCTCCATGGAAAGGTTTAAAGGCACAGACAAGGGCTCGTCGTAGCCGATGACCAGAGCTGAGGTTTCAAATAAAATGCGTCCCGGAGTGCGTGCTTCTCTGAAATGAAATTCCGGCTTGGGTTTCTCACCGGCAAGCTCAATCACATCCATCTTATCCAGTTTTTTCTGGCGGGACATAGCCATATTTCTAGTGGAGACCCGCGCCTTGTTGCGTGCTACAAAGTCTTTTAAATCTGCAATTTCCTTTTGCTGACGGTTGTAGGCAGCCTCCAGTTGTGCCTTTTTCATGGCATAGACTTCCTGAAATTTATCGTAATCTCCCACATAGCGGTTCAGCTCCTGGTTATCCATGTGATAAATCAGATTAATCACGCTGTTCAGGAAGGGAATGTCGTGGCTGATGAGGATAAAAGCGTTCTCGTAGTCGTTCAGGTAGCGTTTCAGCCACTCGATATGTTCTGCGTCCAAATAGTTGGTAGGCTCGTCCAACAGCAGGATATCCGGCTTCTCTAATAGTAGCTTGCCCAAGAGTACCTTGGTTCTCTGACCGCCTGACAGCTCAGTCACATCTCTGTCCAGACCAATATCCACAAGACCTAAAGCACGTCCCACTTCCTCCACCTTGGTATCGATCATATAGAAGTCGTGCATGGTAAGCAGGTCTTGAATGGTGCCCAGGTCTTCCATGTACACCTCCAATTCCTCAGGTGTGGCTTCTCCCATCTTGTCGCAGATCTCGTTCATCTGTGCTTCCAGCTCGTACAGAAAGTCAAAGGCGGAAGCCAGTACCTGCCGGATGGTCATTCCTGCCTCCAGCACAGTGTGCTGATCCAGATATCCAACCCGGACATTTTTCGCCCATTCTACCTTGCCTTCGTCGGGCATCAGTTTACCGGTGATAATATTCATGAAAGTAGATTTGCCCTCGCCGTTGGCGCCGACCAGACCGATGTGCTCACCCTTTAACAGACGAAAGGATACGTCATTGAAGATGGCGCGGTCGCCAAAGCCGTGGGTTAAATGTTCTACGTTTAAGATGCTCATATTGTTCTCCCTATGATATACTTGATTGCTGATTCATGGTATGTGATGCTTCTTCCTTTGCGAGTATACCGCATCAGGATAATATTTGTAAATATTAAAAAGCAATTCACTAAAAAACAGGGTGTTTTGCCGCTATAGCCCCAAATGAATTGCAGTTTATAAATTATTGAATGGAGTATGAGAATGTGTTATCATTACAGAAAATCTCACTAGATTACATTAGATTATTAGAAAGGCAAACTATATGAAAGCGGTTGTTTTCGATATGGACGGCGTATTATTTGATACAGAGCGCTTGTGTAACGATGGATGGCTGAAGGTAGCTGAGGAGCGTGGCATAGAGGGAATGGAACAGATATCCCTTGAGTGCATCGGGCGCAATGCCGCTGATACCAAGGCATTGGTGCTCTCGCGCTTGGGAGCGGATTTCCCTTATGATGATTTTCGGGCGGAGGTGTCTGCCTGGTTCTGGCAGGAGATTGAAAAATACGGTATGCCCTTGAAAGAAGGTGTGACGCGGATCTTGCCTTTTTTGCAGCAGAGAGGTTTTCGGATTGGTCTGGCTTCTTCTACAAAGTATGAGTCCGTGTTGGAATGTCTGAAAAGAGCCGATATTTTGGACTATTTTTCCGTTATTGTCACGGGAGACATGATTGAACACTCTAAGCCACAGCCGGATATTTATCTGTTGGCTTGCCGGAAACTGGAGGTGGAGCCCTATGAGGCATATGCGATCGAGGATTCCCCCAATGGTATCCGCTCTGCTTATGCGGCGGGGATGAAGCCGGTCATGGTGCCGGATATGATTAGACCGGATGCAGAAATGGAGAAATTAAGCTTTATGATTTGCAAGAATCTGCCGGAATTTATAAAATATCTGGGTGAGCAGGCATAATAAGTTTATGAAGAAACAGGAGAATAGGTATGGCAAATTTAGGCATTCCGCAGAATACAATAGATGTACTGCAAAAACATAATTTTCATTTTCAGAAAAAATATGGACAGAATTTCCTGATAGATACTTCGGTGTTGGAGCGTATCATTTCGGCGGCGGAGATTACAGAGGAGGATTGCGTGTTGGAGATCGGACCGGGCATCGGTACCATGACCCAATATCTGGCGGAAGCAGCCGGGGAGGTTGTGGCAGTGGAGATTGACAAGGCGCTGATTCCGATTTTGGAGCATACACTTTCCGAATATCATAATGTCACAATTATCAACGATGACATTTTAAAGGTGGATATCCATCAGATAGTAGAAGAAAAAAATGCCGGAAAGCCCATCAAAGTGGTGGCAAATCTACCATATTATATAACGACACCGATTATTATGGGGCTGTTTGAAAGCCATGTTCCTTTAAAAAGCATCACGATCATGGTGCAGAAGGAGGTGGCGGATCGTATGCAGGTAGGGCCGGGCACAAAGGATTATGGGGCGCTTTCTCTGGCAGTGCAGTATTATGCGAAGCCGGAGATTGTAGCAAACGTACCACCCAACTGCTTTATTCCACGACCCAACGTGGGAAGTGCGGTGATTCGATTGACCAGATATGACAAGCCTCCGGTAGAAGTAGCAGATGAGAGGAAGCTGTTTGCACTCATCCGGGCATCCTTTAATCAAAGACGGAAGACCTTGGTAAACGGACTGGCAAATGCGGCAGAGCTGCATGTTACCAAAGAGCAGGTTGCAGCGGCCTTGGAGCAGATGGGACTGCCTGCCACTGTCCGTGGAGAGACCTTTACACTGGAGCAGTTTGCAGAATTGAGCAAACTGTTGTAATTGTCGGAAAGTTCCTCCATTTCCATTATTTAGTTTCGCTCAAAGGGGGTCATCCACTATATCTTGTATTTTTTCTGTAATTTTTAGTGATTTATTTTTGACATATGTAGGTATACTGTGATAAACTTATCATGATAGTGGGATAGTATTGATATACTAGGTGAAAAAAGACCAACATAAGGGAGCGAAATACCTTGGATAAGTACGAATACAAAGTAAGAGCGGATGAAATCAAACAATTAATAGCACAGGGGGAATATGCGCAGGCAGCGGAGATTGCGGATACCATTGATTGGCGTAGAGTAAAGAGTGTAATGATGCTTTGTACCATCAGTGATTTGTATAAGATTAACCGCAGATATGAGGATGCCCGCGATATGTTGCTGTTGGCTTATGAGCGACGTCCCGGCGGAAGGACTATTTGTTATTCGTTGTGTGAACTGTCCATCAAGATGGAGGAAGTTGTTCAGGCGATAGAATATTATAAAGAGTTTGTACAGGTGGCGCCCAGAGATCCGGGGCGTTATATTCTGCAATATAAGCTGTATGAAGCACAGGAAGTAAGTCTGGAAGAGCGTATTGAGGTTCTGGAAGAATTAAAGAAGCGAGATTATCGGGAAAAATGGGCTTATGAACTGGCATACCTGTATCATAGAATCGGGCTTGCCACCCGCTGTGTGGAAGAATGCGATGAATTGATTCTTTGGTTTGGTGACGGTAAGTATGTGATCAAGGCAATGGAATTGAAAATGCTACATCAGCCGTTGACGGCGAAGCAGCAGGAATTGTATGACAGACGCTTTGAAGAGGCTGATACATATGCAGAAAATACAGAATATACTTCAGAGGACAATGTAGAGAACAACGCAGAGAACAACGCAGAGAACCATACATCCTATGAGAGCACAGAGGATGCGGCGGGAGATACGAAGGTGATTCCGGATCCGATGTTGGGGGATACACAGGTTTATGTGATGTCCGGTGAACTGCGCCGGGAGGCGGAGGAAGAAGAGGGCGCTTCAGACGCATACTGGAATAATGAGGAAGAAGCGAACTGGCAGGCAGAGGAACAGCCGGAAGAAAGTATACCTGAGGAAGACGCTAACTGGCAGGTAGAGGAACAGCCGCAGGAGGAGCAGTCCGAGGAAGAGTTTGAGTACCATGTGAAGACCATGGACGTGGGCGAATACAATACAATCAATTTGCAGGCACAGTTGGCAGAAGGCTTGAAAGAGGTTCTGGGAGAAGAGTATGGGAATGAAGCAGGTGAAAGACCGCAGGATGCCATTACCCGCACAATCATAGCTCCCATGTTGGAAGAGGACACGGAGCCGGAAAATCAGGAACCGGCAGAGGATGCTGTTGCGGATTCATATAGCGATGTGTACGATCCTGTAGGCGCGGATTATGAAGCGACCGATTACGAAGCGACCGATGCGGAAGAATTTTTCACGGAAGAATCCTATATAGAAGAGTCCGATGTACAAGAAGTTTATGATACTGAGAATCCCGGTCTTGAAGAAGCTGATTTTACAGAGTCCGATGTGGAAGAGGATATCGAGCCTGGAGATGAAACTGTAGAGGAAGCGGAAGAAATCATCGAGGAGACAGAGGTATTTTTCGGAGATACCGGAGAGATACAACAGCCTGAGGCTTTTTTGGCAGATGATTCTGCTGCTGAGCTGATTTCTCAGGAGACCTACGATGAGGTCGGAGTAGAAGAGTTCTTGTCAGAAGAGCCGGCTTCCGAGGAGCCGACTTCCGAGGAGATCAGTGCTGAAGCGTTTGGCTCAGAGGAGTTCTTGGCGGATGATGCCACCGGGGAACTAAGGGAGGAACCTATAGCTGAGGAGGACATCACCGCAGAGATTGTAATGGAGCAGATGCGCCGTGAGAACAGTGGAGAGACACTGGAAAGTGTGATGTTGGCAGAGCCGCCGAAGGAATTAGCGTCCGTTTTGCAACAGGATTCGGATGGACAACTGAGCCTTGTCATGCCGGACAGCGAATTTGTTGAAAAGCAGATTACCGGTCAGATGAGTATTGAGGAGATACTTGCTGAGTGGGAACGCATGAAGAAGGAGAATGAAGAGAAGCGCAAAGAAGAAGTGCGTCAGCATGTATTGCAGCAGACAGGTGATATGTTTACGGAGTTTGAGGCTTCGGTGCGTGACGGTTTGCTAGAGCAGATTGAAAGTGGTAAAATCAGTGTAGATGAGGCTGTAGCTGCCACCGATGGCGCCGATTCTTCCGACGAAGAGGAGTTCTCAGTGGATGAGGCTTTGGAGAAAACGGTTGATGAGGAAACAGCAGCGTCCGACGCAGAAGAAGACTTGGAGATTTTGGACAATCTGGAATCGGATGAGTATAGCGAAGTAGAAGAGCTGGAAGAGATTGTTGATATCATTGACCGTGTAACCGGTGAAATCGACACGGAAGCAGTTGAGTTTGCAGTGGCTGAGGCGGAATTTAATGAGGAATTTTACGAAGCTCCGGTAGAGGAAGTGTTGGAATCCTATGAATTCGGAGAGCAGGAGCCCGAAGAGATATATGAAGAAGCTGCTGAAGCGTTCTACGAGGAATCCGATGAGGAATCTAATGAGGAATCTTACGAAGCCCCGGTAGAGGAAGTGCTGGAATCCTACGAATTCGGAGAGCAGGAGTTCGAGGAAACTGTTCCAAATGTTATACGGGAAGAAGCTCCCGAAGAGTTTTCTAAACAGGCTCAGGAGACTTTGGAGGATACCATAAAGGAAGAGTTCGCCTATATTGGTGCTGACACAGAGGATGTAGAGCCCAATGAAGTGCAGGAAGCGCCTGTTGCACAGGAGAGTACATCTAATGAGGCAGAGGTTTCTAAGGTGCAGGAGACTTTGGAGGTAGAACGTGAGCAGCCTAAGCTGCGCGATCTGACAAAGGAAGAGAAGGAATTGTATGCACCCTTCATTCAGAGCAGAGCAGGTAAGGAACAGCTCATCAGAGCTTTAGATAATGTAAGTATGGCGGCATTTACCGGTAACATTATTGTCACCGGAGAAAGCGGTGTGGACACATTGGGACTTGCGAAGAGTATGATTCGCGAAGTGCAGTTGTCTGATCGCAATTTTGCGGGCAAGGTTGCCAAGATTTCCGGAGAGGCCTTGAACAAAAAAGACGTGGAGCAAGTGATTCGGAGTCTGAAAAACGGTGCTTTGATCGTGGAAAAGGCATCGAATATGAACAGCGATACGGTGAATGCGCTCTACAAATCGCTCCAACAGGAGACCAGTGGTATGATTGTAGTGTTGGAGGGCAGCAAGCGCGCCATGAATCGCTTCCTTTCACAGTATGAGAAGCTGGATGAATGCTTTACGGCAAGGGTGGATGTAGAGCCCTTGAGCAATGATACGTTGGTGGCATTCGGACGTCAGTATGCCAAGGAAAGAGAGTATTCTATTGATGAGTTCGGTGTTCTGGCGCTTCACACCAGAATTGAGGAATTACAGACAAGCGATCATAATGTGACAGTCGTAGAGGTGAAGGACATTGTTGATGAGGCGATTGCCAAAGCCAGCAAGAAGACCTTGGGACACTTTATGGATGTGCTTTTGAAGAGACGATTTGATGCAGACGACATGATCGTTCTCGGGGAAAAGGATTTCGCAAGATATTAAATTATAATATAAATATAGGAGGCACTGCTTATGGCAAAAAGAAAAGCAAAAGCAAAGGCATATCCACAGGTGTTTATCTCAGAGACAGATCAATTCCTGTTTGCAGAGGGAACACATTATGATATCTACAAGAAATTGGGTGCGCATTTGTCCGAAGAGGATGGTGTAAAGGGAGTCTTTTTCGGTGTTTGGGCTCCGAATGCACTGGAAGTTCATGTGACAGGCTCCTTTAACGGTTGGAGCGAGACAGAGCACCCTATGAATAAGTTGGGGTCGGGTGGTATTTGGAGTTTGTTCATTCCGGGCGTGGGTGAGGGAGAAATGTACAAATTTCTTATCACCACCAGTGATGGAAGGAAGCTTTACAAAGCGGATCCTTTTGCGAATTATGCGGAGTTCAGACCGGGTACAGCATCTATTATCACGGACTTAAGCGGCTTTGACTGGAAGGACGAAAAGTGGCTGGAGGCTCGCGCAAAGAAAGATATGAACAAGGAGCCCATTGCCATTTATGAGTGCCATATAGGTTCTTTTATGAAGCACCCCGATGGTACAGAGGAGGGCTTCTACAATTATCGTGAGTTTGCTGACAGAATAGTGGAATATCTGAAGGAGATGAAGTACACCCATATTGAGTTGATGGGTATTGCAGAGTATCCCTTTGACGGCTCCTGGGGCTATCAGGTTACCGGATATTATGCACCGACCTCCCGATATGGAACGCCCAAGGATTTCATGTATCTGGTGAATGAATTGCACAAAGCGGGCGTTGGGGTGATTCTGGACTGGGTTCCCGCACATTTTGCCACCGATGCTCATGGTTTGGGTGAGTTTGATGGTCAGTGCATCTTTGAACATCCCGATCCCAGACTGGGCGAGCATCCTGAGTGGGGCACCAAGATTTTTAACTATGGCAAAACAGAGGTCAAGAATTTCCTGATTGCCAATGCCTTGTTCTGGCTGAAAGAGTTCCATGTGGACGGTATTCGTGTGGATGCGGTTGCTTCCATGCTTTATCTTGACTATGGTAAAAAGGATGGACAGTGGCTGCCCAATAAATACGGTGGGAACAAAAATCTGGAGGCAATTGAGTTCTTCCGCCATTTGAATTCCGTTATCCGCGGCACTTATCCGGGCTTTATCACGGTAGCCGAGGAATCCACGGCATGGCCGAATGTCACAAGCGATATCGGAACAGAGGGCTTGGGCTTCTCTTTCAAGTGGAATATGGGATGGATGCATGACTTCTGTGAATACATGAAGTTAGATCCAGTTATGCGTAAAGGTGATCACTATGCCATGACCTTTGCCATGAGCTACAATGAGAGCGAGAACTATATTCTGCCTCTGTCACATGACGAGGTGGTTCATCTGAAATGCTCCATGGTCAATAAAATGCCGGGCTATCAGAAGGATAAATATGCAAATCTCCGTGCGGGATATGCTTTCATGTTTGGTCACGCAGGTAAAAAGCTTTTGTTCATGGGACAAGACTTCGGACAGGAGCGTGAGTGGAGCGAGGCGAGAGAGCTTGACTGGTATCTTTTGGGAGAAGAGTTCAACCATGGTGTACATGAATGGATGAAAGAGCTTTTAGGCGTTTACCGCAAGTATCCTGCAATGTATGAAAATGACAATAACTGGGACGGATTTGAGTGGATGAATGCGGATGATACGGACAGAAGTACCTATTCCTTTATTCGCAAGAGCTCAACAGGACGCAACAATCTCCTCTTTGTCATCAACCTGACACCCATGAAGTGGGAGAATTATCAGGTTCCGGTGCCCAAGCTGAAGAAGTATAAGCTAATCCTGAACAGTGACGAGGAGCGGTTTGGCGGTTGGGGCAATCAGATTCCTGCGGAAGTGGAAGCAAAGGAAGAGCCCTGCCACTACAAGGAATATTCTATTTCCTTTGATCTGCCTCCTTACACGGCTGCAGTTTTCCAGTTCTAAACAAAAAGACCACAAGCTGCCATAAGGTTAAGAATTACATATTTTTTACCGAAATAAAGGGTAAGTATGATTTCCATCGTACTTACCCTTTTTGGATAAAATCTAATTCTAGTGAGGATATAACTGTGAAAATATCTTTTCAGACACCGGAGATGCCGGAGATTAACAGACCTAAGATAGATAAAGCAGACCTTGCCCCTAAATCAGCGGCAGCGCCTGCCGCTTATAATGCCTATTTTCAGCCGGGAGCAGATCAGGGCGGATTGTTGATAGGTTCTGGAGTTAAGGAAAAAGGAAAGACGCTTACCGAGTTGCAGCAGGAGGCAGGCAATATTGATGTGGGAATTATGCAGGATTACAAGACCGTGCTCTCCAACACCATGTCTAGTGAGGATTATGCAAAAATGGAGGAAGAGGGCTTTGATTTCAGCAGCATGGAGCCGGAGGAAGCTGTTACCATCGTAGATAAGATTAAGGCAGAGCTTGCGCGTTCCGGCAAGCAGATTGTGGGTTACACGGACGATTTGGATCTGGATACACTGACGGCTGCTGTGGGCAGTGCCGCTCTGGCACAGGCAATCAGCGACAGCTTTGCACAGGAGAATATACCGCTGACAGATGATAATATCGGACAGGTGAAGCAGGCGTGGGAAATGGCATCTTCCCTGCAGGAGCCTGGGGAAGCAGGCTTGCTATACATGGTGGATAACAGCATGGCGCCGGAGATCTGGAATTTTTATCTTGCGCAGAACAGTGGAGCAGCAGAAGCCTTAGGACAGCCCAGATACTATGCGGAAGATATCGGAGGATACTATGCGGAGAGCGCTTCCGCCCAACCGATGGAAAACATGCAGGCAGAAATAGATAAAACATTGGAAAAAGAAGGAATAGCAGTGGACGAGGAGCACCGCAAGCTGGCGAGACAGCTATTGGAGGGTGGAATTCCGTTGGAGAGCGAGAGCATGGAGCGGCTGAGTACTCTGCAGGAGGTGAATTTCCCTGTGACAGAGGAGGTCTTTGCCCGGTCGGTGGCGGTGGCTTTGACGGAGGGAAGAGAAGCAATTCATGCAGATTTGACCCAAACAGAGTCCATTTATGACCGTGCCCTTGAACTGGCAAAGGGAGACTGGCTGGAAGAAGGAATCGATGTAGGCGCAAGGAAGCAGTTGGAGGAGATTCGTCTCCGCATGACGGCAGAGGTCAATGTGAAGCTGTTAAAGAGCGGATTCTCCATTGACACAGCACCTATGGAGCAATTAATTGAGGCACTTAAGCAGGCGGAAGAAGAGGTGGCGGCGCAGTATTTCCCGGAGGATACACAGGCGGTGGAGAAATACCGGATGTTCCACGAGACCAATCGCATCGTGGAGGACATTCCCGCTTTGCCGGCGCAGATATTGGGCAGACCTTCTTTGATAGAAACTGGTACAATGGAGGATTTTCATGCGGAAGGTGTTGCGTTACGCGAGGAATTCCGCAGGGCAAATGAGAGCTATGAGACCTTGATGACAGCACCCAGAAGAGATTTGGGTGACAGCATCCGAAAGGCATTTGCCAATGTAGATGATATTTTGGATGACATGAACCTGGAGTCCACAGATGAGAATCGAAAGGCTGTGCGGGCGCTTGGCTACAACCGTATGGAGATTAGTCATGAAAACATTGCCCGCGTGACAGAGGCGCAGAAGCTGGTAGAACGAGTGGTGGAAAAAATGACACCGGCTGCGGTGCTCAAGATGATACGGGACGGACAAAATCCCCTCGCCAGCAGCTTCACCGAGTTGGAGGAATATTTTGACAGCCTGCCGCAGGAGTATCAACAGCAGGCAGAAAGCTACAGCCGTTTCCTATATGGGTTAGAATGCAATCACGATATTACACAGCAGGAGAGAGATAGCTTTATCGGTATTTATCGCTTGCTACATCAGGTGGAAGCGTCAGATGGTGCGGCAATCGGTGCGCTGGTGAACAGTCAGGCAGAGCTGCATTTTGACAATCTTTTATCGGCAGTGCGAAGCGGTAAATTCAAATCGTTAGATGCCCGGATATCTGACAGCTTCGGTGCAACTATGGATGTCATTCGCAAGGGCGAGAGCATATCGGACCAGATTGCCAAGGGCTTTGTGGAGACAACCAATCAAATGATGGAATCTACATTTGTCACCGACAGGACAGAGGCAGCATTTCGTCAAGAGCAGCTTGAAAGCATGAGAGAGGCGGCAAGGGTTGAGCAGGAGACCGTAGCCATGTTGGAGCGCGCCCGGATTCCTGCCAATGTAGATAATCTGCTTGCAGCAGAGAGTCTGACCCATATGCCCGGTAATCTCTATAAGGACTTTAGAGAGAAGAAGCAGCGTCTCACAGCGGAAGCTTCTCTGGAGGAGACGGAAGAAACATGGGATGGTCTTCTGGAGAGCATGGATGAAAAAGAGGATTTTCAGACCCGATATGAAGAAGTGACAAAAGCGCTTCAGGAGGAGACAGAGGAGTTGAGCCTCCGGCAGGCAGATACCAGTATGGATGTGACAGCACTTCAGATGATGCACAAGCAGTTGGGTGTGCTGAGGAGTCTGGCACCTGCCGAGGAATATATAATCCCCCTGTACCTGGAGGGTGAGCTCACGCAAGTGCATCTGACATTTGCACAGGGCGGGGAACATAAAGGTGAGATTGATATTACTACATCTCTGGGAGAAGAACCCATTCAGGCGCAGCTAAAACTGGAAGGTGACAGAGTTGGTGGTCTGTTAATCGGAAACACGGAAAATGCTGTTACGAAACTGACGCAGATTGCCGATATATTTTATGATTCCCTGAAAGAACAGGGAAGTCAATGGGAGCCGGACAGACTGCCGGTCGTAAACATAGGAACGAAAGCAAGAACGGTTAGTAATATAGGAACCAGAGAAAACGTTCGGGATATATACAGGGATGTGTCCCTTGAACAAACCACGGATGGTGCGGGAACTTCAGCTTCTGAGGAAGCTGCTTCCAACAGGGAGCTTTACCGAATTGCTAAAGTATTTTTACAGGCTGTCAAGCAGCAGGAAAAGAGGTAAATATGAGAATTAATTACAATGTATCCGCGATGTTATCTAACAACGCACTGTCCAACAATGATAATCTCCTGGCAAAATCGTTGGAGAGACTTTCTTCCGGATTGAAGATTAATCATGCAAAGGATGGTCCTGCGGGACTGGCTATGGCAAAGCGCATGAATGCCCAGATTGAAAGTCTTTCTGTGGCAAGCCAGAACGCAAGTGACGGTGTTTCCATCATTGAAACGGCTGACGGTGCACTGTCGGAAGTCAGTGATATGCTGCAGCGCATGAACGAGCTTGCAGTGAAAGCAGCTAACGGCACGATGACAGATGATGACCGTGCTACCATTCAGGCAGAGATTGCGCAGTTGAAGGATGAGATTACGCGTATCTCGGACACTACAGAGTTTAATGGACAGCCCTTGTTGAACGGGCAGTTTGAATTAAAGGGATACACCAATGTGGAAGGTGTAAAGGTCAGCGGTTACTCTACCGATGTTCCTATTAAGAATTACACAATTTCCAACCTTTCAATTTACAAAGAAGAGGTAGACGGAAGAGAAGTATCCAGGGTAACCGACGGCTACGAGCTGGGAGAGGATTTCCCGGAAGGCACCAGAGCAAATATCAAGGACAATCTGCTTACCTTTAGCGGACCGGATGGATTTGAAATGACATTAGATCTGACCAATTCTGATTTTGCAAGAAATGGAACGATGACATTGGACGGTTTGGAGATAGATGCCACCGGTATTGGTGCTATGCGCTTGCAGATTGGAGCGAATGAGGGGCAGATTTTGGCGGTGGATATTCCTGCCATGACGCTCCGCAATATGAGTATTGAAAATATTGACGTGAGTACCAAGGCGGGCGCGGATGATGCGATTGCCCGCATCGACGAAGCGATTCAATTTACATCGGCTGCCAGAGGTAAGATGGGCGCTTACCAGAATCGTCTGGAATCTACGGTCAACAGTTTGAATATTACCAGTGAGAATATGACCGCTGCATATTCCAGAATTATGGATGTGGATATGGCGGAGGAGATGACGAGCTATACCACATATCAGGTGCTGACACAGGCGGGAACTTCTATGCTTGCCCAGGCAAATGAGAGACCGTCCCAGGTATTACAGTTGTTGCAGTAGTGTAGCAGGGGGTAAGCTATGACGAGGGAACGTAAACAGCAATTCACGCTGCGAATCACGCAGGCGAATCCCACCCAACTGGTGGTGATCATATATGAAATGTTACTCTGCTATCTGGAAGAGATGGAGGAGGCGGTGAAGCAACAGGACAGCACTGCTTTTCATGAGGGTGCGCGCAAATGCAGGGGGTGTCTGAATGAGCTTCTGATGTCCCTGCATCTGGAATACGAGCCGGCACCGCAACTGCAGCAGCTTTATCTGTTTTGCATCCGGAGACTTGCCAATGCAGAGCGCAAGATGGTGGATGCACCTCTTTTGGAGGTGAAACGTGTGATACAGCCGCTGCATGATGCCTATCAGCAGATCGAGGATCAGAACGACAAGGGGCCGGTGATGAATAATTCACAGACACTCTATGCAGGTCTGACTTACGACCGCAACCAATTAACTGAAAACATGGCTGACCAGGGCGCGAATCGGGGAATGCTGATTTAGATAGTCTGATTCCTGATTGGATTCCGATGCAGCCAGTTCGGTGAGATGCTCGTATCTTTTTTGTAGAGAATTAATTTCATAAATGTAACTGTCTATCAAGTCAGTTTCTAAAGCATTGTCAAAGCCCGCATAAGCAATTTCCAACGCTATGCGGGTTTTTTCTATGGAGTCTCTCAGATTCAGAGGGGTAAAGTCTTCCTCTATGGGATTTTTACTGGTATATGTTTGATGA
Organism: Lachnospiraceae bacterium; assembly: GCA_017478245.1. Classification (GTDB taxonomy): domain Bacteria; phylum Bacillota; class Clostridia; order Lachnospirales; family Lachnospiraceae; genus Acetatifactor. Next base: position 33,112 of record JAFVDW010000049.1, read on the forward strand.
AAGCTTATTCGCATGGGCATTCTCCTTTCTTTTGTTAAAGTATAGACATTAAAAATGAAAAATATACCAATTCAGAAAAAGAATGGAAAGACATGTTGGTATAATGCAAGCAGCCACTGAATAGTGTATAACAAGTACAGTTTTGGGACGTGAATGAAATGGAATGGCTATTGAATGTAGTGATGCGGGGTATCTTGGGAGCGATTGCGATTTATTTTATTAATCTGGGGCTTGCGGCACTTGGCATTGCCAGTTGCGTGGGTATTAACCCAGTTACAGTTTTGACAACAGGAATCCTTGGATTTCCGGGGCTTCTGGCACTTTATGGGATGGGCTTTTACAAGATGTTGTGAAATATGCCAAATTTCTCATTTGGTAAAAATTAATACTTGCATTGTGGGAAAACAATGCGTATAATTCAATATACAAAATACGACGAATTCATTTTTATCTTTTTTCGACGGGACACCATCGTCCCAGAATTTCAAAATGATAAAAGGAAAATACAAAGGAGATGGTTTATTGGTAATATTGTGTCTATTTTTATTGCTTGCCTGCCTATATGATTATCGCAAGCGACGGATTCCCAATGGTCTGGTGGCGGCTACCTGGCTGACGGGAATGGGAAGTACAATTCATGAACAGGGGATGTGGGGCGGAGGTTTTTTTCTTCTGCGCATGGGGATTGTTTTGTTTCTATTGTATCCACTGTTCAGAATTGGCGTACTTGGAGCAGGTGATGTAAAACTGTTAGGTGTCTGTGCGGGATATTTTCCTTTCCGCAAAATCTGGATTTTCTTATTTTGTTCTTTGCTGATTGCAGCAATGATATCCCTTGTGAAAATGATAAAAGGACGTAACATTCGAGAGCGGTTTGTGTATCTGGGCAAATATATTGCCGGAGTTTGTCGTGAGGGCAGATGGTATCTGTATATAGAAAATGAGAAAGAAAAAGTAGCTGCGAGCGTTTGCCTTGCAGGACCTATGCTTTGTAGTGCATTAATGTGTTTGGGAGGTATGTATTAAAAGTATGGAAGAAAGTATTTTGGTTTTGTACGACAGAGAAGAGGAGTACGCGCAGTTGATGACGGATTTTCTGCGTACCCATAGGGATTCGCCGTGGGATGTGCGTACCTATACATCGCAGGCGAATCTCATACAGGAGGAGAGACATACGCAAATTGCCCTTTTGGTGGTGGCTGAATCTTCCTATTCAGAGGAGCTGAATGTTCTGTGTGCGGACAAAATGATCATATTGAATGAAAGTGGTGTGATTCGCTGGGGACAGTTGCCGAATATCAACAAGTATCAGAGGGCGGAGTCTGTATTGAGGGAGCTGTTAGAGCTTTACATGGACGTTGTGAAGACCTCCTTGCCCAAGCTTCAGCAGCCTTTTGAGACCAATTTTATCGGAATCTATTCTCCGGTGCGCAGATGCTTACAGACCTCTGTGGCATTGACTATGAGTCAGATGCTTGCCATGGAGCATAGGACACTTTACCTGAATTTTGAGCATTACATGGGTATCACAGAACTTGTGCCGGATATGCAGAGTAGGGATATGGCAGACCTGTTGTATTTTCTCACGGCGGAGCAGGAACGTTTTCGATTGCGCTTACAGACAATGATTCAGCGCAGGGGGAATCTGGAATATGTTCCGCCCATGAAATCAGGACAAAATCTGCTGACCATCACAGCGGCGGAATGGGTGCAGCTTTTGCAGAAAATAGAGGAACTGGGGGAATACCGTTATGTGGTGTTGGATCTGAGTGAAAGTATGCAAGGATTATTCGACATTTTAAGGCTTTGCCGAAAGGTGTTTACGCTGACAAAGGATGACAGAGTATCCAAGGCAAAATTGATGCAGTACGAGCAGCTTTTGGCGCTTTATGACTATGATGATGTGTTGGAAAAGACAAGCAGACATGGTGTTCCCAAGATTCATCGATTTCCGGCGGAATTGGAGCAATACACCAAGGGAGATTTGGCAGAATTTACACGAGTGCTGGTAAAGGAGTTGGAGTATGAATCATAGTGAGATGAAAAAAGAATTGCGCAGAAAGGTTCAGGAGCGTATTGGCTATGCGAGGGATTTTACAGATGCTGAAGTGGAAGAAGTGATTGATGAAGTGTTTCTGGAACAGGAGGACATGATGCTCTATCCGGTGGAAGTGCGTAGAAGGATGAAAAGAGAGTTGTTTGATTCCATGAGAAGATTGGATATTTTGCAGATATTTGTAGAGGACAGCTCGGTAACAGAAATTATGATCAATGGGATGGAGCATATCTTTATTGAGCAGGCAGGACGGTTGAAAGAGCTGGATATCAGATTTGAATCCATGGAGAAGCTAAACGATGTGATCCAAATGATTGTAGCAGGCTGCAACAGGGTGGTAAATGAAGCATCCCCTATTGTAGATGCCAGGTTGCCGGATGGATCTCGCGTAAATATAGTGATGAATCCGGTGGCTCTGAACGGACCTATTGTCACGATCAGACGATTTCCGGACAAGCCTATCACCATGGAGCAGTTGATTGCATATGAGTCTATCTCTCGTGAGGCGGCGGATTTTTTGGAAAAGCTGGTGCGAGGGGGATACAACATTTTTATCAGTGGTGGAACAGGAAGCGGCAAAACAACGTTTCTCAATGTACTTTCGGATTATATTCCCGGTGATGAAAGAGTCATTACCATTGAGGATAGTGCGGAACTACAGTTACAGAACCTGCCCAATCTGGTTCGCCTGGAGACACGCAACAGCAATGTAGAGGGGTGTCGGGAGATTACCATCAGGGAACTGATTCGAAGCTCTCTCCGAATGCGTCCTGATAGAATCATCGTCGGAGAGGTTCGCGGGGCGGAAGCGATTGACATGATGCAGTGTCTCAACACAGGACATGATGGGAGTATGTCTACCGGTCATGCTAACAGTGCGCGGGACATGCTTTCCCGCTTGGAGAACATGGTGCTGATGGGCATGGATATTCCCTTGGAGGCTATCAGACATCAGATTGCATCGGGTATTGACATTATTGTACATTTGGGGAGGCTGCGTGACAAGTCCCGGAGAGTGTTGGAGATTGCAGAGGTTTTGGGAGTTGACAGTGGTGTAATCCAATTATTCCCATTATATCAGTTTGAGGAGACAGGAGAGGATGAGGCGGGGCATATACAAGGAGCATTACGAAAAAAAGGGGGATTGCGGCATGAAGGAAAGCTTAGGGCGGCGGGAGTATCATAAATACACATGGAAGAAAAAGGAGCTCTTGTGGGCAATTACCCGATGTGTGGTGTTGGTAGTAGCTTTTGCATATTTCTTTTACCGAAGTGTGCTTGCTATGATACCGCTTTTCACACTTGGTTTTCTATATTTTCGTCGGTTGGAAGATAAGAAACAAAAGGAATATAGACAGGCATTTGTGGGACAATTCCGAGAATGTATGTTATCGGTGACTGCTTCCATGAAAGCAGGTTATGCGGTGGAAAATGCGTTTTTGGAAAGTCGGGAGGACATGCGTATGCTTTATGGAAGAGAATCTGCGATTTATCAGGAGCTGGAATTAATCCGCAGGGGAATGGTCATCAATATTACTTTGGAGGAACAATTATTAGATCTTGGGAAACGCAGCGGAAGTGATGAGATTGCACAATTTGCAGAGGTGTTTTGTATTGCTAAGAGAAACAGCGGTAATCTGGCGGAGATTATGGAAGCTTCTGCCCAACTGATTAGTCGCAGAGTAGATGCCAAGCAGGAAATCGAAACCCTGCTTGGCGGCAGACAGATGGAGATGAATGTCATGAGGCTGATGCCCTTCGGGGTCATGTTTTATATCGGAGTGAGCTATCCCGGATATTTTGACGGACTTTATCACAATATGCAGGGTAACTTCATCATGACAGGCTGCCTGCTGCTCTATCTTGGGGCGTATGTGTTGGGGGAGCGGACAATGGGGAAAATCGCGCAAGAGTTAATCTGACAGAGGGGAGGAAGGCAGTGTGATAGCGATGTACATAGCTGCGGGAATGGTTGTGCTGGTTTTTCTATGTGCCTATCTTTTGGCACGGGGGGAACCCACACAGGAATTGACAGGAAAGGTGTTTGCGTTAGTACCCTTTTATAAAATAGCGATGTACCTATATACATGGGGAACGAGGAATGGAAGAAATTGGTTTGCCGACACAAAAGTAATTCAATTTCTGGAATTGCTTCATCCGGGAGAAGAGCGGCACAAAGTGGTAAAGGATTTTTATGTAAAAAAATTGGCGTTATCCCTGGCGGTATGTTTCGCCGGAACCATTTTGGGAGTGGCGGTCAGCGCACAGGCAACAGCGGGCGCCGGACTGAATGCACAGGGAGGCATTATCCGGGGAGATTTTGAGGATCAGCCCGTAGAAGTAGAGTTAGAAGGAAGATTCCCGGATGGTACACAGCGTTTTCGCGTGGAGGTTGGGAACAGGCAATTATCTTCTGGCGAATTGGAAGCTTTTTATGAAAGCTTCTTACAGGAGTTGTCGAAATTGGTTCTTGGAAATAATGTTTCCTGGAGTGAGGTTCGAGAGAATCTAATGCTTTGGGAGGAATATTCAGGATATCCATTCAAGGTTGCATGGAGCAGCAGTGTACCGGAGGTACTTTCTGCGAATGGAACAGTGGAGGAGACGGATGTGGCACAGGAGATAATGCTGGAAGCAATTTTACGTTATGATAAGTGGGAGAAGCGTATCAGCAGAAGGGTTGTAGTCATTCCTCCGGAGCTGACGGAAGCGGAGCGCATTTTTCGAGAGCGAGAAGACATGTTGGTGGCATCAGAGGCAAACAGCCGCAATAGCGAAAGCTGGATACTGCCGACTATGTGGGAAGGAGATACGGTACATTGGAAAAGAATCGTAGAGGATCATGGATTTTTGCTATGGGGAATAGCCATGAGCGTCACGGTGTTGCTCTTCTTTCTTGCGGACAAGGATCTTGCCGATCATGTGGAGATGCGAAGACAAAATATGAAAAGAGACTATCCCGATTTGATTCATAAACTGGTGCTTTACATGGGGGCGGGAATGACGATTCGCGGCAGCCTATTTAAGCTGGCAGAGGATTATGCGCAAAAACAGCAAAAGGATAAGCGGCCGATTTATGAGGAAGTGCTTTACACCTGTAGGGAATTACAGACAGGTGTGTCAGAAATTGTAGCATATGAACATTTTGGAAAAAGATGTGGTGTACAAGAATATATTCGACTGGTCACTTTACTTACTCAGAACTTGAAAAAAGGAAACAGTACATTGCTACAACGCTTGCAGGAGGAAGCTCAACGAGCCAATGAAGAACATCTGCAGTTTGCAAGAAAGAAAGGGGAGGAGGCACAAACCAAGCTTTTGCTGCCAATGGTTATGCTGTTGCTGGTAGTCATGTTAGTGCTGATACTGCCTGCGTTTGGGGCGGTAGGGATTTAAATTACAAATAAAATATGTATAAACGGAGGAAAAGAAAATCATGAGAGAGTTAAAAAATATGAAAGAGCTATGGATAGAGGAGGATGGTATGGGAACAGTGGAGGTGATTTTGATCATTGTGGTGTTAGTGGGACTTGTAATTATCTTTAAGGAACAGATCACCAAAATTGTGAATTCTATTTTCTCTAAGATCACTTCCCAGACCAATAAAGTCTGATGAAGAGAATATCTGTCGTACGGAAAAAGAATGTTTCTGCATATCTGACGGTATATCTTACATTCATTATGACATTCCTCTTGTCGCTTTGTCTTGCGCTGATCGAGGGGACTCGCAATGGCGCAATTCGGTTGGAAAGTGAGTGTGTAATGGATATCGGTATGAACAGTATTCTGGCGGAGTACCATAGAGAGCTTTTAGAGAGGTACAACTTGTTTGCAATAGACAGCTCCTATGGTACGGTCAATGCCGGTTCTGCTAATGTGATGACGCATTTAAAAGGATACATGAATCGTAATTTTTCCAATCAAAATCTGTTTCTGGGAAATTATTTATATCGTGATTTTCTGGGTTTGTCAGTACAGGATGCCACAATAACGCAAGAACTGCTTTTGACAGATGGAAAGGGCGAGGTTTTTCGTGCTCTGGCGGCAGAAGCAGCCAGGGATGATGTGGGGCTGAATGGTCTTGCGGAATTGATGGAGTGGCTGAAGGTTGTGGAGAACAATGAATTACTCACCAGAGACATAAGGGCAGAAAAGCAGGCAGTGGACAAGCAGATTCAGGAAATCGCGGTAGTGCCAGTAGATAATCCCACAATATTGATTGAAAATAAAAGAAAAGAAGGAATTTTGAAGCATGTGATTGCCGACCCGCAAAGCTTGTCGAGGAAACATTTGAGAGAGGAAAACCTGTTCACTGCGCGCATGGAACGCGGGCAAGTGAATCTAGGTAATATGGAAGCATTGTCGATGCAAGGAATGGGAGATTTGGAGGAGAAATTTTTCTTCCTACAATATTTACTGTCGTATATGGGTACCTATAGAACCCCCAAAGAGCAGGGAGCCCTTTCCTATCAAATAGAGTATCTGTTAGAAGGCAAAGATTCAGATGTGGAGAATTTACGGCATGTGGCAAATACCTTATGCGGGCTTCGAGAGGTTGCCAACACCATGTATCTATATTCAGATTCGACAAAGTGTGCGGAGGTAGAACTGATTGCAACAGCCATATCGTCGTTGCTCACAGTTCCTGAGATAGAACCATTGCTGGAGACGACATTAATCTTAGGTTGGGCGTACATGGAGAGCTTGTATGATGTCAAAACACTGCTTGCCGGTGGGAGGATTCCTTTAATGAAGGATGCGTCAAGCTGGCACTATGGCTTGGAGGGAGCTTTGGAGACGAACGCTCCGGCACAAAAATTAGTGTCATCAGAGCAGGGATTGTCCTATGAGGACTATCTGCGCATATTTCTGATGCTTCAGAGGGACGAGGAGTTGACACAGAGAGCCATGAGCATGGTGGAGGCTGACGTGCGCATGTCCCCCGGAAATCAAGCATTTCGACTGGATGCCTGCGTGGTAGAATTAGAGGCATGCGTCCGAATAAAGAGTAAATATGGATATTGGTTGGATATTACACGCAAAAAAAGCTACTAGAGAATAGGAGGTGGATATCGATGTCCCTTTTGTGGTGGAGTCAGCAAAAAATAAAACAATCAAATATAATCAAGAGACCTTCTCCAAAGAAACATTTCATACCCCAAGCCCAGGGGTTATCTCCCATCTTTTCAATCATAGACAACGCCATAAAGGGGATATCGATGTCCACCTTTCAAAAGCATAGATCGGCGGGAAGCATGACGGTAGAAGCGGCGTTAATACTGCCTCTATTCCTATTCTTTTTTCTTAATATCAGCAGTGCAATGGAAATGCTCCGTCTTCACGGCAATCTGGAATTGGCATTGTGGAGTGTTGGAAATCGAATGTCCGTATATGGTCATGCACTGGGAGAGGAACACCCGGAACGTCTGGCGGGACTCGCTTTTTCTTACACTTATATAAAGCACTATATTTGTGAATATCTGGGCGAAGCATATCTGGAAAACACTCCGATTCTGGGTGGTGTCAACGGCTTGCAATTTTTGGAAAGCGATATTTTGGCAGAGGGAGATACAGTTGAGATTGTTGTGGCTTATGGGGTGAGTCCATATAGCAGTATTGTAGGGTTTCGACCATTTGGTATGGTAAATCATTACTATGGTCATGTTTGGAATGGATATGAGCTGCCATTGGAGGAAAGCCGTACTGCTTCGGATATCGTGTATATCGCTGAAAATGGTGCAGTTTTTCATAAAAACCCGGATTGTACATATCTGAAGTTGTCCATCCGGGAGACTACGTTGGGGCAAGCTGTGACCGCTCGCAATATATACGGTGAAAAATATCATATGTGCTCAATCTGTGGTATGGGAAATGGAAAGTGGGAGTTAAACAGTGGAACTACAAATAGTCAGGTATGGATTACATCGGAGGGAGATTGTATTCACTATAACCGGAATTGCAGTGGTCTAAAACGAACGATATATGCAGTAGAACGCTCGGAAATTCCTGATTATCGTCCCTGTAGCCGCTGCGCTAAATAAATGGTTTGGATGAGAGGAAATTATGTGGAAACAGATGATAGTGATGTTATTTTTGATTATTTTAGGTATTTTAGATGCCAGAAAACGCGCCGTGCCCACGGTACTGCTTGGGTGCGGAATGGTTTTGGCTGTCGGAAGTGCGATATGGGAATACGCCACCGGTGATAGGAAGCTTCTTAGCCTTATTCTGAGTATTGGACCGGGGGCAGGAATGTTGCTTGTGGCATGGATGACAAGGAAAATGGGATATGCCGATGGTGTGGTGATAATGTGTATCGGTTTAACACTGGGATATAGAAGTAGTATGTTCTTATTGTGCGGTAGTTTATTGCTGCTTTCAGTTGTTTGTATTGTGCTTTTGTGTTTGCGTAAAGTCAATCGGAATAGTCGGATGCCCTATCTGCCATTTTTAGGGATGACTTTTATACTGCAGTTGTTGATGGGAGTGTGATACTATGAAAAAATGTGAAGACGCTTACTTTACGGTAGAAGCGGCATTGGTGTTGCCAATGGTTCTGGCGGTTGTGGTGCTGATTATGTATATAATGTTTTTCCAGTATGACAGATGTTTGATGGAACAGGACTTAGGTATACTATTGGTCAGAGGTATTGCTATGGATGCTGAAAACACTGAGAAACGTGTGGGTAATTTGAATTTGCTGGCAGAGCAGATGGATCAAGGCAAATACCTGATGTGGAATCATGGAAAAATTGGAATTCGCCAGGAAAGAGGAGGACTTAGTGTGCGCCAAGAGGGAAATTTATTCTTTCCGTTTACTGGATGGAGGCTAAACAGTGAAGTATCTTCGAACTGGAAAACCATCAGGGAATATGATAACGATTTGCTATCCCCCACATTTTTTGTTCGAAGCTGTCGGAAGGTTATCAATTTGTGGGAAATGGAAGGGAGATAAGTAATGTTACAGACAGAATTTCTGAGAAGCTTACATGCGAATTATGAGAGGATATTATTGGAAGAAAAGCCGGAAGAGCATAGATACCAATATTGTATTTTGAGTAGAGGAGGAATCAAAGGATTGCTGCCCTGCAGTCTGCGTTATATGAATGGAGCAGCGTATTTGTATTATGATATTACTTCTAAGCAAAATGTGGCTCAATTATATGAGAAGAGAAGCATAGGAAGGAATTGGATGAGGGACTTTTTGTGGTCCTTGCAGCAGATACAGATGGAGCTGGGGAGGTTTCTTTTGGATTTACATAATGTGCTTTGGGATCCCCGGCAGATATTTCAGGATTTGGAGAACAGCATTTTCTCTTTTTTGTACATTCCGTACTATGAAGGAGAAAATAGTTTTTCGGGATTGTTGGAATTTCTGACAGAGCATATTGACTATGAAGATGAAACATTAGTAGAGTGCATCTATAAAATGTATGATCGCTATGAAAAAATAGGAGATACTTATTTACAACAGCAAATATTTGAAGATGCCAAGGTGTTGGAAGAATCCCCTATTTATGCTGAAAAAAATATTGTGGAGCAGGAGTCCCAAGAAGTGTTGGTGGAAGCTCTCCCGGAACACGAGGATGTTAAGCAGAAGGAGCCTGAGAGGAGAGGTATTCGATATCTGTTTGATTCCAGAAAAAAGCGTGCTAAGAATGAAAAAGATGTTTATCAGAGAGAATTGGAGCTATCTATGTCATCTTATACAACTCCGGTTTATCGGGTTGCAGAGGATGATTCTTATGCCGAAGAATACGGTCAGACCGTATATATAGAAGAGGAAGAAGAACAAAAAGAGAAAACACATAGGCTTTATACACCGGAAGGTCAGATTGTGGCGCAGTTAGATAACACCTCTTATACTATAGGCAAAAAGAGAGGAGAGGTGGAAATTGTTGTGGAAGATGTGTCCATCAGCAGAATGCATGCCAGAATTGTCAAGGAACAGGAAGCAATCTATGTTGAGGACCTCAACTCTACAAATGGTACCTTTAAAAATGGGCTTCGACTGCAACCATACGAAAAGAGAAAGCTGGAAGAAGGAGATGAAATAAAATTGGGCAAAATTATTTTGATTTTCCGTTAAAAAAGTGGTACTCTCATATAAGGAATATATTCGTACGCGGAAAGGAAGAATACTTTTGAGAAATTGGAAATATCTTCCGTTTGTCAGTGTCCTATTGGTAATAATCAATGTAGCAGTATTTGTTACATGTAAGTTTACCGGTGATTGGCTCTATGAGTTGGGAGAATTAAGCCTTTGGGGTGTACTGGTGGAGCATGGATACGGGAGAGTGTTTTGGGCAATGTTTTTACATGCCGATGAAAGTCATATTTTTAATAATATGATAATTTTGTTTTTTCTGGGAGCAATGATTGAGGAAGAAGTTGGTCACATTCGGTATGCAATCATTTATGTACTTTCGGGAGTCATGGGCAATCTCCTTTCGTTATTGGTAAAATACCTGAGCGGGAACATGATACCTTCTGTGGGGGCGAGTGGAGCAATCTTTGGACTGGACGGAGTGCTGTTGGCATTCGTATTGTTTTCTGGCAGAAAAATGCAAAATGTCAATCCCATGAGGGTAGTATTGATGATTGCGTTGTCGTTGTACAGTGGATTTGCTGCGCAGAATGTAGATAATGCCGCACATGTGGGTGGTCTGGCTACTGGCTTTTTGCTGGGAGTAGGAATTTGTATTGTTGATCGGTGGCAGATGAACAGGAAAGGCGGGGATAACAGTTTTGAATATTAATATTTACTATGGCGGTAGAGGGATCATAGACGATCCTACTCTATATGTTTTGAATAAAATGCAGGAGGTTCTGGAAGAACTGCGTGTAAATGTTACCCGTTATAACCTCTTTGAGAGTAAGAATACGATTGCTACATTGCCACAGACCTTGAAGGACGCAGATGGAATTATTTTGGCAACTACGGTGGAGTGGTATGGAATCGGGGGATATATGCAGCAATTCCTGGATGCCTGTTGGTTATTTGGTGATAAGGAAAAGATTTCCAAGATTTATATGTGCCCTGTGGTGATGGCGACGACAAATGGGGAACGTGAGGCAAAGCTGGGGTTATCTACGGCATGGGAGATTCTTGGAGGATTGCCTTGCAGCGGTCTGTGCGGTTATATTGAAAATACCATTACACTGGAAATGAATGAGCAATATGTCAACATCATTGAGCGAAAGGCAGAGAATTTGTATCGCACAATCAATCAAAAGGTGCCGAGTTTTCCTTCCAGTAATCAGGTAGTGAAACAGAAGGTCTCAATACCACAGAGCAATACATTGACACAGCAAGAGACGGAGGAGTGGTCTCACTTTGTATCGGACGACAATTATGTGCAGCGCCAGAAGGAGGATATTCAGGAGCTGTCCAATCTGTTCCGAGGCATGATGGAGCATGAAGGGGCTGATAGTGTTGAGGAATATCTGGCAGATTTTGAAAGGGTATTCAAACCTCAGGCAGGATTTTCGGCGGAGTATTCCATCAATATAGAAGAGAAGCCTCAAAACCTGATTATCAATGTCAAGGGGCCTAAGCTGGAGTGCAAATATGGAACGGCAGAACAGCCTACGGTAGAAGTACAAATGAACCGCAGTACCATGGAAGATATTGTAAATGGAAGAATGACCTTTCAAAGAGCTTTCATGTCCGGGTTAATGAAAATGAAGGGTGATTTCAGAATTTTAAGAACGCTTGATCAAATATTCATATTCGAAGGAGAAAAATAGAAAGGTGAGGAATATATGATGAAAAAAGATGATTGTATTTTTTGCAAAATAGCAAATGGAGAAATTCCCTCCAAAACATTATATGAGGATGAAGATTTCAGAGTAATATTGGATTTGGGACCAGCGACCAAAGGTCATGCTTTGATTTTGCCCAAGGATCATGCGGCGAATCTGTTAGAGCTTTCGGAGGATACTGCATCAAAGGTGTTGGGAGTGGCAAAGAATCTTGCATCTAAAATGCAGGAAAAGTTGCATTTTGACGGGTTTAATTTGGTGCAGAACAACGGAGAGGTTGCAGGGCAGACGGTTATGCATTTTCACTTGCATCTCATTCCCCGATTTAAAGATGATGGGCAGAAAATTGGATGGGTTCCTGGTAACCCGACAGAGGAAGAACTGGAAGCTATCAGGAATCAAATAGTAGAATAGAGGAGTACTTATGAGAACAGTTGCAGTAGAACAAATTACACAGAATATCAAAGAGATGTGTATTGAGGCTAATCATTTTCTTTCCAAAGACATGGAGAAAGTGATGATGACGGCTGCACACCAGGAAGAAGCTTCTCTCGGCAAGCAGATTTTGGAACAGCTCTTGGACAATCTGAAAATCGCAGGACAGGATATGATTCCCATCTGTCAGGATACGGGCATGGCAGTTGTTTTTATGGAAATTGGTCAGGACGTGCATTTTGAGGGAGGTAGTTTGGAAGAAGCTATCAATGAGGGGGTGCGACAGGGATATACAGAGGGATACTTGAGAAAATCTGTTGTGGATGACCCTATTATTCGTGAGAATACAAAAGACAATACCCCTGCTATTATTCATTATGAGATAGTTCCTGGGGATAATGTAGTGATCACGGTTGCGCCCAAAGGATTCGGCAGCGAAAACATGAGCCGAGTATTTATGCTGAAACCTGCCGACGGAATAGAAGGGGTCAAGAATGCTGTTTTGACGGCTGTAAAAGATGCGGGGCCAAATGCCTGTCCGCCCATGGTAGTCGGTGTGGGTATTGGAGGCACCTTTGAGAAATGTGCTCTGATGGCAAAACGCGCTCTTACAAGACCAATAGACCAGCGCTCAGATATCCCTTATGTGAGAGAATTGGAGGAGGAACTGTTGGAGAAGATCAACCGTTCCGGAATTGGTCCCGGTGGTTTGGGAGGCAGTACTACAGCGTTGGCAGTCAATATTAATACATATCCTACACATATCGCAGGATTACCTGTGGCTGTCAATATATGCTGCCATGTCAACCGGCATGCTGTGCGAACGATATAAGCGGCAAGTCTCAAGGGGACTGCCATATTCGGGTATATGTATTTTGAAGTAAATTACATAATATATGGTGCTATATACGGTACTTTGGAAATGTCAATATTTGAGCAATAGTACAGACAATAATCAGGAAAGGTAAATCAGGACTATACAAATGGATAGATATATAAGTGTACCTTTAACAGATGATGATGCAAAATCCCTTCGCGCAGGGGACTATGTATACTTGACAGGTACGCTCTACACTGCTCGCGATGCCGCACACAAGAGAATGTATGAGATACTGCTAGATGGCGGTTCGCGACCAGATGTGAGCCGATTACCCATGGATATGGAGCACAATGTAATCTATTATATGGGACCTTCGCCCGCCAGAGAAGGTAGACCCATTGGTTCAGCGGGACCTACCACTGCAAGCCGTATGGACAAATATGCCCCCTTGCTTTTGGATTTGGGACTGAAGGGTATGATAGGTAAAGGAAAGCGGACACAGGAAGTTAAGGATGCCATCGTGAGAAATGGGGCAGTTTACTTTGCGGCAGTCGGTGGTGCGGGTGCGCTATTATCCAAATCCATCGTAGCATCCGAAGTGATTGCCTACGATGATTTGGGCACAGAGGCGATTCGGAAGCTGGAAGTAAAAGATTTTCCAGTGATTGTGGTGATAGATGCAGAAGGAAATAATCTGTACGAGACCGCAATTTGTGCATACAACAAAGAATAAAAACCGATAAAAATGCAATAGATAAAAGCACAAGGATAAAGATGCAATGGATTTCAACGCTTATAAATTATAGGTGAAATTATATCATAAAAAACCGATTGACAAATGAGTTATCCTTATGTATAATAGATTTTGCGTCACGAGGTGACGCGACAATATCATATTGGTAGAGACGTAGTTCAGATTATGGAGAAATACTCAAGAGGCTGAAGAGGCGCCCCTGCTAAGGGTGTAGGTCGTTCACGCGGCGCGAGGGTTCAAATCCCTCTTTCTCCGTTTCACTACCAATAGAAGAAAGAAAATCTTGAGAGATTGAGATTTCTTTTTTTGCCCTTTTTCCGTTTGATGGGTAAGTCTATTGGTACTGTCAAAAATACTTCTTAGAAAAATCGACAAAATATGTTGACAAGAAGTGAGACAATGTGATATATTAAAAACCTACCGCCTAAATGTTTTAAAACTTGGCGGAAGAAAAAAACAAAAAAAGTTGTTGACAAAGCAGAACTGCTGTGATATGATAACAGAGTTGCTGCGAAAGACAGCAACGAGATGTACAATGCCAGCTTGCAAGCAAACTTGCTCGCTGAATG
>JAFVDW010000050.1 GCA_017478245.1 Lachnospiraceae bacterium
ATGGAAACAGAAATTGTACATGGGACAAAAATCAGACTTGCAAACGAAGATTTTGAGTTTAGACTTTTTTAAGGGAAGGTACATAAGTGAATTACATAGTTTCAGCAAGTACAGATAGAGGAATTGTAAAGAATACCAACCAAGACAGCTTAAATGTAAAGGTTGTTTCTTGTGGAAATCAAAAGATAGTATTTGCCATACTCTGCGATGGCATGGGAGGTTTGGAGAAAGGTGAAGTGGCAAGTGCTAATGTAGTACATGCCTTTCATCGATGGATTACAGAGTCACTACCTACATTGTGTGCGACTGGAATTACGGATGCAGATATTCGCCGGGAGTGGACAGATATTATTACAAGCTATAATGAGAAATTAAAAGTATATGGGAAGAGATGTGCTGTCAATCTTGGAACAACAGTTGCGGCAATTCTCCTTACAGATGAGCGCTATTATATTGTCAATGTAGGGGATAGCCGCGTGTATGAAATCCAACAGTACGCACACCCTCTTACCAAGGATCAAACTGTGGTCGCGATGGAAGTGGAGCAGGGAATGATTACAGAAGAGGAAGCCAAGGTGGATTCCAGGCGAAGCGTGTTGTTGCAATGTGTGGGTGCCTCAGATGTGGTCTATCCGGACTTCTTTTTTGGGCAGACCAAACAGGACGCAGTATATATGCTTTGTAGTGATGGATTCCGACATGAAATCTCTCCGGAGGAAATATTTGGTTATCTACAGCCTGCCCGTATGGTAAGTGCAGAGTCCATGAAGGAGAATGAACTTGCACTAATTGAGCTAAATAAGCAGCGACAAGAAAGGGATAATATATCGGTTATCACTATCAGAACCTTTTAGGCGGAGGATACAAAAATGTTAGAGATAGGCTCGCTTGTCGATGGCAAGTATAAGATACTAAGTGAAATTGGTCATGGCGGGATGAGTGTTGTATACATGGCTATCAATGAAAAGGCAAATAAAACCTGGGCAATCAAAGAAGTGCGTAAGGATGGTGTGTTGGATTTCGAGGCAGTCCGACAAGGGCTGATTGTGGAGACGGATATGCTGAAGAAATTAAAGCATCCGAATCTGCCCAGTATTGTAGATGTGATTGATGATCAGGACACTTTTATCATCGTAATGGACTACATTGAAGGTAATCCCCTGTCAGATGCGTTGGCGGAATATGGTGCACAGCCTCAGGAAAACGTAATTGAGTGGGCGAAGCAGTTGTGCGATGTGTTAGGTTATCTACATTCCAGAATGCCGGCAATCATTTACCGCGATATGAAGCCATCAAATGTCATGTTGAAGCCGGATGGAAATCTAATGCTGATTGATTTCGGTACTGCTCGTGAATACAAGGAGAAAAATCTGGCAGATACTACCTGTCTGGGAACTATCGGCTATGCGGCACCGGAGCAGTTCGGGGGTATTGGTCAGACGGACGCCAGAACAGATATATATTGTCTTGGTGCCACCTTATATCATCTGGTGACAGGCTGTAATCCAAGTGAACCACCTTATGAGATCAAACCGATACGGGAATTGAACCCCAATCTTTCCAGTGGTCTGGAGCGAATTATTCTAAAATGTGTACAGAGAAATCCAGATGACAGATATCAATCCTGTGCGGAACTAATGTATGCGTTGGAGCATTATGAAGAGATTGATGACAAATATCGAAGGGCGCAAAAGAAAAAGTTGGGAGGATTTTTGGTTTCTGCATCTTTGACATTGACAACTTTTATTGCCAGTGCTGTGGTAGGACATATCGCTACCTTAAAGGCAACGGATAACTATCGAAGTCTGTTGGATGAGGCAGCGAAAACAGCAGAATATGATACGAAACTGAGACTTTATACAGAGGCGATTGCTGTGCCCAACAAGGCGGGAGATAAAGAGGCTTATCTGGAAATGATTCGTTTGTTCAAAGAAAACGATTCTAAGTTTACTGTGGAAGAACAGAATCAATTAGTAAAACAGATTACAAATCATCAGAGTGAATTGCTGCAGGATAAGGAAGGTTATGTTGAAATATGCTTTGAGACAGGAAAGCTTTTTTGGTATTACTATGATTACGGAAATGAAAGTGATAATCGTACCACGAGAATGAGAAGTTCTATTCAGTGGTTTGAGGATGTGATTAGTTATGCTCCGAATGACTATGAGAATCTGGGTATGGCAACAGTTTATTCAGAAGTGGGAATATTCTATCGTGATATTCCTCAAAAGGTAATGGAGGCTTCGGATAAAGGGCTTTACAGACCGTTTTTCGAACGATTGCAGGAATTGATTGAAAATGTCTGCGAGGACAATGATGAGAGCGAAATGGTGAAACTCGAACTGCTAGAGCTTTCAAGAAGTGCGTTGCAGCAGTATGCAACAAAATTTAAGACAGATGGTGTAGAAGAGCAGGAGATGCTAGACATGTATGATTCTATTACTAGAAATCTGAATTTGATTGAGACAACGACAGACATGACTGTCGAGAAAAAGGCTGCTACTTTAGCACTTATGCAGGATACAAAGAATGCAATCGTATTGTCCTATGGAACAGTGATGAAAGGAGAGGAAGAAGATGACGGTTGAGATGTTGCAGACGATTTCTTTGATCGGATACATAATGAGCGGCATCTTTTTGGCTGTAACCATCATACTTTTTTTCGTGCTAAAAGTGCCCAAGCTGGTGGGAGATATTTCCGGAGCAACAGCGCGCAAAGCGATTGAAGATATTAGGCAGCAGACTGAAAACAGCAGAATGGGGGAAATAAGTAAAGTCAATCTGTCAAGAGGAAAACTGACGGATAAGATATCTGCATCGGGTAGGCTGTTACATAATACCGGTAATTTGGGTGTGAGTGTTGTAACACAAAAAATCAGCACACAAGAGTTATCCCCTGAGACGACGATGCTTTTATCCGAAGACTTTGGTGAAACGACCGTACTTTGGCAGCCCGCTGAAACAACAATATTGGCGGAATCATTCAATTCAGAGGCGACAGGTTATGCCCGCAGGGAAGGGATTCTTCAAATCGAGGTAGATATTGGCTTTTGGGAAAGTAATGAATGGATTGATTAGGAGGACATAAGATGAATATTTTTCTAAAGTACAAATTGAAAAAGAAATTGGCGCTTGTGCTTGCTTTTTTATTGGTGGCAGGAACCGTTTACAATAAAGAGGTGTGGATGGTATATGCAGATGAGCCATCAGATGAGATGACGGATCCGGATGACGGCTCTGTTACGTCAGGAGAAGTTGTCTTGAAGGATGACAGTGATTTTGGTTTTGAGAACTATGATAAAGCTGTGTACAGCATTACATATGCGCCGGAATTAACTTTGCAGAATGTGGCATCGGGCGGGCAGGGAACAGGAACGGTTACTTATAGTTCTGATAATGAAGCAGTTGCTACGGTAGACGCTTCTACTGGAGTTGTGTCCATCCATAGAAAAGGCAAGGCAGTCATTGTTGCTACCCGCGAAGCGGATTCCGAGTATAAATCCATTTCATCACAGTATACCCTGGAGGTTGACGGGATGGAACAAACAGATCTTACTTTTTTTGTGGCTGGAGAGGTGCAAAAAAGCTATACAGACGGCGCGTATCTCAATGAACTTGTTGGTGCAGCTAGTAATGTCATTGAATATTCGTTGGAGGGTGAGGATGGAGTGGCAACGGTCGATGCCGCAACAGGAGAAGTTACGTTCTTAAAAGCAGGAAACGTCACAATTCGTGCATTTGTGGAAGGAAATGACTATTATAAAGAAGGTGCAGCGAGCTACAAACTGCGTATTCTAAAAGGAGAGCAGGCTGATTTGGAATTTGAGTTCGCATCTCCGTAAGATATTGAATATACAGAAAACCTGACTTATACAAACATTGCAAGCGGTGGAAGTGGTAAAGGAAATATCACCTATGAAATTTCTGATATAGAGGGAAATACGGAAGAAATTGCTGCAACGATTGAAGCTGACAGTGGTAAGGTATGATTTGCCGGAACAGGAACCTTTATAATCACTGCGACGAAGGCAGAGGATGATTGCTATAATGAAAAAAGCCGCTCATACAATGTGACGGTAATACAGGGTTCACAAGGGGAATTGAAGTTTGATATTTCTTCTCCCACGGAACAGGTTTATTCAGAAGGTGGAACTTTTACAAACATTGCAACCGGAGGAAGTGGTAATGGGGAACTCGATTATATCATTGCGGACAAGGAGGGTAATACAGAGGATATTGCCGCGACGATAGATGCTAATGGAACTGTTCATTTTCTGAAAGCTGGTACAGTTGTGGTGACAGCAATCAAGCAAGCGGATGAAAATTATAAAGAAACGCAGCAATCCTATGAATTGACAATTCATAAGGGAACACAGGCAGCATTTAACTTTGTTGGAGAAGAACCGGGAACTGTCCAGTTTCAAGAGGGCTCTTACACCAGAGAAGCAAATGGCGGTTCAGGAGAAGGCTTAATTACATATTCAATCATAGAATCTTCTTCTGATGAAGAGGACATTGCCAGTGTTGATGAACATGGTAAGGTTATTTTTAAAAGACCGGGTAAAGTAATTATCAAAGCAGTAAAAGCCAGTGATGATTGCTGGGAAGCCACAGAGGCACAGTATGAATTGACGATCATGGAAGACCAGGGGATCTCATTTGCTAGAACCAAACAGCCCGGAACGGTAAATGCTTTACCGTATGGTGGAAAGATTTATTATGGACAAAGCTTGACAATACACGCAGCTTCGATCAGTTTGAGCGATGAACCTGCCGATGGTGTGGGACACGGAAATGGTAGGATTACATACTCTATTGTCGATGGAGAGGATATCGCATCCATTAATGAGGAATCGGGAGAGTTACATTTTGAAAATCAAAAGGTAGGAACTGTCCGTGTAAGGGCACATGTTGCTGCAGCAGATTATTATAATGAGGTTGAGGCGGATTTTGAATTTGAGGTTGTATATTTAGATGTACCGGAAAGTAATTTTTATATATTTGAGGGAGAGCAGGGAGAGAATGGGTGGTATGTGAATAACTTGAAAATAAAAGCGCCGGAAGGTTATCAAATTCGCTACACGAATGCTCTGGATGCTGAAAACGCATGGGTTGATTTTTTGGAGTTGACTGATATGGGGTCCTTTCATTGTAATCCGATTTATCTGAGAAAGGTATCAGATGATGACCTTACAAGCATCGGAGGTATTTCTGACGCAATTATTGTGGAAGAGGAAATACTGAGAGATACGACGGAGCCTGCAAGTGACTCCCTGAAGATATCATATGAAGATGCGCCTTCTGTGATAGATACTGTGTTAAAAATATTGAGTTTTGGTATCTATAAAGAGAGTGTACAGGTAACTGTATCAGCAGAAGATGCGGAGTCTGGGATTGCCGGATTCCAGTATTATTATGACGAAGATATTGATACTATTCCGGAGGATGATGTATATAAGAGTATACCGGGGGAGGATGGGAAATCATGTACCTTTAAAATTCCGGCGCAATTTAGAGGCAAGGTGGCTTTTCGGGCAATAAATAATGCCGGTCTTAAAACGGAGTGGTATAAAGGAGAGGAAACCCTTGTGGTAGATAATCTGGCTCCGGTATGTACAGTGGATATATCCGATGATTATGTTGCAATGACGGACGCAGAGGGCGATAGCACAGAGGAGATCGGTGACAATACCAGATATATATACGATGGTGAAATCAAAGCTGTCATCAGAATTGATGAGGCAAACTTTGATTTAAGTATATTGGCAAGAGATGAAGAGGAAGCTACGAAATCTGATAAGGAATTTGTTGTCGTTAAGGTGACAAGGGATAATGGTGAGCTGACCGAAGGAAGCGGTTATTATTTTATGGAGGATGACTGGATTCCTGTGAAAAATGAGGAAAACGAAGACTATTACATGCGTACCATTGTGATCGGTAAGTCATCTGATAGCGGAGTTCTTGAAGATGGGGATTATGTTTTGAGGGTTGATTATCAGGACTTATCTGCCAATAAAATGGACACCTTTGTGTCCAATACTTTATGTGTCAATACTAATGAACCGAAAATAGAGGTGATTTATGACAATAATCAGGCAATAGACCAAAAGTATTATAATGCGGACAGGACGGCGACGATCCTTGTTTCCGGTCGCAATATTGATACAAAGGATATTGTGGTAGATTTGACAGCCAGGGATATTACTCAAAAAGATGTGACTTTTGATTTGAAAGGAAAGCAGTCTGAATGGATTCCTATTGAGGAAGTGGCGGGGTATCCCACAAAATGGCAGGCTACACTAGATTTTGATGTAGATGCAAATTACGAAGTACAGTTTTCTTGTCAGGATATGGCTGGTCATTTGGTGCAGACGGAAAAAGAATTGTTTGTAGTAGATAAAACGAAACCGGATGCCGGGCGGTTTACCTTTGCGTACAGTGAATCTATACTGGATAAATTGATATCGGCTATCACTTATGGATATTATAAACCGAATGTGAAGATCACGGTGACAGCAGAGGATATGACAGCAGGAATTGATTCGATTACTTGGTACTATGACCAGGAAGACGGCACCAGTGACAAGAATGTGAAGAGTACTTCCGGCACCTTTACAGCAAGGCAGTTGAAATACAGTAGTGATGGAAGTATTGCTAGCGGTATCATTACATTGACTGCAGAACAAGCGGCTCAGTACAGAGGTAATATTTCATTGACTGCCAAGGATAGGGCGGGAAATAGTGTCAGCAATAAGAAAACTGACAGTGATAAGATAATCGTAGTAGATACTATTTCGCCTAGCAGAACAGTGGAATATAGTCCGGCAAAACAGGTAGTTGATAAAACCACTGGTCAAACAATTACGGATTTTAGTTGGGATAACGAGCATAGGAATGCAATACTATATTATGATAACGCTATGACATTAACCTTCAATGTGAACGAGGCAAACTTCTATGCAGAGGATGTCGTAACAAAGGTCAATGGTGAAAAGTTGGGAAATGTCAGATGGACGAAGACAGGAGATATATGGACCAGTACGATGACACTGTCTGAAACAGGAGATTATGTGGTCACCATGGAGTATACGGATAGGTCAAGCAACCAAATGATCAGCTATACTTCTGAACAGATTACCATTGATACTACCAATCCGGTGGTTTCCATAGAATATTTATCCGGTGGTGCAAAAGGTTCCTATGAAGGCAGGATATATTTTGATGGACCTGTCACTGCACGGATAACGGTTCAGGAGCATAATTTTCGGGCAGAGGATATTGATGTACAGATTACTGCACAAGATGTCAATGGTTCCGGAATAGCGATAGCTGATTTCGCAAGTTATCTGAAGAATGAAAGCAGTTGGCAGCACAATGGTGATATTCATACAGCTTCGATTACATATCAGACAGATGCGAATTATAGCTTTGATATAGCATATAAGGATTTGGCTTTGAGAGATGCTGCCGATTACCCCGTATATATTTTTGCCGTGGATCAGGCAAATCCGGGTAATTTGTCCATATCTTATAGTCAAAATATATTTGAAATTGTATTGCAGACAATTACTTTTGGCTATTACAATGCTCCGGTGCAGGTCACTATCAGTGCGGAGGATATAACTTCGGGAATTACAAAATTTGAATACAGTTATATAAAGGCAGATGGAGTGTCAGGAGTAAATTCAGGACAAGAAAATATAGTAATTGATGCAGGAGAAATTAGTTATTCAAATGGCAAAACAACTGCCACGGCAGTATTTCGGATTCCCGGAAATGAATTGCATGGAAATAATCAGTTTAATGGAACGGTCATGTTTAGGGCGTTTGACAGGGCACAACGTTCTTCTGAATTAAATGATGATCGAAGGCTTGTTGTGGACAATGTCGCTCCGTTAGCTACGATCACCTTGAGTGATCCTATACAGACGGTTAATGATATTTCTTATTATCCAGGTAGCATTTATGCTGTGATACATATATCAGAAGCAAACTTTGTAGCAGACGATGTTGTTGTGGTGGTGACACACAATGGCAATAATCTCCCGGTACAGGTATCCTGGGGTGACGAGAGCGTGGATGAACATACAGGTCGCTTCACATTAAGTGAGGAAGGAAACTATGTCATTCAGGTGGATTATAGAGACCGCTCCGGTAATGAAATGGTAACTTATCAGTCGAACCAGTTAATGATTGATACTCAAAGTCCAACCATATCAATAAGAGGTATTGCGGAACACTCTGCCAATAGAGAGGATGAGATTGGATTTCTCCTTATGGTAGAGGATGAGAATATTGATCCGACTTCCTTTACTCCGACATTAAAGGCAGAAGTAGTGAATTCTAATGGTGATTACCGCATGGAAGATTTTACATCTGTCGGGAGCATTGAGACAGTGGTACAAGGAAAGCAGTATCGATATGTTGTAACGAATCTGGATGAGGATGGAATCTACACATTGTCCTGCGCAGTTTGTGATTTAGCAAATAATGCTTCAGAGGAAATATATGTGGAAGCCTCAGATTTAGATACCGAGCAGCTCATGTTCTCCGTCAATCGTAAAGGCTCAACGTATCGGATAGATGAGAGTACCAAAAAGATTTTGGGTAAATATATAAATAAATCGGGAGATGTCGTTGTGACAGAAATCAATGCCACAGCATTGTCCAATATCAAGATTACTCTTTTTAAAAATGATAAGACGCTTGTGCTTAAAGAGGGAGAAGACTATCGTATTGAAGTGACTGGAGGCAATGGGGAATGGTATTCTTATAAGTACGTTATTTTTGCCAAGAACTTTGAGGATGACGGTGTATATCGTATTTCAATTTATTCGGAAGATGAAGCAGGAAATGTAGCTGAAAATACATTGGATATAAAGAATTTTGAGCTTACATTTGCGGTGGATAACACCAGCCCTAACTTGATTGTCACCAACTTGGAGAGTGATACGACCTATCCATATGATAACTACACTGTGATTATGCAAGCCAATGATAATCTGAAGCTAGATACCTTGATAGTCAAATTAGATGGAGCTGAATATAAAATATGGAGTGAAGAAGAGATTAGTGAAATACAGTCTGCAAATTCGGAGTATACCTTTGATATTTCCGGAGCTTCCACACGTTCGCATCAGTTAGAAATTTATTTAAAGGATGCAGCGGATAATGAAATGCTAGAAGTGATTTCAAACTTTTATATTACCACGAATAAATGGGTGCAATTCTACAATAATAAACCAATTTTCTTTGGTAGTATCGCAGGAGTCGTGGTCGCTTTTGGAGGATTGACTGGTGGTGTTTTCGGTATTGTAGCCAGAAGAAAAAGAAAAGCTGAAAAGTCGCTCTAATTGTACGTTTTAGCCAATAAAAATTTTAATTTTACCACAATTAAAATTTTTATTGGCTATTTTCACGAAAATAAATTCATATCTTGAAATAATCTGTTAAATATGCTAGCTTATAATATATAAAAACGTTTTTATTTTGTCGTGAATTAACGATATGGGGGCTCCAATAGGATTTGCGGAAGCACTGCACCGCAAATCTGTCATTTATTCATGCAGTGCAGAGGTGAGGGTATATATGAAAAGCAAGAAATTGATCAAAGGTGTATTGGCAGCGTTTACCGGTCTGGCAATGGCTGCTACTATGGTGGTTACGCCAATTCCACAGCTTACGCTGAAGGCAGAGGCGGCGATTGCGGGTTCTGATTTCCTGAAAGCAAATGGGAAAGAATTGCGCAATAATTATGGAAATGGTGATGTGGTGAAGCTGCGTGGAACCAACGCGGGCGGTTATCTGGTACAGGAGTTCTGGATGACGCCTACGGATTACAGCTATGGGAACTACAATGTGACCTGTGAAATGGACATTTACAAGACGCTTACGCAGCGTTTTGGCGAAGCAAGGATGCGTGAGCTCATTAAGACTTATCAGGACAATTACTGGACGGTGCAGGATTTTGACAACTGCCAGGCAATGGGAATCAACTGTATCAGACTGCCTTTCTGGTATCTGAATCTGGTTGATTTTAACGGCAACTATCTGGATAACTGTTTTGCGCGCATGGATTGGTTCGTAGAGCAGGCAGGACAGAGAGGAATGTATGTTATCCTTGATTTCCACGGAGCACCCGGTTCACAGAACGGAAGTGATCACTCCGGTGTGGATGGCGGTAATAACAAGCAGGCTGCGTCAGAGTTTTTCTTTGGAAATAATGCTTACAACAATCAGCAGCTCTATTATGATATCTGGTACAAGGTTGCGCAACACTATGCAGGCAATCCTACGGTGGCAGGGTATGATTTATTGAATGAGCCTTATTGTACCTATCGTTACAATTCCAGTTACTCTGCGGATCAGTTGCATTCTATCCTGTGGAGTATCTACAATAATGCTTACAACGTGATTCGTTCTGCCGACCCGGATCATGTGATTATCATGGAGGCAACCTGGGATGCATGGGATTTGCCGAATCCGTCCACATATGGGTGGAGCAATGTCATGTATGAGTATCACAATTATCTCTATGATGATTATGACAATGTTGCAGGTCAGCAGATTACCAATATGCAGAATAAGCTGAATGGAATCAATAGTCAGAATTATAATGTGCCCAGCTACATGGGAGAGTTTTCTTATTTTAACAATATTTCCGCATGGCAGCAGGGACTTCAGTTGTTGAATGATTCAGGTATCAACTGGACGACATGGACTTATAAGGTGACCGGCAGCAATAACAACTGGGGCTTGTACAATCAGAATGTGTCGAAGGTAAATGTGGCAACGGATTCTTATGACACCATAAAATCCAAGTGGTCACAGGTAGGCAGCTCTTATGCGAATACCGCGTTAGTGAATGCCATTAAGAATTATCTGCCCGGCACTGTAAAGGGTGGTACATCCGGCTCCGGCAATAACAGTGGCAGTACCGGGCAGGGGACGGCGATTCTGGCAGACGGCAATTATTATATCAAGGCAGTGACAAATGGAAAAGTGCTCTGTGCAGACAATTATGGCAACGATCCTGTAGTTGCCAACCGGGATGCTTACGGCGGTGCATGGGAGACCTTTACCGTGGTGAATAACAGCGACGGAACCATTTCGTTGAAATCCGGTTCCAATGACAAGTATCTGTGCGCAGTGATTGATGAGCAGAATCAGTTGCTTGCCAGAAGCAGCTCCATCGGTACATGGGAAAAGTTTACGCTTGTCAAGGTATCAGATACAGAGTATGGCTTGAAAGCCTATGCAAATGGCAAATATGTCTGTGCGGACGGTGATAAAGGAAACGTACTGTATGCAGATCGGGATTCTGTCAGTGGATGGGAGAGCTTCATGATTTTTTCTACAAATGGTACGCAAATGAAACCGGGGACAGGCAGCGATTCCACATCAGGCAATTCCTCTTCGGGTGACAGTGGAAACAGCAGCACTGGCAATATTGTTGCAGATGGGGAGTATTATTTAAAATCCAGCACAGATTCTGTAGTGTGTGCAGAGAACACAGGGGCAGACCCATTGATTGCCAACAGAAGCTCCTACGGTGGAGCTTGGGAGACCATCAGTATTGTCAACAATGCAGATGGAACAATCTCCTTGAAATCCGGTGCAAACGGCAAGTATGTCTGTGCAGTGATTGATGAGCAGAATCAGTTGCTTGCAAGAAGTAGTTCCATCGGCACTTGGGAGAAGTTCTATCTAGAGAGAACCTCATCGGGCAATTTTGTCTTAAAGGCAGTGGCAAACGGCAAATATGTCTGTGCAGATCAGAATAAAAACAGCGTACTTTATGCAGACAGAGATTCCGCAGGCGGTTGGGAAACCTTCCGAATCTATCAGACCAACGGAACGCAGATACAATAGAGTAATGATTTCAAAAAACAAGGGGCGTTGTCCTCTTGTTTTTTGTATAATAGGAAATTCTGTTGAATTTCCTATTATACATTATACAAAAGCGCTCCGCTATGAATGCGCACTCGCGCGTAACGTAAATGTTGCATAAATGCAACCGCGCTCGGCGCGAGAATGCCGCAAGCGGCATTCTTTTTCATATATACAGAAAGAGGTTGACATTTGCATGATTGTATGAATAATGTTAGATATAATGTAGATGAGTTACTTGCATGAAAATGAAGAGACGAGGGAGAAGAAGTATGAGTGAATGGGATAATCTAAGTAGTACAGAGGATGTGAATCCTTATATGCAGCAAGGTGCGCAACAGAACACTACCGCTTTCGAATCGGCGAAGCTGTCGCACAATCCATATGGCATCGCCCATAATGGGGATGGATTTGGCGTGAAGCTTAGTACTCGCTA
Organism: Lachnospiraceae bacterium; assembly: GCA_017478245.1. GTDB lineage: Bacteria > Bacillota > Clostridia > Lachnospirales > Lachnospiraceae > Acetatifactor. The sequence goes on from JAFVDW010000050.1 coordinate 12,326, forward strand.
TCCGGCACCGGGATTGACTAAAAAGCAATTCTATAATCATCCCCTGCAGGAAGACATCAAGAAACGGATTAAATCCGATGCCATTGTGCTGTATGTGTTGGCAGGGTTGAATCTGTTGATATTGGGGGGAATGGGACTTTTGCAGGAGACACCTCTCCTGATTGTGACGAATCTGATTGCGGCGATTCTGGTAGCAGGCTTCCTTCTGGGGATGGGACTGGGGATTCATTTAGGGCAGAGCTTTGTATGCGCGATTCTGCTATTGGTATTTTCCATTATAGAAATGCTGTTGTCCATTGTGCTATTTGGAAGAATCGGAGGTTGGATGTTTCTTATAGTAGGAATTGAAGCGGTGATGACTACCAACAAATTCAGAAAAAAGTGGAAGAAGTACCAACAGACGGGGCTTATGGAGTAGTGAAAATAAGAATACATGTTCAAGAAACTCATGGGATGATGAAATAAGCAAAAATTATATCAAATATAAAATATATTGATTTTACTTATGCGAGATAATGTGTTATGATAGAACCTGTCGGAGAGAGCAAATGCTCCCGACAGGTTCTTTGTGTGCTGAACGGCTCACATATGCGTGTGACGTTGCGCGCTCTTGCGCATAGAGTCACCGCGGTGCAACTGACAATTTTTGAGGAAATGAAGACAAAGAAAGGCGAAGAGAAAATGGTCAAAGCAGTAGTAGGCGCCAACTGGGGCGATGAAGGAAAAGGAAAAATCACAGACATGATGGCAGAGAAAGCCGATATTATCGTGCGTTTTCAGGGCGGTGCCAACGCAGGGCACACCATCGTGAACAATTACGGCAAGTTTGCGTTGCATACATTGCCCTCTGGTGTATTCTACGATCACACCACCAGTATCATCGGCAACGGTGTGGCATTGAATATCCCGGTGCTTTTTAAGGAAATCCAGTCTATCGTGGAGCGAGGTGTGCCGAGTCCTAAGATTCTGGTCAGCGACCGCGCGCAGATTGTGATGCCTTATCATATTTTGTTTGACCAGTACGAGGAGGAGAGACTGGGTGGCAAATCCTTTGGTTCCACCAAGTCCGGTATCGCTCCTTTCTATTCCGATAAATATGCAAAGATTGGCTTCCAGGTGAGTGAACTCTTTGATGAGGAGCTGCTTGCAGAGAAGGTGGAGCGCGTGGCGAAGACCAAGAATGTGCTCCTTGAGCATCTCTATCACAAGCCCCTGATTGATACCAAGGAGCTGTTGGATACCCTGCATGAGTATCGCGATATGGTGGCTCCTTATGTGTGCGATGTGTCAGCTTATCTTGACAAAGCGTTGAAGGAGGGTAAGACGGTGCTGTTGGAGGGACAGCTTGGCACACTGAAGGATCCGGATCACGGTATTTATCCCATGGTTACTTCTTCTTCCACACTGGCTGCTTACGGTGCCATTGGTGCAGGTTTGCCGCCCTATGAAATTAAGGAGATTGTGACTGTATGTAAGGCTTACTCCTCCGCAGTGGGTGCCGGTGCATTTGTCTCTGAAATTTTCGGTGATAAGGCGGATGAACTCAGACGTCGAGGCGGTGATGGCGGAGAGTATGGCGCGACCACAGGACGCCCCAGAAGAATGGGATGGTTTGACTGTGTGGCTTCCAAGTACGGCTGCCGTTTGCAGGGAACCACGGATGTGGCTTTTACCGTGTTGGACGTACTGGGGTATCTGGATGAGATTCCTGTATGTGTGGGCTATGAGATTGACGGCGAGGTGACGACAGATTTCCCTGTGACTGCGAAGCTTGAGAAAGCGAAGCCTGTACTTAAAAAGCTTCCCGGATGGAAATGTGAGATCCGTGGTATCAAAAAGTACGAGGATTTGCCTGAAAATTGCCGTAACTATATCGAGTTTATCGAGGAGCAGATAGGCTACCCTATCACGATGGTCAGCAACGGTCCTGGAAGAGAGGATATTATCTATCGTGAGAGCGCGCTGAAAAAGTAAGATATCAATGGGGACTGGATATGGTCGGTAATCTGGAATATTATAAAGTATTTTATTATGTAGCCAAAATCGGGAGTGTCACAGGGGCAGCAGAAACGCTGTCCCTGTCTCAGCCTGCGGTGAGTCAGTCCATCAGACAACTGGAGCGTCATTTGGGCGTTTCACTGTTTCAACGGGTTTCCAGAGGTGTCAAATTGACCCATGAAGGAGAGTTGTTATACAGTTATGTGGCAGGCGGATATGAGCAGATTATGCTGGGGGTGGAAAAGGTACGGCAGATGCAGAATCTGGAGCTGGGAGAGATTCGTATTGGTGCCAGTGATATGACCCTGCAATTTTATTTGTTACCCTATCTGGAGCAATATCATGAGCAATATCCGGAGATTAAGGTCACGGTTACCAATGCGCCCACCCCGGAGACATTACAATATCTTTGTGATGGCAAGATTGATTTCGGTATTGTCAGTACTCCTTTTGCGGAGGTAGAGGGACTGAAAGCCATCAGGGTGCGGGAGATTGAGGATGTGTTTGTGGCAGGACGCAGATTTACGGCTTTAAAAAATCGTACCATGGATTTGCAGGAATTAGAGCATCTGCCCATTATTTCTCTGGAGCAGGGCACCAGTACCAGAAGCTATATGGATACGTTTCTTGCAGGCAATCAGGTGCAGATTCATCCGGAATTTGAACTGGCAACCAGTGATATGATCGTACAGTTTGCCAGAAGGAACCTGGGAGTGGGCTGTGTGGTGAAGGATTTTGCACGGATGAGCGTGGAAGAGGGTGTATTGTTTGAACTGCGGTTCAACAAGATTATCCCAAAGAGGCATTTCTGTGTGGTGTTGAATGAAAAATTGCCGCAGTCTGCTGCGGCGCAAAAACTGTTACAGATTATGGGGGTATAAAAATGATTCGCAATATTATATTTGACATAGGAAATGTATTGACAGATTTTCGCTGGGAGGGCTTCCTGCAGGATAAAGGCTTTTCACAGGAAATGATTGGGCGCATTGCAAAGGCTTCTGTACAAAGTCCCCAGTGGGCAGAGTTCGACAGAGGAGTTTTTTCGGACGAGGAGCTGATGGCATCCTTTATTGAGAATGATCCTGAGATTGAGAAAGAACTGCATGAAGCATATGATGATATTCGCGGTATGGTGACGCCGAGAGAGTATGCGTGTCCCTTGGTGCGGGCACTCAAGGAAAAAGGCTATGGTGTCTATTATTTATCAAATTTTTCTCATAAAGCTGAGGTGCAGTGCGGGGATGCACTGGCGTTTATGCCGTTGATGGACGGAGGTATTCTATCCTATCGTGACAGGCTGATTAAGCCGGATCCGGAGATTTATAAATTGTTGCTTGCGCGTTTTGGGCTTGTGGCAGAGGAATGCGTATTTTTGGATGATACGGCGGCAAATGTGGAAGCGGCAAAAAAGCTTGGATTTAAAGGCATTGTATTCGACACGAAGGAGCAGGCACTGCAGGAATTGTCAGAGATGGGTGTTGATATAGAATAGGCGCAATATCGTTCGTTTGGCTGTGGGGTAACTATTTCATGAGGTTTATTTTGGCAATATATATTTTGTTGTGAGATATACAATGATGCAGATAATCGCATGATAGAGATTTCCAGGCGAAATAAGAATGCCTAAATTTTTGCGATATTATAAGGGAATCGTAACTTGGAGAAAGGGTGGCATGGTTTATGGCGGTTGGATTTCATAGAGAGGTCATGAGTGTGAAAAGAAAGTTTGACTTAACGGTCTTTTTACCTATAATTCTTGTTGTATCTGTTTTGGGCTGGGCTGTGTGGCATGCAATACTGGCAGATATCGTGCCGCGGCACAGAACGGTATTTTGGAGCTATGAAAGCTTTTTGCGCAAGGCAGAGTGGAGCGGGCTTGCAAAAGAACTGCCTGGAACCGCACATAATCTGAAATATTACTGGAGTGTGGATCGGTTTGTGGAAGTTGCGTGTTATGGCGTAACATTGTCAGAGGAAGAGTATCAGAGAGAAAAAACGGAAAGTGTCGGACGATATGCCATATGGGCAGAAGGGGCTGAGGAATCATATTTTTATGATGGGCAAGAGAAGAAGGTTGAAGTTGATTGGCTTCTCCAATACAATATAGAAGAGATGGAAAATCTGCTTTGGGAAGATGCGATAGAAGATTATCAGATTTTATCGTTTTATTATTTTGGTGGAGACAGAACCTATTTTTGTTGTGAGATGTGTAATGATGCAAATAATCGTATGATAGAGATTTTCAGGCGAAATAAGAATGCAGCTAATAATAGATTGTCATGATGCTGCGCACATGGTATTGTATTACTTAATGAGACCATTTAACCCACTGCGCAAATAGTGAGTTACTTAGAGTGGTCTTTATATCAATGAAAAAGAAGCTGGCGGCAGGAGTTATTCACTCTCGTCGCCATTTTCCATTGTTTCCAGGGGCGCATCCGCAATGGTGTGCTTCCCGGTAATCTTGCCGTACAGCCAGGTATAAATCCAGATCATCACCGGAATCACCACAGTGCCATACAACGCTGCAAAGAAAATGTGGTTGGATGCCGGATTGCCCACGATGGCTGCGATAAGTGCCACCACATACAGAAGCACCAGTAGTACGATGCCGATGATGGCTACGACCTGTTTTGAACTGACCTTCTTTTTGTTAGAATCTGATTGACTCATGTTCCCTCTCATTCTGCCGCAGGACGGCTTGTCTTGATTTGTCTTCTGAAGTCTGAAAGTATCATAGCATTTTTGGACGTAAAAGACAATGGCTGGTTGAAATACATTTGAAAATCCTACATTTGAAAATAAGCCTCAATATTTCCCCAAAATAGTTTTAAATACCGCCGATTCATGCTATAATGAACCCAATATGCACATTAACTCGTCATAAATGCAAAGGAGAAACGATATGAAGAAAATGATAGCTCTTCTTTTAACTGCATGTATTTTGGTAGGAAATGTTAATCTGCCGGTCAGAGCAGAGGAGACGTTGGGAAATGAAATCAACCTGGAAGTGACTGGGGATACAACGGGAGAGGAAATCAGTCTGGAAGTGACTGAGGGGACAATAAACAACGAGAACAATCAGGATGAAGTTGGGGAGTTATGGGAGACCGGCGATGACGTGGACTCCCTAAACGTAGAGGCGGAAAGTAATACCGTGCAAACGGGTATCTGCGGTGACAACCTCACATGGACATTGGATGAGGAGGGAACGCTGACCGTCAGTGGTACGGGAGAGATGTATGATAGGGCGTTTGATGACTATCGTAATCAGATATATGGATTAGTTATCGAGGAAGGTGTGACGAGTATAGGGGAGTATGCGTTTGCACACTGTTATAGGATAAAAGGAGAACTGGACCTTCCCAATAGTTTGACGAGTATAGGAGGACATGCTTTTGAAGCTTGCCATGTGAATATGACCGGAGATTTGCTGATTCCGGATAATGTGACAAGTATAGGGGAGTATGCTTTCTCTGAATGCAAGAGTTTGAAGGGTTCTTTGAAGCTACCGGAGGGGATAAAAAGTATAGGGGGACATGCATTTACTAATTGCACCAATTTGAGTGGGGGACTGAAGATACCCAATAGCGTAGAGAGTGTAGGAGAGTATGCTTTTAGCGGATGTAATGGCTTGAATGGAGAACTAAATCTATCAGATGATTTGAAAAGCATAGGAGGACACGCATTTAGTAATTGCGTCAATTTGAGTGGGGGACTGAAGATACCCAATAGCGTAGAGAGTGTAGGAGAGGATGCTTTTAGTGGTTGTAGTGGTTTTACTGGAGAGTTGAAATTGCCGGATGGCTTGACAAATATAGGATATAGTGCTTTTTGGGGATGCAGTGGTTTTACTGGAGAGTTGAAACTGCCGAATGGCTTGACGAGTATAGGAGAGTATGCTTTTTACGGATGCAGTGGTTTTACTGGAGAGTTGAAACTGCCGAATGGCTTGACGAGTATAGGAGGGTATGCTTTTGAAGGATGCAGTGGTTTTGTTGGAGATTTGGAGCTGCCGGATGGCTTGACGAGTATAGGAGAGTATGCTTTTTACGGATGTAGTTTTTTTACTGGAGAGTTGAAACTGCCGAATGGCTTGACGAGTATAGGAGGGTATGCTTTTGAAGGATGCAGTGGTTTTACTGGAGAGTTGAAACTGCCGAATGGCTTGACGAGTATAGGAGGGTATGCTTTTGGCGGATGCAGTGGTTTTGTTGGAGAATTGAAGTTACCGGAAGGCTTGAAGAGTATCGGGAATAGCGCATTTATGGGCTGTAGCGGTCTGAGTGGAGAATTGAAGTTACCGGAAGGCTTGAAGAGTATCAGGAATAGCGCATTTAGGGGCTGTAGCAGTCTGACTGGAGAATTGAAGTTACCGGAAGGCTTGGAGAGTATTGGTGAAAGTGCATTTAGGGGCTGTAGCGGATTTGCTGGAGAAGTGTTGACCTTGCCGGAGAGCGTGACAAGTATTGGCGCTTACGCATTTTACATTCGTACCGTGGCAGCAAGTTACACAACAGAGACGGAATGGATTGTGGATGTGTACATTCCCGCGCAGATTGAGCAGATAGGAACCCATGCTTTTGATCAACCGACTACGATACACGCGATACCGGGAAGCTATGCGGAAACTTATGCAAAAGAAAACGGCTACCCTTTTGAGGAGTGGGATGGGAGAAGTCCTGAGGAACGCATGGAAGAAGAGGCGGAAGCGGTAGAGGAGGCGGTAGCGCAGCACCTATCGGATGAATTTGAACAGGTGGTGGAGAGCAAGACAGAAGAGTTTGTGATTCAGGTGCTGAATCCTTCGGGGAAGGCACTGAAAGGAGCTACTGTTTCTGTTAATCCCGTCATTGGGAGCTGGAGGGGAACAGAGATCAAACAATATACCACCGATGCGGATGGACAGGTCAGACTGAAGGTTGACAAAAAGGACAAGCTTAATAATTATGTCATTGTGACGGTCAACGCCACAGGTATGTTGGAAGCTAATGATATTGTAACGCTGCAGAGTGGAAAGACAGCTTATTTCCACATGAAGGCGCAGGGTTCAGAACCCAAGGTGGTCAATGTCAAATTGGAAACGGATGACACGCAGGTGTATTTGCTTAGCAGGTCTTATACCGTGGATAAAGCCAATCCGAATCAGGATTATAAGCTGACCATTACTACCGCAAATGTGGAGGAGGGTACGATTGATACCCTGCAACTTTTGCAGGACGGTAAGGTGGTAGCGGAGACACCCTATGCGGGGCAGACCACAGAGATGAATGTGCAGTTGGGCAAGTTGTTACAGGAAGGAACAGATGTCAGAGTAGTCGGATTGAAGACTGGGGAAACCAAGCCTGTTGTCAGTGCCACGTTGCAGTTAAAGGTGCAGAGTGCCGCATGGAGTCAGTTGAACGGCAAGGAAGAGAGCACTGCTATCGGAACGAGCTTTTCCGAAAATGTGGAGGATAAGTCTGTACCCGTCTGGGGTGGACAGGGCTTTAAGATTGACACCGTTGTAAAACAACTGCCGGTGAAAATCGAAGTGAAGCAGAATAAGGTTAAAATCTATATTGGCAAGGACACCAAGAAGCTCATCGACAAAAAGACAACCGCTGATAAATCCCAGATATTAAAAACACTGCAAGAGAAGCTGGATCAGAAGTACGGTGTGAGCTCTCCCGAGATTCCGGTGTCTGCAAATGTGGTGATGGGATTTAAAGCGTCTGTAGAGTACGCCGGCTATCTGGAAGGAGAACTTCTGCCGGGAGAAGACAGTGTCAAAGTGACCGGCGGAATCTATGGAAAAGTAGTGGGAAGCGGAGAGATTAAATGGTATCCGGTGGGCGTTAAAATAATGAGTGTGTATTTTAAAGGGGAGATATCTGATAAGATTGATGGAACCATAACTGTTCTGATTAAGTTAGATGCGGCTACAGGAAAAACAGACTTGACATTTACGCCGCAGATCACCAACACGTTGGGCGTGAAGATTACGATTGGAGCACTTCTGGGAAAAGAAGATGTGATCGGAGTGAAGGGAGAAGGTGAACTGGGGGTTAGTTGGAAACATCGATTTATACCTGTGGGAACTGAACCGCAGGATACGGTGGATTTGAAAGGTGGTGTGAAGGTAGAAGGATTTTTAAAAGTTGCCTGGCATGACAAAGATATTTTTAAGGCGGAAAAAACTTTTTGGAAGTGGGAAGATACTCACCGTCTGTACCCCAAACAGGCGGATGCCAATGCCCTGAGCGTGCAGAAAGCCACCGAAGAGGAGGAACCATTCTATCCCTACAGTGACTCCAGACTGGTGACCTGCGGAGGGGTGGAGTATCTGTTCTACATAGAGCAGCGGGAAGAACGCAACGCGGCGGATGCCCCTGCGCTGATGTACCGCACCAACAAGGGAGCCGGATGGAGCCAGGCGCAGTATGTGGACGATGACGGTACGGCGGATACGGACTTTGATCTTGTCACCGACGGCAATAAGATATATGTAGTATGGCAGAATGTGGGGGGCAGTCTACAGGAGCTTACCACAGAGGAGCAGGCACTGAAAAATATAGGTCTGAAGACTGCCACCATATCCACGTCCGGCGTGACAGGGGTAAAACAGATTGACACCACGGACAGTCTCTGTCCTTTCGCAATGCATATCCTCTATGCGGATGGGGA
>JAFVDW010000051.1 GCA_017478245.1 Lachnospiraceae bacterium
AAGAAATGTACGACATAAAAGCGTTTGTCCTTTATGATACAGAGAGCCATGACCATTATCAAAGCGGGCTCTACCTAAATGAGGAGAAAGGCTATGTCTGCTTTTATGCGCTGTAGAATGGAGGGCTTGTGTAATCAAATGAAAGAAGGAAAAGCGGATTTGCTGTTATGGATTTTGACGACTTTTATTATTCTTGTTTTGATGATTCTTCACCCCAGATTCCATTATGCTCTGATGTTTTTGTACAGCTTTTATAAAAGTGTCAAAGCTGTGCGGGAGAAGAAGGTTGACGAACAATCTGAAGTGAAGAAAGATATCGATGCCGAGCATGAGACAAAAGAAATCAAGCAAGACAGGGAAATAGAGCTTAGGAAGCATAATACAAATCAAGAGGAATGGCAATTCACGCAGAATGAGATAAATTTATATCATGCCTTTGGACATTGGATTGTAATGCTTGCCATAGGTGTCTTGATTGGCAAAGCAGGACTTGGGTGGTGGTGGCATGCACCATATGAATACAAGGCAGACATTCGGGCAATCAAAAATACAGATGATAGATATTCTTATTTTCCTGATGAGCTGCCCCAAGGAGCACAAAATGTACATTGGATCTGTCGACCTGGCATGTTGCAAGGAACATCAGCTAAGATGTTATATTTCAATACAAACGCGGAATATGTACAAGCAATTAGGGAGCGTTACGAGAATACAGCGCGGATTTATACCTATAAAAAAGATGATGGAATGGATGTGGGATACTTTGAGGCAGAGGATGGACATGATTTATGGTATGGTTATCTGATAAATTCGCTTTCGGAAGAACAACGTAAACGTTCGGTTATTTATGAAACCTACCTGACGGAAGGAAATCATGGAAGATGTGGCGGTATTCTCGTAGACCCGGTAGATAACTTCGTGTATTACTTCTTTGACTGATCATAACAACTCATCAGATCAACTGCATGCTCCGCAGCACAAACAGATAAGCGGTCAATGTCAGGGAGCTTAGGAAGGTTGTGGCAACCACCACACTGGAGGTCAATGTGCCCTCATGCCCCATATTTTTTGCCATGATATAACTGCTTACCGTAGTGGGGGAGCCTAGCATAATGAGAATTGCCACTAGCTTTTCTTCGGTAAAGCCCATGTACACCGCCAAAGGTAAAAATACGGCAGGCAAAATCACAAGCTTTAACAGGGTTGCCACCGCCGTGGGTTTTAATTGCTTGATTGCCTTTCTGCCTTCGAAGCCTGCCCCCAGACCAAGCAATGCCAGCGGTGTGGCGAGCACAGAGATATTGCTGATGGTCTTTGTTATGATAAAGGGAAAACGAATTCTGCTGGCACTTACAAGCATACCTAACAGAATGCCCAGTATAATCGGGTTGGTGAGAATGCCCTTGATGGAGGACTTCAGGGAAGCCTTGTCCAAGCCATGGGCGTTGGGACCTGTGAAGGAGAGCACCAACACAGCGGCTATGTTATAGAGTGGTACAGTGCCGATGATCATCAGCGGCGCCATGCCCGCATTGCCGTAAATATTTTGGATGAAAGCGATTCCCAACACAGCAGCACTGCTACGGAAACAAGTCTGAATCAATTCTCCCAACTGATTCTTGTTCTGATATGCAATCCCGGCTACCAGCCAAATTACCACAATGCTTACCAATGTCACCAGAAAACAGTACAGTACATATCGAGTATCCCACACACTATAAAAATCCGATTCGGAAATGTCCTTAAACAAAAGCACCGGCAGGGTAATCTTGTAGTTGAAGGAATTTAAGGTTTTCACGAAGGGCTCGTCCACCACATGAAGCTGTTTCAACACATACCCGATCACCATTACCAGAAACACCGGAATAGTGGCATTCAGACTAAATAAAAGCTGTTCCATGGAATCCACTCCTTTTTTAACATATGAAGCATTTACAAAGCTGCTCTCGGATGGTGCTGTGATTGTACGAGTGCACAATTTCTTAAACAATTATTGTAGTTCTGCAAATACATCTATGTGATATTTTCAAACAACGATTATAGGCGTTTTCCCCATATTTGTCAATCGAGAACCATTGTGATAAAATAAACCCATGAGCACATATACCAATTATTATACAATCATTATAGGAATTGTTATCCTGTTGTTATTCTTCGTCGCCATTTGGCTGCTACGCAAAGCAAAGCATACCCTTCCCGATGAACTTGATTTGATGGAGGGACATGATTTTGAATATTTTTGTGCAGAATTGCTGGCGCGGAACGGTTTTCAGGAGGTGGAGGTGACGAAGGCAAGCGGTGACTACGGCATTGATATTTTGGCGCAAAAGGACGGTGTCACTTATGCCATCCAGTGTAAATGCTACAGTGATCCGGTGGGAGTGAAGGCAGTACAGGAAGCCTACGCCGGCAGGGATTATTATGATCGGATGGTGGGAGCGGTACTGACCAACCAATATTTTACTACCCCTGCCGTGGAGGCGGCGAAAAAGCTGAAAATCTTGTTGTGGGATCGCGGTTATCTGGAGGCGATGATGGAGATGGAGGAAGACTGAAGGGCAGTCTTCTGCCGGGCAGATTGCTGCCTGTATAACTCTTCCCCCATGGTAGCAAAATCAGAGGGTCCGCAGTTCAGTAAAAAGGTGTGGAAACGCAGGTCGGAGTAGTCGTTTTGCCACAGCGTCTGTGCCTCTTTTTGTAATTCCTGGATTTCCAGATAGCCCAGGTAATACTTTAGATAATTACAAGGCTCCTCTACAATATAGGTGTAGATGGCTTCTATCGAGGAATCCTCCGAGATGCCGAAGGATTCCAACACCCTTGCCACCTGTGCGTAGGAAGCATTGTCGTAATGAATCATAATGTCCAAGAGAGAATAAAGGCATAATTGCAGACTGCGGTTATGCTTTTCTAATTCTGCGCACAGGGCGTCCTGCTCCATCCCCTGTTCCTGCAACAGCTCTGTGGCATAGTCAAAAGACATAAATTCCACATACAGAGCCCAACCCTCCTGATAACCACCGTACCAGAGTGCCTGACGGATTAGATTCTCCTGTCGCTCATTAAAAAGCCGGTTGCAGTAAACCGTCTGATACAAATGTCCCGGATAGCCCTCATGGGCAAGGGTGGTGTAGAGCTCCAGACCGGAGGGTGCCTGCCGTTGATTAATATATATGACATTGTTGTCGGTATCGTCTAGAGGGGTGGTGAGATAAAAAGCGGGTGCACTATATTTTTCCAGACTTTCGGAGACAGGCTTGACCGTCACCTCCGGTAGCGAATGTGCTTCCGAAAGAGAACCCATTTCCGGCAGTGAACTTGTTTCCGGAAACGAGGGGAAATCATCTGTCATCCTGTGCTGCAAATCAATCAACATGGCATCTGCATCCGCAAGCGGGAAGGCATCTGTGCTTTCATTCTGCAAGTACATTGAGAGGTCGGGATGTTGGGCGGCAATATCATGAATCGCAGTGTATTCCTGATGAAATGCTTCCGATAAAAGCTGTTTGATTTCCGCAATACTCCGATACGACCCGGTTTCGGAGCGAAGCAGGTATTCATAATAGGCGCTGCCATCCGGTTTGGCGGAAAGTCCCTCCAGAGGAACGGACGCATCCTCCAGAATAAAAAGCCCGTCTGCCAGAGAGATATAAGCGGGCAGCATGACCGTGCGCAGGAGTCGGTCATTGAGGGAAATATAGCTTGCGGCTTCTTCATCAGTGATTTCGCCGGAGGCAATCAGCGGCTGCAAGCGTTCCCGAAAGGTAGTCTGCAGGAAATGATTGCCGCTTTTTAGAGACGCGGCGGTGAGGATGGTATCGCATTGTTCTTTTACCTTTTCCAGAGTGGAGGCTGGCATAAGAAGCCCGGCATCCGCTTTTTCCTGCTCATACGTCAGCAGAGAAGCAAAATATTCATCCGTCTGATCCAATAGGTTCAGATAGTCCTGTACATCCCGTTTGCAGCGAAAGGTATATTCTGCCAACAAAACAGGCAACTGCGTCTGCATGCCGGAGTGAGGCGAGAGAGGGTCTGTATAGTAGTGGAAGGCATTTAAACCCAGACCGTTTTCCAGCGAGCGTGTGAGCAGGCGGTAGGTATAGGCGTCCGTGTCCGAGAGCTCCTTGGCATCAAAGCCGCGGAGCGTGGACAACAGATTCTCGGCATCAGCCTGCCCTTTGAGTTCGGATGCCCTGTCATAGCAGGGGAGAACCGCATCGTAAGCTTCAATGCCGAAAGCGGCAGGGTGAGCAAGGGTGTAGTGCATGTTTAATGTACTGGAGGTCATTTCCTCTATAAATAGTCGATCTGTGATTGCCTCAAAGCGTTCTTCGTCATTGCGCATTCCGAAGAAAAGCAGCGTAGTGCCTGCAAAGAGAAACAGGAGCAGGCAGGCGGTGATCGTCTGTTTCGGTGTAAGTGGAGAACGTTTTTTCACGAAAATCTTGCCTCATTTTGTTTATTCTTGTTCAAAATATATGTTTTTTCCCTCCAGATTATGAAAAATCCTACAGTTCTTCACTAGACAACAAGGGTGAATCTATGCTAGCATAGAAACGATGGATAATTGTGTCGGTCGCTTCTGGGCGACGGAATGGAGGAAGTCATGAATAATTTAGAACTGCAAAGACATGCGAATGATGTGCGCAAGGGCATCGTAACCGCAGTTCACAGTGCCAAGTCAGGACATCCGGGCGGTTCTCTTTCGGCTGCGGATGTATTTACTTATTTATATTTTGAAGAGATGAATATTGATCCCAAGCATCCGGAGGCAGAGGATAGGGACAGATTTGTTCTCTCAAAGGGACACACAGCTCCCGGATTGTATGCGGCGTTGGCTTACAGAGGATTTTTCCCGGTGGAGGATCTGGTAACCTTAAGAAAACCCGGTTCCTACCTGCAAGGGCATCCCTGCATCAACATTCCTGGTGTGGACATGTCTTCCGGTTCTCTGGGACAGGGTATTTCCGCAGCAGTGGGCATGGCGCTTGGCGCGAAGCTTGACAATAAAGAGTTCCGTGTATATACCTTGTTGGGTGACGGAGAGATTCAGGAGGGACAGGTATGGGAGGCAGCCATGTTTGCGGGCTTCCGTAAGCTGGACAACCTCTGTGTCATAGTGGACAACAATAATTTGCAGATAGATGGTAAGATTGATGAGGTGTGTTCGCCTTATCCAATCGATGAGAAATTCAAAGCATTCAACTTCCATGTATTGAATGTGGATGCCCATGATTTTGACGCACTTCGTGCAGCATTCAAGGAGGCGAAGGAGGTTAAGGGGCAGCCTACCTGCATTGTGCTTCACAGCGTGAAGGGCAAGGGCGTATCCTTTATGGAGGATGTGGCAGACTGGCACGGCAAAGCCCCCAATGATGAGGAGTACGCTGTAGCAATGGCAGAGTTAGAGGAAAGAGAAGCAGAATTGCGGAAAGCAGGTGAGGCATAATGGCAGAGGTAAAGAAAATAGCCACCAGAGAAAGTTATGGCAATGCGCTGAAGGAGTTGGCGGAGGAGTTCCCGAATCTGGTCGTATTGGATGCAGATCTGGCAGCAGCCACGAAGACAGGTATCTTTCGCAAAGCCTATCCTGACAGACATATTGACTGTGGTATTGCAGAGAGCAATATGATGGGCGTGGCAGCGGGCTTATCCCTTGTGGGTAAGATTCCGTTTGTAAGCTCCTTTGCTATGTTTGCAGCAGGACGTGCGTATGAGCAGGTGCGCAATTCCATCGGCTATCCCCATCTGAATGTGAAAATCGGGGCAACCCATGCAGGAATTACGGTCGGTGAGGACGGAGCCACCCACAAGTGTAATGAGGATATCGCACTGATGCGCACCATTCCCGGCATGGTAGTAATGTGCCCTTCCGATGATATAGAGGCAAGGGCTTGTGTGCGTGCCGCTCTGGAGCATCAGGGTCCGGTATATATTCGATTTGGACGTGCGGCAGTGCCTGTGATTAATGATACGCCGGATTACAAATTCCAGATTGGAAAGGGAACCGTAGTCCGTGAGGGAAGCGATGTGACGATTGTAGCTACCGGAATCTGTGTGGATTCTGCTCTTGGCGCAGCGGAAAAGCTGGCAGCAGAGGGAATCAGTGCAGAGGTGATTAATATCTGTACCATCAAGCCGTTGGACGAGGAACTGATTCTTGCAAGTGCATCGAAAACCGGTAAGGTAGTGACAGTGGAGGAGCATTCTGTTATTGGAGGACTGGGCAGTGCCGTATGTGACTGTCTGTCCGAGAAGCTGCCTACCAAGGTGAAAAAAGTGGGTATGCAGGATATCTTTGGTGAGTCTGGTTCTGCCGCTGCATTGGTGGAGAAATATGGGCTGGATGCAGAAGGTGTATATCAGTCTGTAAAGGCATTTTTATAAATTGATTCATTAGGAGGAACCGTTTCTATTTGAGCGGTTCCTCTTGCGATATCTTAGGCTTTCTGTTAGAATATGTTGGAAAATGCTATTATGATAGGCAATCATTTGCAGAAATGAAGGAAGTTATGGAAAATATATTATCACCATCAATTTTATCTGCTGACTTCTGGAGACTGGGTGAGCAGATTCAGGAACTGGAAAAGGCGGGCGTGCGTTGGCTGCACATTAACGTGATGGATGGGCTGTTTGTCCCCTCTATCTCCTATGGAATGCCGGTTATCGCGTCTATTCGCAAACAAACAGAGATGTTTTTTGATGTCCACCTTGTCAAGATATGGCTTCACAGCCTCAGCAGGTGTGCCGGGCTTAATCGTGATACCTACCTTTTTACCCAGAGCTCGAATCTGTGCTATGGTGTCTGACACCCGGTCCGTTGCCTCCAGATGAAAGTTGATCAGATCTGCTCCGCTCTCCGCAAACTCTTTTATATAGCGCTCGGGATGATCGA
>JAFVDW010000005.1 GCA_017478245.1 Lachnospiraceae bacterium
ACACGCGTCGAATCTGTACGCAGATAAGTAATAAGACCGATGGTCCCTTCCCCCTTAATATCTACGCCCTCATACAACTGCTGTGCCAACCGCATGGTCTTCTGGGTAGAGAAATTCAACACCTTGCTCGCCTCCTGCTGCAAGGTAGAGGTCGTAAACGGCAGAGGTGCTTTTTTGACACGCTCTCCTTTCCTGACCTCCGCAACCTGATAGGAAGCCTTCTTCAAGGAATCCATGATCGCCTGCACCTGTTCTTCCTTTTCAATGCTCTGTTTGCCATTTACTGTCCCGTAATACTTGGCAACAATGGGCTTCTTCTCCCCTTTTGCCTTCAGATTCACGTCCAATGACCAGTATTCCTCCGGGATAAAAGCATTGATCTCCTCTTCCCGATCACAAATAATGCGCAATGCCACAGACTGAACACGTCCCGCACTCAGCCCCCTCTTAATTTTCGCCCACAGAAGCGGCGAAATACGATAACCCACCATGCGATCCAACATACGGCGCGCCTGTTGGGCATCTACGAGATTCATATCAATCTCCCGGGCATTTTTTAAAGATTCTTTTACCGCATTCTTGGTAATCTCATTGAAGGTGATACGATATACTTTTTTATTTTCCAGCTTTAACGCCTGATACAAATGCCAGGAAATCGCCTCTCCCTCGCGGTCAGGGTCGGTCGCCAGATAAATTTTCTCCGCCTTCTTCACTGCCTTGCGAAGATTTGCCAGAATATCTCCCTTCCCTCGAATGGTGATATATTTCGGTTAATAGTCATTCTCTGCATCAAATCCCAACTGACTCTTGGGAAAATCTCTTACATGACCGTTGCTGGCAGCAACCTCATAATTACTACCTAGAAACTTTTTGATAGTCTTGACCTTCGCAGGTGACTCCACAATCACTAAATATTTGGACATGTTTTGCCTCATTTCTATATGAATATTTGTATGTTTAATCATTCTCATGCAATCGTGAAACACTATACACCAAAAAATCACTTCGTGCAAGTTTTTTTTATTTTATTTAAAACAAAAGTAACAGTTCAGCCATGCAGAACTGTTGCAAACAAAAAAGAACCCTGCACTTCACAGAGTTCTTTCGTCGTCATATAATATGTATTCGCTGTCATATGAAGCAGCTAAGCACTTAACACCTTAGAAACCGCTTCTACCACACGATCCGCCTGAAAGGGCTTTACAATGAAATCCTTTGCGCCGGACTGAATCGCCTCAATAACCATAGCCTGCTGACCCATTGCGGAACACATGATAACCTTCGCATTTGCATATCCTGCCTTGATAGCCTTGAGAGCCTGAATGCCGTCCATCTCCGGCATCGTGATATCCATAGTCACCAGATCCGGCGTATTTGCCTTGTACTTCTCCACAGCATCTTTGCCATTCTCTGCTTCTATCACTTCATGTCCCTGCTTAGATAAAATGTCCTTTAACATCATTCTCATAAAAGCGGCATCATCCACTATCAAAATTTTCGCCATTTGAAACTCCTTTCTCTTAGAACCATTTGTTTTATTCTTACTCTGTATCCGTTTTCACCTTTACAATGATATTTAACTCCATATACACTTCATTGTCAAGTAAAAGCGGTACACAAACATTCTGAAAACTCTTCATATTCATATATACGGTACCCAATTCTACTACCGGAGGTGTGATATCAATGATCACTCCATTCTCGGAAAGTATCGTCGCTGCCGTTCCCATAATCATGTTGCCCAGCTCGGAAATAGCACTGATCGCCATATCATCCAATGTTTCCACCGGCATACCCATCATCATTCTGCTGGCAATATCTCTTGCCTTCCCCTCCGGCATACTGATGATTACCTGTCCTGTCATAGCACCTGTTACACCTAAAATAATTCGTACAAATTCATTATCAAATTTTAATTCTCTGATGTAAGGCTTCCCAATCGAAAGATCGATCTGTGCCACCATCGCAGTCGTTCGTTTGGCAGATGCCAAAAATGGATTAATTACATTAACATCAAATTCCATAGGCGTATTCCCTTCTGTATCAACTCGATTTGCTCATCCCTATATCTTGTGACTAATCCACAAAAAAATCAAGAAACTCGCAACTTCTTGTTACATTATAACAAAAAAATAGTCATTTGTAAAACAATATCTGAAATTTTATCCAAAAAAATTATTTCGGAAATAAAAAATACACTTCTTTATCGATTCATCGATAAACAAGCGCATTCTCGGGTTGGGCTATTCACTTTAAATAGCTAACAGCTGATAGGGGAATCGAACCCCTGTTTCCGCCGTGAGAGGGCGGCGTCTTAACCGCTTGACCAATCAGCCTTAACGCAAGTACCTTGGTGTGTTTCGTATGTGTCATCCGCGGTACTTGATTACTATACTACATCTGAAAACAAATTGCAAGTATTTTTTGAAAAATTTTTACAATTATTTTTTACAAAATAAATTACAGTTCAGCCATATCATTCATAAATCCGCTCCTGCTTTGCATGAGCCGCCGCTTCACGGCTGGATTTATTTCATGATAGGGCGTCCGCCCTATAGAAATCAACGATGCACTTCTTTCGTGTGCAAGCACCCACAAAAAGCGCATCATCGATTTCTGCATGGCTGAACTGTCAGCCAAATATTAAAAAGCCCCAAAATCAAACAAACTAATCTGGTTCGACTCCGGTAAATCTCCCAAAAGTCCCAGGGAATCCATCAGATCGATGACCGTCTTGGATACCTTCGTCCGCTGCCTAAAATCATCCTTGGACAAAAACGGTCCATCCTTTGCCGCCTCCACAATGGCATCAGCCGCCTTCTCTCCCAGCCCATCGATACTGTTCAGGGAAGGCATCAGCTTACCGTCCACAATCTGGAAGGCTCTGGACTGCGCCCGGAAAATATCAATGGGCTCAAATTCAAAGCCTCGCGCATACATCTCCTGCACGATACGCATATCCCCCAGTGCATCCTTCTCCTTGTTGGACAGAGTATCCGAACGCTTTTTATAATCCGCCAGAACACTCTCCAGATGCCGCTGTCCCTGGCACATGATTTCATAAGAAAACGCCTTGGCGCGAATACTGAAGAACGCCCCATAGTACGCCAACGGGTAATGGATCTTACAATAGGCAATTCGCCATGCCATCATCACATAAGCCGCAGCATGTGCTTTCGGGAACATGTACTTAATCTTCTTGCAGGAGCCGATATACCATTCCGGCACATCATGGGCACGCATATCCTCCACCCACTCCTCCCACTGGGCGCACTTTCCTTTCGCTACGATTCCCTTTCTCACCGCCTCCATGATCTTGAAGGAACGCTCCGACTCCACACCCTTACCAATCAGATAGGTCATGATATCATCACGGGTACAAATCGCCGTAGAAATCGTGGCAATGCCTTCCTGAATCAAGGTCTGGGCATTGCCCAGCCACACATCCGTTCCATGAGACAGTCCGGAAATACGCACCAGATCTGAGAAGGATTTGGGTTGTGCATCGATTACCATCTGCATGGCAAAATCCGTACCAAACTCCGGGATTCCCAGTGCCCCCAGCTTCGTTCCCCCAATCTGCTCCGGCGTAATCCCCAATGCCTCTGTATTCTGGAACAGACTCATCACATCTTTTCCATCCAGGGGAATCGTCAAAGGGTCCCGCCCTGTCATATCCTGCAGCATACGAATCATACTGGGATCATCATGCCCCAGTATATCCAGCTTTAACAGGTTGTGGTCGATGGAGTGATAATCAAAGTGTGTCGTTATAGTAGCCGTGGTCATATCGTTTGCCGGATGCTGCACAGGGGTAAAGGAATTAATATCCTGTCCCAACGGCAACACAATAATACCGCCGGGATGCTGTCCTGTGCTTCGTCTGACACCGGTACAGCCCGCCGTGATGCGATTAATCTCACTGGTACGCTTGTGTTTCCCCCGCTCCTCAAAGTAATTTTTCACATAACCGAAAGCCGTCTTGTCCGCCAACGTAGCAATCGTCCCGGCTCGGAAGGTTTGCCCTGCGCCGAAAATCACCTCTGTATACTTATGCGCCTTGGACTGATACTCACCAGAGAAGTTCAAGTCAATATCCGGCTCTTTATCTCCCTTGAACCCAAGGAAGGTCTCAAAAGGGATATCAAAGCCATCCTTGTGCAGCGGCTCGCCGCACACCGGGCAATTCTTATCCGGCATATCGATACCGGCTGCCCCCGCATATGCCTTCACCTCTTCGCTGTCAAAATCCACATAATGACATTTACTGCAATAATAATGGGGACTCAAGGGATTCACCTCCGTAATCCCCGCCATGGTCGCCACGAAAGAGCTTCCCACAGAGCCTCGTGAGCCCACCAGATAACCATCCTCCACCGATTTCCATACTAGCTTCTGGGCAATGATATACATCACGGCAAATCCGTTGGATATGATGGAGTTTAACTCCCTCTCCAACCTCGCCTCCACGATTTGGGGCAGTTCGGGACCATAGATTTCATGGGCTCTGTTATAACAGATCTCCGTCAGAATCTTATCACTGTCCGGAATCACCGGCGCACATTTGTCAGGTCTGACCGGAGCGATGGTCTCTATCATATCTGCGATCATATTGGTATTGGTTACCACAATCTCATATGCCTTATCGCTCCCCAGATAAGAAAATTCCTCCAACATCTCATCTGTCGTATGCAAAAACAATGGCGGCTGCTCGTCCGCATCCGCAAAGCCCTTTCCCGCCATGATGATCCGCCTGTAAATCTCATACTCCGGATCCAGGAAGTGCACATCACAGGTTGCCACAACCGGCTTGTGGAACTGCTCTCCCAGTGTCACAATCCTGCGATTGATATTCTGAATATCCTCAACGGAATTCACCGTGC
>JAFVDW010000006.1 GCA_017478245.1 Lachnospiraceae bacterium
CGGGCAGGAAGCGGTTGATACCTTACTAAAGCTGATGGAGGATCACAGAGAGGAGTTGATTGTGATTGTAGCGGGGTATCCGGAGCCGATGGAGGATTTTTTGAATTCCAATCCGGGACTGCGCTCCAGATTCAATAAATATATTACGTTTGAGAACTATTCCACGATGGAATTGTATGAGATATTCCGCCGGCTGTGTGAGAGCAATGACTATCGGTATGATGATGCGCTGCAGGAAAGAGTGCTTTATCACATTGAAGGAATGATTGCACGGAAGGGCAAAGAGTTTGCCAATGCAAGAGAGGTGCGCAATTATTTTGAGAAGGTAGTTACGAGACAGGCGAATCGCATTGTTTCTTTGGGGACAGGCAGTGTGGATGAACTGGTGACGATTGTCGCAGAGGATTTGGAGTGTGAGGAGATAAATTTCACCTAAAATAGATATTCGTTTTTGTGAGATATGTCAAAAAAAAATTTTAGGTCTTGTCAAAATATGTACAAGATGATAGTGTAAATATATAATTAAAACGTTTTTAAAGGAAGATGTGTCTTGTCTTCCTTTTTCCAAAAAGAAAAATAAAAACGTTTTTATTCAAAACAAGCGAAAATTAGGAGGGTTATGATGAAAGGAATGCGGAAAGTCACAAAGGGTGTTGCTCTTTCTCTTGCAGCAGTTCTGACTGTGGGTTCTGTACCGGCTATGGGGGTTCGGGCAGAAGCAGGCACAGGTACGGCAATCACGGACAGTGATTTCTTAAAGGCTGTGGGTAAGGATTTGAGAAACCAAAGTGGTGCAGGAGATGTGGTAAATTTACGCGGTACGAACGCGGGAGGTTATTTGCTTCAGGAGTTTTGGATGACTCCTACACAGGCAACAACTAATGTGCGTGACGAGAAGACGATTTATGAGGTTCTGACGGAACGTTTTGGCGAAGAGAAGATGATGGAGCTGGTAGATGTCTATCAGGATGCCTATTGGACGGAGGCAGATTTTGACAGATGTGCGGAGCTTGGAATGAACTGTATTCGTCTCCCCTTCTGGTGGCGCAATCTGGTGGATGAGGATGGAGTATTCTATGGCTTTGCAGAAGATGATACAGATGAGGATGTGCAGGGACTAAGCAGTGATGAATTAGATGTTGTGACCGCCAGCTTTGTTGAAGAGGCTATTAGCGAAGCGGATGAAACAGAAGTCAGTGTGAGCGACAATGATCTTGTGGAGTCCCAAGAGGCCAGGGAAGTTGAAGCAGTAACAGAAATCGTAGTAGAAGAACAGACGGAGGAGCTTCCGATATGGGGAGAAGCTGAGGTGACGGATCCTTATGCGAAGGCTTTTGAGCGCATGGATTGGTTTGTTCAGGAAGCCGGCAAGAGAGGTTTGTATGTTGTCTTGGATTTCCATGGGGCACCCGGCTCTCAGAACGGTAGTGACCACTCAGGCGTGGACGGACAGGATGCGAAGGAAGCTGCATCGGAATTTTTCTTTGGTGAGAATGCCGTAGCCAATCAAGAGTTGTACTATCAGATTTGGAAGGTAGTTGCAGAGCGTTATAAGGATAATGCCACGGTAGCAGGGTATGATTTGTTAAATGAGCCCTTCTGTACCTATCGTTACAGCGCAAAGTTAGATGCTGACGAGCTGCATGAGCTGTTGTGGGGAATTTATGATAAGGCATATGATGTGATTCGTGAGGTTGACCCGAACCACGTTGTGATTATGGAAGCGGTATGGGATCCTGGCGATTTGCCCAATCCGGATGATTATGAGTGGGAAAATGTAATGTATGAGTATCACAACTATCTCTATGATGATTATGATAATGCTGCCGGAGGGCAGATTTCCAACATGGAGACCAAGCTGAACTCTATTGCCAACAGAAACTATAATGTTCCCAGCTATATGGGAGAGTTTTCTTTCTTCAATCAGCCTTCTGCATGGGATGAGGGTCTGGAGCTGATGAACAGTTATGGTATCAACTGGACGACATGGACCTATAAGACGGTAGAGTCTTATGGCATGTGGGGACTTTATCATCATCCGGAGGAGTTCAATGAAAATAAGATTAATCTGGAGACCGCTTCCTTTGACGAGATTAAGGCGTTTTATGCTCGCATGGGTGAAGCGGAGAAAAATTCCAAGCTGACAGATGTGGCAAGTAAGTATTTTGCAGCAGAGACCGTGGAAAGCCAGCTTTCTCCTATCATGGCAGAGGTGGAGGAGGATACCTATTATTTTGTAGGTAACAGTACTGCAAAGATTCTGACGAGCAATACGGAGGCAGGTGGTCTGATTGCAGCCACTGACCTGAAGATGAACGACACGGATCATCAGAAATTTGAATTGGTGAGAAATGAGGACAAGACAGTATCCTTAAAATCTGTTGTGAATGACAAGTATGTGAGCCTTGGTGAGGACAAGGTTCTGTATGCAACCGCTGATACGATTGGTGATTCTGAGAAATTCTATCTGTTGAAGGCGTCAGCTACCACCGTTGCGCTGCAGTCTGTTGTCAGCGGCAAGATTGCCTGTGTGGACGAGGATGAAGCGGCAGATAATGAGATTTATAATGGCTTAGGAATACCGGTGATTGTGAGAAGTGATTCCACAGGCGGCTGGGAGACCTTTAAGATTTACAATATGAAGCAGCAGCTTCTGGGTGAGACCATCAAGTATGATTACAGCGGATGGCATTATTTTGAGGCTGAGGATGAGGAGAAGGTAACAAGAGTCGGAGGAGGAACCACCGATGACAACAAGGATAACTTCTCCAAAGGAGTAGCAGTTTCCGGGCTTGGCACAGATGTGAAAGCAGAGGATGTGGCAAGTGATTGGTCCAATATCAATTATGTCAAATTTGATGTTGAGGCGCAGACCGCGGGTACTTATAAGATGGTGCTTCGCTACAATGGTGACGATGACAAGGCTATCCTTGTGAAGGTAAATGATGCGGAAGCACAGGAAGTATCCATTCCACAGGTGTCACAGGATGCGAACTGGGCTGTCATGCATGAGAAATATGTGGAGATAGATCTGTTGGAAGGAACCAATACGGTTTATATCTCCGGTACGATTGGCGGCAAGGGCTGGATGAATCTGGATCGTATTGATATCAGCAAACAGCCTGTTACTGAGAAGGAACTGGACGACAAGACTTATGAGCGCTACGAGGCAGAAATGTTCTATGCCACCGGTTCTAAGGAAGAGGGAGACTTTTTCTCCAACGGTATTACTGTGGGAGGTATGAACTCCGGAACAGCCTTTGGAGACATTGCAGATACCTGGAGCAACGTAAAATATGTAGACTTCACATTGTATGCACAGAAGACCGGAAAATATCAGGTGATTTTGCATTACAATGGTGATGGCTCCAACGGAATGAAAGCCGCCTACAGGGTGAATAAAGGAGAGAATCAGGAGTTGACGCTCAACAATGCGGGCAATGCCTGGAATACTATGAATACCGTGGCATTCACAGTAGAATTGCAGGAAGGCTTTAATGATCTGATGATTTCCGGTACCATTGCAAAGCAGTCCAACTGGGCAAATATTGACTGTATTGATGTGAGAATGATGGAGGACGGCGAAGAGGAAGGACAGCTTCCGGATGATCTTCCTAAGACATTCAGCGGATGGACACGTTTCGAGGCGGAGTATGCCAAGGCGCATGGCGTGGAGGCTTGGAACGCAAGTGTTGAGGAGCAGGATTTCTTCTCTTATGGAAAAGCCATCGGTAAACTTTCTAATGGCGAAATGACCGTAGAGGATGTGGAAGATGATCTGTCCAATGTGAATTATGTGGCATTTACAGTGGAAGCAGAAAAAGCAGGGGATTATCTGCTGCTTTTGGGCTACAACGGCGACGATGACAAAGTGGCAATCATCAAGGTAAATAATGGTGAAAATCAGGCGATAGAAGTACCGAATGTGGAAGAGGGACATGATTGGAATATTCCTCATGAGAAGCTGCTGACTGTATCTCTGGAGGCAGGTAAGAATATCATTGCCATCACAGGAGCGATCGGTGAGGGTTGGATGAATTTGGACTATATCGATGTCTGCAACGCCCCGATCAATATCAATGATACTGAAAAGGGAACGCAGCGTTTGGAGGCTGAAAACTTTGAACATACAGGCAATTTTGGCAACCACGATAATTATTCCAACGGTTATGCGGTAGGAGGCACCAATACCAACACCGCATTTGATGAGATCGAGGATGACTGGTCCAATGTGAAATACGTTGACTTTACTGTCTATGTAGAGGAGACAGGAACCTATCAGATTGTAATGGGATATGATGGTGACAACCGTAAGAGCATGCCTGTGGCATATCGTGTCAATGACGGTGAGAATCAGAAGCTTGCGTTGGATGCAGCAGGGTGGAGCAACGTACAGACGACAGAGTTTATGGTGGAGTTGGAGAAGGGCTTCAACGATCTGAAGATTTCCGGTACTATTGAAAGCACAGACAACTGGATCAATTTGGACTATATCGATGTAACATTGGTTCCGGAGGAAGAAAAGCATATCAGTGTAACTGAAATATTTGAAGATATCAAAGAAACTGACTGGTGGCTGGATGCAGTACAATATGTATATGATAACGGAATCATGGCAGGTAAGGGAGATGTATTCAGACCCACTGGAAAAATTACCCGTGAAGAGTTCGTGCAGGTGCTCTACAATAACAGCGATACACCTGATATCACCGGTGAGGCGAAGCTTTTCCCGGATGTGAAGCAGGGTGAATGGTATGAAAATGCTGTGAAATGGGCAAACGTGAATAAAATAGCCAGCGGAACAGGAAATGGTACATTTGGTGTAGGCAAAAATATTACCCGTCAGGATATTGCGGTTATGCTTTATAAGTATGCGCAGTTCAACGGTTATGACCTTACTGCTACTGATGGATTGACAGAACAGTTTAAGGATGGGGCGAAGGTCAGCGCTTATGCCCAGGAGGCATTAAATTGGGCTGTTACCCAAGGAATCATAAATGGTAAGGGTGCTGCAGGAGCTGAAAGGTCTGAAACGAGATTAGACCAGGTAGGATCGGCAACTCGCGCAGAATGTGCCTCTATGATCATGAAGCTGCTGGAGAGCAATAACAACTAAGAAGCTTTAAAACAGTAGAAAAGAAAGGGAAGTTTACAAGGCGCTTGTAAGCTTCTCTTTTTGTGTAACAGTTCAGCCATGCAGAAATCCATGATGCACTTTTTGTGGGTGCTTGCACACTAAAGAAGTGCATCGTTGATTTCTATAGGGCGCACGCCCTATCATGAAATAAATCCAGTCGCAAAGCGGCGGCTCATGCGTAGCAGGAGCGGATTTATGAATGATGGCTGAACTGTTACTTTTTTTGTAAAAAATGTATAGAAACAGATGCAAATAATATATGTTTATGGTAGAATATGAATAAATAAACAGAAGGGAGTTATTTATATGAATTTCAATGAAAAAGAGTTTGCCAATCGAGTGGCGCTCACCTGTCACACTATTGTTGCCTGTGTTCTGTTGCTTGCATACATGCTTGAGTGGTTGAAAGGTGCTAGAACCTTGGGCTACATATTGATTGTGTTTCTGCTGACGGCTGTGCCGGTTGCAGCAGAATGGATCATTCGCAGTAAGAATAGAGAAGGTGTAATAATCAGGCATGTTATGGCGATCACCTATAGTATTTTATACATATTTGCTATTTTTACAACGAACAGTATTTTAACTTTTGTATATGCGATTCCTATGTTCGTGGCGATTACGATTTATTCTGATGTGACCTACGGAGCAATTATCTCTATCGGCGGTCTGCTCAGTAATGTGGCATATATTATTTACCATGCAGTGACAGTGGGATATGCTTCCGAGGAGGTTCCTGATGTGGAAATCCGTATTGCCTGTATGGCATTGGTGGGATTGTTTATGTTCTTGACGACCCGTGCCAATAAGAAGATCGGGCAGGAGCGTATGAGGGAAGTACAGGAGCATCAGGACAAGACAGAAGGGCTTTTGGAAAGCGTGCTGGAGGCATCCGATGGGATGACCGCAGATATTGCTGCTGTGACAGATAAGATGCAGCTTTTGGGGAAATCAGTGGAGCGTATCCGAGAGGCAATGGGTGAGGTCAGCGAAGGGAG